>NZ_JAFIBZ010000005.1:0-302481 GCF_017832375.1 Methylocaldum sp. RMAD-M | reverse complement strand
CTGGGCGGTGAGCGGCCGGGGAAACCGGGGCGTGGCTCCGAAAACAAGTTGGCCTTTGTGATGGCGGTACAAACCACGGACGACGGGCGTCCGTTGTTCCTGCGCGTCGATCCCCTGCCGTTCACGCAGCAGGCTATCGCGGTCTGGGCCAAACGCGCCTTGGCCCCGTCGACCTACGCACTCACCGATGGCCTGAGCGGGTTTCGGAGGCTGCACCAGGTCGTCGCTTGCCATCATCGCCTGATCCTGGGCTCTGGGCGGCAGTCGGCGCAACATCCGGAGTTTCATTGGGTAAATACGCTGTTGAGCAACCTGAAGACAGCCATTTCCGGCACCTATCACGCGTTCAAATTCGAGAAATACGCCCAGCGGTACCTGGCCGAGTTCCAATACCGCTTCAATCGGCGTTTCAATCTCAAAACCCTGCTTCAACGGCTGGCGCGCGCCGCGGCGTTCGCTAAGCCTCGACCCGAGTGGCAAATTCGCTTGGCTGAAGTTCATCGCTAATCAGGTCGCCTTTTTCGAAGGCCGCGGTTGCCACTTATTCGTCGACTCCAAAGCGACAGTCGAATCGCCGATAGCCGATCTGGTGCGCCATTACCCGATCCATTCGACCAACGTCATCGCCCATATTCGGAAGGCCACCAAAGGCCGAATTGCCCTTGAGAACAGCCATCCTTTCCGAAGAGAACTGTGGGGCCGTTACTGGATCTTCGCCCATAACGGCACCTTGGAACATTTCGATCCGCCGCGCCCCGATGACGTCTTTCAGCCGGTCGGCGATACCGACAGCGAAAGAGCCTTCTGCTATCTGTTGAATGCGTTGCGTCGGGCGTTCCCACATGGTTCCCCGAGCCGAGAACAGGTCTATGGCGTGGTCGAGCGTATCACTGCCGAGATCGCGGAACACGGCGATTTCAATTATCTTCTTTCCGACGGCGATTCCCTCTTCGCGCACTGTTCCACGAATCTGCACTTCATCACGCGCAAAGCGCCGTTCGGCTGCGCCCACCTGGTCGATCAGGACATCACGGTAGACTTCAGCGAACTCACGACACCGTACGACAAAGTGACTGTCATCGCCACTCTCCCGCTTACCGACAACGAAATCTGGACCAAACTGCGCCGCGGCCAGCTGGTTCTATTTCACGACGGGGAGCCGTTAAATGTCGCCTAAAGGCAAAACGATCACAAGAGCGCTTTAACGACCCGCGCCACACCGAATAACAAGGCCGAGGGCAGCCAAATCCAGCGCATCTCGCTTTTAAGCACAAGCCATCCCCGGGCCGAAAAGAAGGCGTAGATTCCTATGGGCGGCACGGCGAGCGGTCGCCAGGCGAAGAAGTAACGTTTGTTCGAGAACGGCGCGAAAAGCGCAACGCCCAGACCGCCGTCGGTGAGGGCGTCGATGACGGGATGGGATAAGCTCGAAAGAAACAGGAATACGAAAACCGGCCAAGATTTGTGTTCACCGGGCAGAACGGCCATCGATAACGCTCCGAGGCATAGTGCGAAGGAGATGGAGTGAGTCATGCCGCGGTGTCCCCACGGATCACCGTAGCGCACCCCGAACGCAAAACCGACTGCATCCAGATCCGGAATCATCGAGCAGGCGACACCCAATAGCACAACCTCAGGCGATAGAATGCCATCCGGAAAACAGGCGCTCAGCGCGATCGGAACCGCCGCGTGAGAGACGATGGTAGACATAGCCCGGCTCCGAAAACCAAAACCTCATCAATACGTCAATAAGACAGCTGAACCGCCGGACAGCGTTCCCGGCGGGATCATACTGAATTTCAAGTCAGGCGATTCGTGGTAGGCTTCGCTACAGGAGCATTCTTCGGAGAGCCTGGATGAAATGGATCGGCGCCGAACAAATAAACGACGGGCTCGATTATCCGTCTCTAGTGGCCTGGCTTGAAACGGCCCACAGCAGCGAGATCGATGCGATGGACGATCTGCTGCTGAGCCGATCGCATACGGACGGGCAAACGCAGCACTTTCTCGTACGGGCCGCCTGGCAAAGCAAACTCGGCGTCGGGGCGAAGCTGGTGACGGTCTTCCCGGACAATCAAACCCGTGGACTCCCCTCGGTACAGGGGTTTTACGTTCTGTTCGGCGCCGAGGACGGTCGACCCTTGGCGTGTCTCGACGGCACCGCTCTCACCTTGTGGAAAACGGCCGCCGATTCCGCACTGGGCGCGAAGCACCTGGCCCGTGAAGATGCCAAGAGGCTGCTCATGATCGGCGCCGGCGCCATGGCGCCTCATCTGATTCAAGCGCATCTGGCCGTCCGCCCGTCGATCGAGTCGGTATGGATCTGGAACCGCACGCCGCGCCGTGCAGTAAGATTAGCGGATTCCCTGGCTGGCCTACGGACTTCGATACACCCCACGACGGACCTGGAACAAGCGGTACGCGACGCCGATATCGTCTCCTGCGCGACCATGGCCACCGCTCCGCTCATCCGGGGCGAATGGCTCAAGCCCGGAACCCACCTGGACTTGGTCGGCGCGTTTACTCCGGATATGCGGGAGGCGGACGACACTGCCATCCGGCGAGCCAAGATATTCGTCGACTCCCGCGAGACCACTGTCGCCCATATCGGCGAACTCTGCATTCCTATCCGGAACGGCGTGATATCCGTGACGGACGTTTTGGCCGATCACTTCGAGCTATGCCGCGGCATCCATCCCGGCAGACGGTCTCCCGCCGACATCACCCTGTTCAAAAACGGCGGCGGCGGCCATCTGGATTTAATGACGGCGCGCTTCATCCTCGATCGCGCTGATCGCAAGAATCCCTGACACACTTGAGTCCTGCCTCCATCTTTAATGGAGAATCAGCAGCCTCGGTTGGAGGACAAGCACTATCCGGTTGCAAAACTTGATAGGCATCATCAAGCAGCACACCGTGATCCGGCCGTACCCGCAGTCGATATCCTGCACTTCCCGTCACTAAGAACTCTTCGAAGACGCTCGCTGCCCGTTCGCTAGGCCAGCCGGTCATACTCGTGCTCGATGCTTAGGAAGCCTCATGGGGCCTCGACGAAATCATACACGATGACCTTGTCCACCAAGGGTTTCATTCTTTCGTTGATCACCTTATCGTGGTCCGGATGTCGCGAATATTCATCGAGCGCCTGTGCATTCTCGAACGTGGCCACGATAGCCACATCGTACGAGCTGTCGACAACGTCCCGCTTGCCGGGCAGAGCGGCTCCCACGTGGTAGCTCGACACCATCGGCAGCTTCGAAAGCGATTTGGTCGCCTCGATGTACTGTTGGCGCGCCGCTGAACTCCCATGATCCTTGAGCCAAACGATCACAACGTGATGTATGCGTCCTGCGGTCGACGGCACGACCTCGGCCGAACCGGAGGCGGCAAATGTCAGAACACACACTAAGAGGGCGAAGACTGTCATTCGTTTCATGCGATTCCCTATCTTTTTCAATTGAGGTCGAGCAGGACCGGCTGCTCAATGCAGAGTCCTGCAGATTTGCACGGCAAGAGTATCAAGACCGATGTTCTGAAGGGCGTGTTGCCGAACATCGCAGCGATAGTAGCATGGTCCCTGATCGGCATCACGATCGCCACGGCGTCGATGATGAGCGCGGCACCCGTCGCCGCTGAGCCGGCCCGCACACAGGGCATCATCGAGGAATAAGGCCCGAGAGCGATGTTGAACATGCGTTTGCAAAGCATAAGACTGGCATTCAAGACCTTCCCCAAGCGCCGGACCTGGCGCGGATGCCTTGGGTTATTCGGCATTTACGCGCTGTGCGCTCTGCTGATCGGATGGGCGACGGGATTTTGTCGCCCGGAGTTGATGAAGGCATCCGCCTGGGTAATCGCCTCGACGCCCGTCGTTTTGCTCGTGACGCCGAGTCTTGTAGAGGAAGTCTTATATCGTGCCGTCTTACTGCCGCATCCGGTTGAAGCGGTTTCTCCGAGAACAAAACTCGTTTGGTCCTCGGTCAGTCTCGTTGCCTTTGTGGCCTCCCATCCCGTCAATGGTTTGTTGTCACGAAGAGCGGTGTTTCTCGACCCGGTTTTTTTGGTGCTGGCGACACTGCTCGGCATCGTATGCACCCTCACCTATTTGAAGTCGGGATCGATTTGGGTGCCGATACTGTTTCATTGGCTTACGGTAGTCGTGTGGATCATGTTTCTGGGCGGTTGGCAGAAGCTGATGATCCCGGGAGTTTGGGTGTAACGGAACCGTTATGGAACGCGTTCTGACCGATTTCAGATTCCCCGAATATTGCACGAGAACCGAGCGATGAAGCCACCGGCCATACAAAGGCCCAAGCGCGATTTCGGCGTCAATCGCCGGATATCGGAATCTCTCGATGGCCCGGATTGCCGCCTCGGGCCGAGGCCGCCGCGCGGGCGAGATAATCCTCCCACTTCCGCGCCGTCAACTGCTGAAACATCGGCACGACGGGGTTGAGCTCGATGGGCGGTGCATCCCAATGCTGCTCATAGCCCTGTTGCTCGGCTTCCAGGGCAATTCCGTCCTCCAGCAGTATGGGCTTGAACACCAGAGGTTTGGCGACGTTCAGCACCATCTGGGTCAGCCACTTCGGCGTTTTCACGGAAAGCAGCGGAATCTTGACGCTGTCGAAATAGAACAGGAAAAACACGCGGGTGGTCCGTTCGTCGATAGGCAGCAGGAACGACCAGTTCTTGATGCTGTCGCCGGTGTTAGTCCATTGGTAGGGATACTCGTAACACAGTTCGATGGAACGGGTGTTGACGCGGTTACGATCGACGAAAATTCCTGAAAACCGCCCAGCGGCCATGTGGGCGTCGTAGGTCAGGTAAACCCGGTCCTCGTCGGCTTCGTGATGGGTGAGCTTGGCGTCGACGAAGGGACGGTATTTCCGATGCAGGAACGCGTGGGCGAAGTCACAGATATTGTCGATCACCATGGAATGGTGGGTACGCCAGATGAAATCCACGGCAAAATTGGCCCATGGATGGTCTCCGGTAAGTTCTGGAATTTCGGGGATCTTTCGCTCTCCGGCCAGGGCCGGATCGCCCGGAAACAGCCAGATCAGGCCGTAGCGGACGCTTACCGGGTAGGTGCGCAACCGGTTTTTGATGAGCGGTCTGCCGAAGCTGTCATGGGAATAATCGATCAGCCAGCCGTCCCGGTTGAACGTCCAGCCGTGATAGGCGCAGCGCAGATGGCAGCGATCCACAACGCCGTGAGTGAGCTTGAGCTGGCGGTGCGGACAGCGGTTCTGCACGGCCGCGAGCCCGCCGTCCTTGCCGCGGAACAGGGCAATGGACCTCTTCCAGAACACGACTTCCTTCACCTCCCCTTTCTTGACCGCGCTGTCGTATTCCACCGCGTACCAGCGGTCCGGATCGAGGCCGGCGGCACGGGCCTTTTGCCGGGAGTTTTTGGCTTCCGCGAAATCAGGCGGCGATTGCCGGGATGTGTCTTGCGCATTCCTCATCGTCAGTACTCTCCATATGACCAAGGGTGGATAACGGGGACCAATAGCCGTTTCACTTAGGTGGGGTGATGACACCGCGGCGCACGAAATCCTCGTAGGCTTCCCGAATCGCTTCGGCCAGGCTGGTGGGCCGATAGCCCAATTCCTGTCCGGCCTTCTCGTGATCCGCCCGGCGCCGCATCGAGAGCAGGCGCACCGCGGCAGGCGTGAATCGCCGAGGCGAGTTGGGAAAGATCCGGAACCAGGTCTTGTCGGCCACTTCCGCCAGCGCGGCCATGACGGGTGCGGGCAAGCGCAGTCCAGGGGACGGTCGCCCGGTCACCTGCCCGTAGAGAGCCATCAGGTCGTCCACACTGGCGTAAGCGGTGCTGATGATGTACTTCTGCCCGGAACGGCCTTTCCGCATGGCGAGCACATGGCCCTCGGCGATATCGCGGGTGGAGACGAATTCGAAGCCGCCGGGGATATAGGCCTTGAGCCGGCCATGGGCGTAGTCGATGAGCACGCGTCCCATGCGCGACGGCTTGTAATCATGCGGACCGACGATGGCGCAGGAGGTGGCGACGACCACGCTGAGGCCGTCCGCGTGGGCACGCAAGGCCTCGTGCTCCGCCAGATGCTTGGTGAAACCGTAGGGCAGATGGCGATCGAAGGGATAGAACGGCATGCCTTCGTGGCTGGGGCGGTCCGGTTCGTACCCGGTGGCGCTGAGCGATCCGGAGACCACGACCTTGTCGACGCTGTGGCGGACGGCGGCTTGCAGAATGTGCCGCGTGCCCAGGACGTTGGTATCGAAGACTTCCCGCTTATGGGCACCATTCCCGGCTATGGTCGAGACCAGCGCCGCGCAGTGATAGACGCGGGAACAGCCGCGCACAGCCGCGTCGACCGCCTCGGAATCCCGCAAATCGCCATAGGCTCGGTCGACGTCGAGTCCCGCCAAAGCCCCGTTGTCGCGGCCCTGCCGAATCAGGACACGGACTTCGTCTCCGTCGGCCAGCAGGCGGCGTACGAGATTGGCGCCGAGATGGCCGGTCGCTCCGGTGACTAGCACTTTTCCCGAGTTCACGTTGGTTCCCTTCTCTGTGGTGTCGAGACCGGATGGTAACACGCTTCTATCCAAGGAAGCGTCTTGCATCTATACGGGGACATGGAGTTCCGATTTACCTCGGTCCGGAGTCCGTCGATGGCCCCCATAGCGGAAATTTGCTGATTTTGCCCTTCACGAAGTGGCTCGTCGGTTCCGTTACCGTAACCGGGGCGAGCGTCTCGTCCGCGATACGCCACGGACGGATATTTCAGGATTCGAAACACCCAAACCCGGAACGTCCCAGATTCAGGTGAACCCGTGCGACGGCAAGTTGTCGTTAGAAATTAGATCGGGTCGAAAATTCACCTCCGCTCAAGATGAGTAACCTCGGTTCTCAAAAGGAAAAATGACCAGCCTCCGTTCAGGAGAACGCCATGCGCCATAGATTTCCCCCCACCACGTTCGGTGTCGCCTTGTTTCTAACGTTATCTGCCTTTTCTCCCATTGGAGTCTCTGCACCCGACAAATCGAATCACGAGGTTTGGATGATCGACCAATCGGGTTTCCCGCCTAGCACCATTCCCGATGACGACATCGGCGGCAAGCTGTACATATTCGATGGCAGAAAGTTGTCCCGGAATGCGGCGTCCAAGGCAAAACCGGAGGTCTTCGAACTAGCGAAATTGGCACAGCGGCTGGACGACACGGCAACACCGCGTCGACCGCACTACATCACCTTCAATGCGTCCCACACGCATGCCATCATCTCGTTTGTGGCCACCGGACATGTCCTCATCATCGAGGCGGCAACACGAAAGCCGGTCTTCCTGGTCGATGTAGGCAAGCAAGCTCACGCAGCCGTCCCTTCGCCGGATGAGACCTATATTCTGGTCGCTAACCAGAACGGCAAACTCGTACAGAGAATCAACACCGATTACGCAGCCAACACCTTTACCCTCGACCATAGCGCCACTCTGAATCTTGCCGATGGGACGACGCCGAGCGGAGCCCTCAAACAGTTCGGCTCCGCCGATGAGGACGGTGTTCGGCCGGACAACGCCCCCATCCTGGCGCTGCCGGACTCCACCAGTAACTTGGCGTTTGTCACGCTTCGCGGCGGCGGTCTGTTTGTCATCGATCCGCGCGCCACGCCGATGGCTATCGCCGGTGAGTATACGACCTCGACCATCGAACCCGCCGGTCTCCTGGCGGCCCAGACGGGAAACAAGATGTACTTCAATTCGGGCGGCGGCGGTGGAGCCGAACTCGGGTTCCAATCCGTACTTTATGCTCTGCCGGTGAGCGCGTTCTCGCCTTCGCCAAATCCGTATCCGAAGCCAGACACCCCTGCGCCGACGGTGGTCTTCGATCACGGACAACAAGACGTGGATTCGCATGGGCTGCTTGCCACCCGGCAGGAACGTTACCTTTGGGTAGCCGACCGCGCCGCCAACAAGATCATCGTGGTCGATACCGAAACTGACGACGTAGTGAACGAGATAAAACTGGCTGGCGTCGTATCGCGGGACCCGGCACCGGACATTCTCGGAATATCGCCGAGCGGCGATCGGGTGTACGCGACGCTGCGCGGACCGTTCCCGCTCACCGGCAACAATCCGGAGCTCAATAACGCTCTGGGACAGACGCCCGGCATAGGGGTGATCGAGGTCAAACGAGGCGGCAAAAGCGGAATGCTGAAGCTAATCGCCCCCGTCTCGAACGTCGACGATACTGACGATGAGGAGCGCGCCGACCCGCACGGAATTGCCGTGCGGAGTCGCTGAGGACCGAATGCGTAGCGAGTACGCCGGCTGGACTAAAGCGTCACAAGAGCTCGGGGGGAACGCACCCGCCGGTCGATTCAGCACCGCACCAAAACCCCGTCGCGCCGCCGACAGCGGTCGGCTTATCGTAGGCTCGCGCACGGGCAGATAGAGCGCGTTGCGTTGTGATAACTGATTGCGTGGTCATTGCTGGCGCTCTCCCGAGGCTCTAGCGGACGGTAACTTCGGCGATCATCCCTGCCTGGTAGTGTCCCGGAACATGGCAGCCGATCTCGAATCGGCCGGGTCGATCGAACCGCCAAACCAACTCTTTCGTTTGGCCCGGCTCTACGGTCACGGAATTCGGGCTGTCATGGGGCGTGTCGGGAGCGGCATGCATCTCCCCGGCGTGCGATTCCTGCTCCGCAACCGTACCGATGGTTGCCTCGTGCGTCAGTCGGCCGATGTTATTAACGATCAGGCGCAATGTTTCTCCGCGATTTATCGTAAGCGACGAGGGATCGTATTTCATGCTGTCCAGGGTTTTGATTTCGATCGTGCGCGTGACTTCGTCGGGTTTGCCGGGTTGACCGGCGGCCGATTGTTCAGAACCGGAGTGCTCTTCCGGCAGATGTTGATCTTTCGATACCGGCGATTCGAGGTCCTGCGCCTGCACTACGAGGGCAGACATGACTAAAGTAGCAAGAATGGCGGCGCGGTAGATCGAACGTGACATCACGATATTCTCCTTATCGAAATTCGAAGACGTTTTGTGGCGTGCCCTCAAACTACGACATAGATCTTGAGTGGCGCAAAAAAGTCCGGAGACCGCTTCTATTTCTTATCGGTGCCGAGCTACTAGAGCATTTTCTGATTCGGTGTAAGGGAGCCCCATATGTAGGTCGGCAATCCTTTGCCGACGTACCGGCTCGGCAAAGGGCTTTGTCGGCAAGGGCAGCTCTGGCGCTCCCAGAGATGCCGTTTGCGATTGGGAAGGGATTGCCGACCTACGTTCTTCCCGCCCTACACGAATCCGTACACCGGGATGAAAAACGCTCTAATCCTCTCCGTATCTTCATTGCGCTTTCGCCGATTCCTGGAACCCCAGGCGCTCGCCAGGCTTGGCGACTTCATACCAGGCCACGACCCGCTCCGCGTCCGGATCGCCTTCCTCCGGAGCCCAAGCAGCGAAATCTTTGTCCTCGACGGGGCGGTAAGGGCCCGGTTTGACCTCGAACATGACCGTCTCGGGTGCCAGAACGACCACGGCATGCCAGGTGTACGGCGGAATTTCCACCGCCATATCGCCTCCCGCGGCGCTCAGGTCGATGCGCTCCAGGACGGTTCCTTTTTCGTCGAAGGTAATGATGGAAAATGCGCCGCGCACCGCCAGCATCAGTTCCCATCCGTCCGGGCGCGCGTGGCGGTGAGGGCGGACGTAGGTTCCGGGCTCCATGGCGTTGAACAGGCGCTGGATCGGGTCCTCCAGATCGCGGTGAATGTTCAGATTTTTCCGGAGCCTGGGAGAGGCTGCGGCCTCGCCCATCAGCCGGAGGAGCTGTTTGTCGCTAATCGTTTTCAAAACGTCCATGGTCGTCTCCTGATACGGCGTCGGCAAGCGCTTCGCGCAGCGGGTTATGGCCGGTTTGCCGGCTTTCGCGCGGCGCTTGTGCATCGCGAGTCTGAAATGGGTCTGCCGGTAATGATGAACGAAATCGCGCGGCCGGGTCTTGTCTGTAGAATTGCGCAAGGAGGTCGTAGATTTCCGGATATTCCATGCGCACCAAGTCTGGCGCTTCGAAAAAGTATTCGCTGAGCACCGCAAAAAATTCTCCGGGCGCCTCGGCCGCGTAAGGATCTATGGGAGTCTTCTCCTCCTGGTCCACGCGATCGTTGAAATCTTCGAACGCGGCCGTGAACGCGTCAGTCCAAACCCGCCGCGCCATCCCGCGATGCAAGTTCGGGAAACCGTCGGCTGCGCCATTGAGCATGTCCAGCTTATGAGCCATTTCGTGGATGACGACGTTATAGCCTTCGCAATGTCCGGAACCCTGCACGTCCGCCCACGACAATATGACCGGCCCGCGCTCCCAGGATTCACCGGTCAACACATCTTCCCATTCGTGCATGACGCCGATAGCGTCGAATTCCGAGCGAGGGCGTATGAATCCGCCGGGATAAACCACCACCGTACGCCATCCGTCGTAGCAGTCGAAGTCCAGATTGAGAATAGGGAGACAGGCCAGCGCGGCGATTCGGGTGCGCACCCGGTCGTCCAGAATCATCCCGCCCGCCGGTTCGAAAATCTTTTCGTGAACGAAAAGGGTGGACAGTTGACG
This sequence comes from Methylocaldum sp. RMAD-M, assembly GCF_017832375.1. Taxonomy (NCBI): domain Bacteria; kingdom Pseudomonadati; phylum Pseudomonadota; class Gammaproteobacteria; order Methylococcales; family Methylococcaceae; genus Methylocaldum; species Methylocaldum sp. RMAD-M. Next base: position 291,878 of record NZ_JAFIBZ010000005.1, on the reverse strand, counting down.
CAGACGCTCCCGTTCTTCGTTATTCAAGAGATCGAAAATTCGAAGCCCCGCGAGCGACCAAAGCCAGGTCGATTCGGATATCAGCCCCCGCTGAAGCAACTTGCGGCGCCGCCGCCGGCGGAGTAGACGAAAGGGCGAGATCATGGCCGACCCAGGACAGCACTCGGACGGTCCGCGCTCATCGCGGCGCAGAGCATGGTTTCGGTCGTCCAGCACATGCTCCACGCCCCGCTGTGGTCCACGGCGATCCAACCGTATTCGCGCTTCCGCTCGACGGCTTCACGATAGGTCGCTTCCGAGGCTTGCACGATGTTGCGGCCGTCCCGAACACGCGTTTCGAGACGCACCGCAACGCCGTCATCGACGATTTGTTCTCCGATGCCGGTGCAACTGACGGCGGCGTAGCCGGAGGCATAATTGCCCGCCACCGTCGCCGAATCGGATATTCGTTCCGGAAAATTGAACCGGCCGCCGCCGGTGGACGTGGCGGCCGCCAGACGGCCCCGCTGGTCCAGGACCACCGCGCCCACCGTTCCGGCGCCGACCGAGGGCCCGGTCTGCCGCTCCAGATACTCCGCCCAGCGCCGCGCCCGCTCCGGGGGAACCGGGTTTTGCGGCGGCATGCCGAGTTCCCGGGCCAGAAGCTGGGCTCCCAAGGGACCGAGCACCGATTCCGCCCGGTTCTGGAGCGCCCGGGCAAGTTTGATGGGATGGACCAAGTGAGTCGCAAGCATGACGCCCGAGAATTTCAGGCGCTCGCCGTCCATCAGCGAGGCCGAGAGACGCGCAAGTCCGTCGCTTTGCAAGGCCGAGCCGTAGCCGGCGTTGAACAGAGCCGATTCCTCCAAGCGCTTGACGGTTTCCGTCACGGCATCGACGGCGGATTGGCCTCGGCAAATCTCGGCCCATGCCGACGCTGCCAAATCGCCGATAAAAGTCCAGCGTTTCTCGCTTAGTCGGGGATCCGATTCCGGGGAGCCGGCGCCGCCGTGGATCAGGAGAACCGGCGGGCGGGCAATCTCAGCAAAGCGTTTTTCCATGCGGCTTACTGCATATTGATGTTCGATTCGGCGCGATGACGTTTGTCGGTGTCATCCCGTGCAGGAATAACCCAGCGGGCAATTTGTCTAAGATGCGAACTTCGACATATCTTGTCAAAAAAGGGCTTTTCCGGTTCGCGGTCAAAGGATGGGGCAAGGCCGTTTCAACACGATAAAGATCGGCTTCGGGTTCTATGGAGACTCCCCTTCCCCAGATGTCCTGCTTACCGAAAACGACTTGCGTTTCATACATTCTGTGAGGAACCTCCTATGTACAACTATTTTGCCCTTTCTTTGGTCGCCCTGGTCGGCATCGTCGTGTTCGACGACGATCCGACCGGCGTCTCGCTACAGGAGTGGATACTCTACGCGGTGCTGCTCTATGCGGCGTTTTCGTTCTTTCGGCGCTATCTGGCGCAGATCCGGCAGCAGATTCGACGGGGCGGATAAGCGCTCTTGCCCATTTATGCGCCTCGGCCGCCAGGTGTACTCACGTAACATCCGGCGCGAACAACTCCAGGTTTTGCTGAATTCGATCATAGATCAGTCGCGAGCCGACGATTCGTGCGGCGGAATGCAGGTCGTGCCTACAGCTTTCGTTCGGCACGATAAGATGTTCGACAATATGTCCGCGCACCGTCAGGTAATCGGAAATCAGAGAGCGGTGGCAGCACGACGGATCTTTCTCGGCACACATGAACGCCGTCCGGCAGATTCGTGCCAGCCTTAGTATTTGTTCCACGGCTTCGCGGAAATCCGGCGTCTCCATATAGGCGGCATACGACCGGAATCCCGGATTCAAGACCCTGTGTTTTACATCGTCCGGTGTCGCCGATCGCCATCCGCCCAGATTGTCGCCTTCCCATTGATACTGAATGCCGGCCTGCGTTAAAGCCCGTTCCAGCGTAGGACGGTTGAATTGTCTAAAACGCGCGGAACCGGGCCTGCTGCGTACGTCGACCAGACACCCGATGCCATGCCTCTTGAGCATATCGATCAGTTCGTCAGAGCTTCTGTTGCTGTGGCCGATGGAATAGAGTTTCATGGCTTCACTTCCTTCTTGCTGATTGTTTTTTCCCATTTCCCGAACCGGCACACCCCGCCGGCAGTCCGCCGATGATTCGGGCGGACGTTCGAGTTCGTATGTAATGCACTTTTTGGACTCGAAAAACAATCAGAAGCATCCCGACATTCTGACCTATATCTCGAAATAAGCCGTTGCAGGCGGGCAATCCTTTGCCGACGAGACTTCGGCAGTTTCAGCCATAAGCAAGTTTCGGGCTTCTATAGTGTCTTCAAGTATTCGAGCACGGCCTTGCGTTCTTCCGGGCTCAAGCCGTCGCCGAAAACATGGCCGGCATTGGAGTGGCCGGGCAAGGTCGTATCGTAGATTTTTTTCCGTTCCCGCAGGTCGTCCGTACCGGCTTTCCCCTGCCCCAGCGCCGTGTAGCGCCAGCCCAGGCCGACCGGATCGTAATCGGCCGCGGACGACTCGTACGACCGCGTCCAATACTTCGGCCGTTTCGAACTGTCGAGCAAGGCTTCGATGGTCGGCACCGATCCGTTGTGGAGGTAAGGAGCGGTAATCCAGATTCCGTCCAAAGGCGGAGCGAAATAACCCGGCGCCGGGGCGGCGCGAGCCGTTTCGCCGTAATAGGAGCCGTTGAACCATGCGATGAACCGGTCCGATGCGCCGCCGACAGCGTGTTGCGCCAACACTGGATCGGTGCCGATTTCGTCGAGTCCCAGCACCAGATTGGGATAAATCGGCTGTTCGCCATAGGTACCGTGGCAGCCGGAGCATGTTCGCTCGAATACGGCGCGCCCCTGTTCGGCCAGCTTGCCGTCGAGACCGAAAGGCCACGGCGGCGGTTTGAGCGATGCAAAGTAAGCCAGAATATCCGGCGCGTAGGCATCGATATTTCGCACGGTATCGACGTCATCGGCGCAGAATATGGCGCCCACCATCATGGCCCGTGCGAGATCACCGCGGCCCTCGGCGTTGTAGAACAAGGCGTTCTTCTTTGCCATGCGCCACCAGGGCGGAATGCTGACCGGCGCGACCGATTTCGGCGGCGGCTCGATCAGCGGTTCCGGCGACCATGCCAGCGTTTTCGGATTCCGATGCGCGATCAGCGCGAACGTCATATTGATGGCCGGATTCGCGCCTATCGTGTCGGTGATCATGTAAGGGGCCATGGCACGAATTCGGTCCGCCCAGCGCCGCCATTCCGCCGCTTCGGCCTCGTCCTCCACGTATGCGCCGACGCCTTCTGCGGCAGCCGTACGGTCCTCGGTGAAATCGAGATTTTCGTTGCCTAGGCCGATGACCAGCTTTCCGGCGAAGAAACCGGCATGGCAGGACAGGCAATTGTTCACTACGAGCTCCACGCCCTTGGGTGTCGTGTAAGCCGTGAGGTTGTAAGGCAACTCGGCGTTTCGGCCGGGTCTCCCCAGAATAAGCGTCATGGGCTCGGGCGCCGAGGCCGTCTGTTTGTAGGCCGAATAAGGCATGCCGCAGGTGATGTACGGCGCGTTGAGCAATGCCTCGTAACCTTTGTTCGGATCGCCCGGACGCTGCTGTTCGGCAGGAACGGGTCCGGCGGGCGAATAGCTGACGGCGTTCGTCTGTTCCCTCGATTCGCAGGCCGCCAGCAAGAAAGCCGTAAAGACGATCGAAGCGACGGACGATGTTTTGGCATTCGGCATGTTCGACTCACAAGCTGGTTTTTTTAGCGGAAAAATCCTTTTTTTGGGAATCGAGCCGTCAATAGCCGGCCAATTCGACGAAACCCCGCCCTGAAAGCGCTTTACCGCGAGGCCCGGTTCCGGACACCGAGACCGCGCCGGACCAGGCGCGAACGGACCGGACGATTTCCTGATCTTCGACTAAGGGAGAAAGGCGCAGTTCGGCTTCGAGCTTCGGCAGCCTCACGATCCAGCCTACCGGATAAGGAACTCCCGAGGGATTAGACCAGTAAGTGGCGGGTTCGAGCCGAACGTCGTTTCCGGAAATCGGAACAGCGCGGCCATCGGATTCGATCAAGAGCCCGCTCGACACTGGCGGCGCGCTGCCGTCCTTGCGCCTCAGCTGGAAAAGCAGGAGCTCACGGCCATCGTCGAGCTGCAATTGATAGCGGTTCAGGACCAGTTGTCCGCCCGGCGGGGCTAGTTTTCCCCAACTGCGGCTGAGCCAGGCCTCGCCGGTTACCTTATGTCGATGCTCGCCCAACCGAACCGTTCCGGATATCGCCATACGGCTAAGCAAATATGCGCGAAGACGGCCTCCCGCAGCAGCCGGGAAGCTTTGCCCAGCCGGCACGACAGCGGGCTTTCGGGCCTCCAATCGGAGGTTGAGTTGCGTCCCGTCGGCGTCGGCCTGCAAGGCGAAGAACGTGGTTTCTCCCAGCGGCACCCTTAGCTTCCAGTCGTCCAGCCAGACCAGCCCGGAAACGGGATCATACCCGCTCATGCCCAGTGCCGCTCTTGCAAAACGCTCGGATGCCCGATAATGGCCATTGCTCGCATCGAGAAATGCAAACAGCCCCCGATACACGTCGCGGGTGGCCCAGGCCGATGGCCTTTCGGGCTGTTCCGGCTGAAGACCGAACCGCGTAAAGCTCAGTAGAAAGCCGTATCGGTGACCGTCCGGCGTGTTCATTTGGCCGGTGAATTCCCAGATTTCCATGGGGACGTCCGGATGAATCCCGTGATCGAACGGAAAAGATAAGGACCGGTCGGAACGGTCCTCCGGAAACCTGTCCGCAATTTTTCGCAGCGTTTTCGAGAAAGACGAAAAAGGCATCGCATCGCCGGACGAAACTCGCTCCGGGGGCTGCCGGAGTGTCGACGACGGTACGAGCGACAGCATGACTGCGAGCAGAACGGCGGCTATCCGCACGATAATATTGCCGCGGCCAGTTGCCATATCACTGTTTCCGGCTGCTCCAAACTGTCTAATGCCTAACAAAGATCGTGGTCAGCATGCAAATCAAGCTTTTCAACCCCATCAAGCAGGCGCGCCAAAAACTCGACTCTTTCCACCGGCTCCGCGGCTTGGCGGCTTTGGTGTCCGCCTGGATCAAAGCGCTAGTCGGAGCCGTTCGTAGCGAAGGCTTGGATTATCGCGCCACGAGTCTCGCCTACACCACGCTTTTGGCCATCGTGCCGGGTCTCGCCTTGTGCTTTTCGCTCCTGAAGGCTTTCGGCATCAACAATCAGCTCGAGCCGTTCTTGCTGCAAATGCTCGCTCCTTTGGGCGATAAGGCGGGCGATTTGACGAAAGCCATTCTCGGCTTCGTGACCAAGGTCAACGTGGGCGTGCTCGGCTTCGTCGGTTTGGCGGTGCTCATCTACACCATTATTTCGGTGCTGGAAAAAATAGAAGCCGCATTCAATCACATCTGGCGAGTCACACAGGCCCGCAGCTTCGCCCGCCGGGCCAGCGACTACCTCAGTGTGATTCTGCTCGGTCCGGTGCTGATTTTTTCGGCCATCGGTCTCACGGCCTCGATGCCCCATGCCAGCGCAGTCCGGCGACTGATCGCCCAAGAACCTTTCGGCACCCTGTTCTATCTGGGCGGCAAGCTCCTCCCTTATTTGATGATCATCGTGGCGTTTGCGTTCGTCTACATTTACATTCCGAACACGCGGGTACCTTGGCGGGCCGCGTTATTCGGCGGTACCGTGGGCGGCGTGGTATGGAAGCTGGCGGGCCTGCTGTTCGCCAAGTTCGTGGTCGGCTCGACCAGTTACCACGCCATTTATTCGAGCCTGGTCATCGTCATTTTGTTCATGATCTGGCTCGATCTCAGCTGGCTGATCCTCCTGCTGGGCGGGCAAGCCGCCTTCTATTTCCAGCATCCCCATTACGTGCTGGGAAAAAGCCGTTTCTTTCAGCTCAGCAACCGCTTGAAAGAGAGGGTCGGACTCGCCGTCATGTACTTGATCGGCGAGCGTTTCGTTCATGCGGATAAACCCAGGACCATCGACGAGTTGGCGGAGCGATTGTCACTGCCGTGGGAAACGGTAAAAGACAGCCTGGACATACTGCAAGCCGGCGGGTTGGTCGTGGAAGCGGGAAAAGGCGATGAAAGCTTCATTCCGGCCCGCGATATCGCCGGAATCACCGTCTGGGACATTCTGACGGCCATGCGCACGAAACGCGAGGATACCGCCCTTTCGTCCCATGCTGCTTTCACGTTGCCGGAACTCGCGAAAATCGCGGAGGATTTGGAAAATGCCTCGGCGACGACCGCTTCGGCCCGCCGTTCGCTGCGGGATCTCATCCTGGCTCAATCGCCGTCGACGCAGGGAGATTCAGAGCAGCTTCGTTCTTCGTGCTCTTAGCCATGCCGTGATGTCGAGAATTTTCTCGATTGACGTAACGCCCAGAGCGTCACGCCCTCCCGCACCGAATCGGCGCTCGGATAGCAGCGGACGGTCGTGACGCAAGGCATCACGGAGAGTAAAACGCGATAAATCCGTCACTGATCGGAACATCCGTGATTGCCCTCTGTCACAAGGCAGATACTGCCCATGAATCGTGCTCAGCGACGGCCAAGTCGCGGTACGGTTGGTAATCATCCTTCACGTAATGGAGTACGTCATGTGCCGTTTTCGCAACCCGCCTTTCATCATTTCCGCCTTAATCCTGTGGAGCGGCGCAGGCCTCGCTGCTCAGCCCGCCGATGCCGTGGCCACGATCACCGCCCACAATCAGGTGCGCTCCGCCGACGGGGTGCCGCCGCTCGTCTGGTCGGACGAGCTCGCCACCATCGCCACCGACTACGCCGCCACGCTGGAGCAGCAGGGCTGTCCGCGCGAACTGCCCCACAGCCCTGCCAGTGATCAGGGAGAACTGGGTGAAAACCTCTACTGGGCCGGCCCGGTGATGTGGTCCGATGGCCGCACCGAACCGCAGCAGCTTACCCCGGCTCAGGTTGTCAATTCGTGGGCAGCCGAAAAGGCCAATTACAACTACGAGACCAACAGCTGCGCCCCCGGCAGGATGTGCGGCCACTATACCCAGTTGGTGTGGGCCGCAACCACCGAAGTCGGCTGCGGCTATGCAGTCTGCACCAACAACGCCCAAGTGTGGGTCTGCAACTACCGCCCCGCCGGCAATGTTACCGGCCAGAGTCCTTACTGATCTCCCAGGCGCACACGCACCGCGCGATTGAACGTATTTCTCGCCTCCTACTTTGCGAAGGAGGCGAGACATGGTTGCGGCGTGCCGCCCGGATCGCCTGCGGTCCCACCCGCCACACTACATTGAGCCGTCGAGCGGCTCACCAAGGAGCCAGAGCATCTTCAGGATCGGTTTAGCGGTCCAGGGGATAGTAGGTCGGGAATCCTGTCCCAATCGCAAACGGACCTTTAGTCGGTCCCTTCCAATCGCAAACGGCCTGGCCAATCCGCCAAGTCGCGCTGTCGCTCGCATCACGATTTTTCCTGATGTCCTCCGAATTGCCAGCGCAAGGCGGACAGGAACTTGTCGGCAAACTCGCTGCGTCCGCGGGACGAGAACCGCTGAAACAGCGCGGCGCTCAACACGGGAGCGGGGACGCCTTCGTCGATGGCGGCGAACGCCGTCCACCGCCCCTCGCCGGAATCGGACACATGTCCCGAGAATCTCTCCAAATCCGGTGATTGCAGCAAGGCCGATGCCGCCAGATCGAGCATCCAGGACCGAACCACGCTGCCTCTCCGCCACAATTCGGCGATCTCGGGCAGATCGAAATCGAAACGGTAATACTCGGGATTGCGCAAGGGCGCGGTTTCGGCATCATGGGATTGGCGTTCGAAGCCGATTCCGGCGTTCTTCAGAATATTGAAGCCTTCGGCATAAGCGGCCATGAGACCGTATTCGATGCCGTTGTGAACCATTTTGACGAAGTGGCCGGCTCCATTGGGACCGCAATGCAGATACCCCTGCTCGGCGCTGGCCAACCCGGTGTTTTCGCGTTCCGGAATACGCGGGGCCGCATCCTGGGGCGGTGCCAAAGCCCGAAAAATCGGATGCAGTTTTCGAACGGGCTCCTCGTCGCCGCCGATCATCAGACAGTAACCCCGCTCCAGGCCCCATACGCCGCCGCTGACGCCAACATCGAGGTAATGGACGCCGCGCGGCTTCAAGCGTAGCGCTCTATTCATGCTGTCGCGATAGTGAGAATTGCCGCCGTCGACCAGGATGTCTCCGCTTTCGAGCAAGGGCGAAAGCTTGTCTATCAAATCGTCGACGAAGCCCGCCGGAATCATTAGCCAGACGACGCGCGGCTTGAGCAGTTTGTCCGCCAAATCCCGCAGGCTGTCGGCGGCTATGGCACCCTCCGAAGCCAACATCTCAACGGGTTTTCGCGAGTTGTCCCAAACCACGCAGGAATGATTGCCCCGCATCAGCCGGCGCACCATGTTGGCACCCATTCGCCCCAGACCGATCATACCGATTTGCATGGGCTGTCTCCTTTCCATTCGAGAGATATCGGTACGTATGCGCTACGAAATCTTCCTTGCGCGGAAGAACGAGCGCACGGTTCTCAATGCACGATCGCGTATCTCAATGTTGACAGTTCGGACACCAATAAGTTGAGCGCTGCCCTAGCCGCTGCGTTCGGATAAGCTCGCCGCATCGGCGGCATAGTTCGCCGGTCCGTCCGTAAATTTGCAGGGTTTGCTGGAAATACCCCGGACTTCCGGTTTCGTTGACGAAATCGCGTAGCGTGGTTCCGCCTTGTTCTATCGCTTCGGAAAGGACCTCCCGTATCGATACGACCAGTTTTTCGTAGCGAGGCAGAGCTATGCGGCCGGCCGGTCGGCGCGGATCGATGCCGGCCCGGAACAAGGCTTCGTTGGCGTAGATGTTGCCCACACCCACCACGATGCGGCTGTCCATGATGAAGGATTTGACGGACACGCTGCGGCCCCGGGCTTTTCCATGAAGATAGGGCGCATCGAAGTATTCACTTAAGGGTTCCGGCCCGAGTTCGGCCAGGAGGGGATGAGTCGAAGGATCGTCTTCCGTCCAGACGACGCAGCCGAAACGGCGCGGATCGTGGAAGCGGAGACAGGTTCCGTTGGCGAGGATGAAGTCGAGATGGTCGTGCTTTCTGGGCGGGCTGTCCGGGGCGAGGATGCGGAGGCTTCCGGACATGCCCAAATGAACGATCAGCGTTCCGCGGTTTGTGCCGATCAGGATGTATTTGCCTCGGCGCTCGACCGTCCGAATGGTCTGACAATCGAGCTTTTCCGGCAGATCCGGCGGAACCGGCCAGCGTAGCCGAGGCTGGCGAACGACTATCGCCTGAACGGTCTGCCCGGTTAGATGAGGCGAAATGCCGCGCCGCGTGGTTTCGACTTCCGGCAGTTCGGGCATGGCGGCGTTATCGGGCAGCGTCCGACAGCTTGAAGAAGCGTCAGTCCGCCGCCTCTTCCCCTTCTTCGCCCGGCTCTGCCGATTCTGCCGGTTCTTGCTGTTCTTCCGCGTCCGCTGGAGATTCTTCCTCGGTCTCCTCGTCTTCGGCTGGGGACAGTTTCGGCTCCTCGGGCTTGAGTTCCGGTTTTTGCAGGCTGAGCAGCTGTTTTGCGGCGTTTCCGGTCACTTCGTACTGAAGCCCCAGATCCGGTCGGACAAGAAGGAGATCCGGCTCCCGCTGCATGATGAAGAACTCGACCGGATTGCCCTCGGCCAGGGTAATTCGGATTACATCGCCTTGAGCGGGCTGTTCCACCCGCTTCACATCGATGGCTCTCGCCGTATTCCAGGCGTTGAGGAGATCCGAAATGCTTTGATTGGGTTCGGCCGACGGCTCCAGAATCCATTTGCCGTCCTGCCCCAAGGTAGCTTTCAAGCCCGGTATGAAAATCTCTTTGATTTTCGCGTCTTCGGGCAGGAGCTTCTTGTCCACGTAATCCGTAGCGGATGCGGTGAGGTGATGAAAGAAATCGTCGTTGACCAGGTGCAGGGTATCCCCGATTTGCACGTAACGCCGCATGTTGATGGGATCCGAGCCGCCGAACTTCATCGTGGTCGCATCCAGAATCAACGTGGCTTTCGGCTTGTCGAGCTCGAATTTGGGGAGGTCCTCGGCACTTACCGGGTACTGCGCTTCGCTGTTGGCCTCGGCGATGCCGATCAGCTGCCGGACGCGAATGTCGTTGGCCGGGGCATAAAACGGCTTGGTCAAGCGCCAGTGCCCGTTTTGCTTTTCGAAGGTGATGGCGTCCTTATTCTGCAAGGTGATGGCGGTAAGCGCATTTTCGTCGATAGCCGCGAGAGGCGTAGTCTCGGGCTTTTCCTTGCCGGGCTCGAAAAATGCAACGGCGGCAAGGACGGCTATGACGATCAATAGCGCTAGATTCAGGATCAGTCTCGATTTCATTAACGTCTCCGGCGTTTAAACCAAATGGCAGCTCCCGTGCCGATCAGCCCGGCGGGCAAGGCGATCAGGAAACCGATGGCGATCACGCCGGAAGCGACGGGCGACAGTTCCAGCTTCCGGTCCGGCGCCGTCTTGGCTGGAATATTGATCAAAGCCTCGTTTTGGCTCAGCCAATGAACGATGTTGAGGCCGAGATCCAGATTGCCGCCGTTGCCGAGAAAGGCATTCGACAGGAAGTCGCCGTCGCCGATCACGACGATTCGCTGTTCGGACGGCTTTTCACCAGCATCCTTGGCCGCCCCGGCTTCCGGTTGTCCGGCTTGTTCCGCCTTCGATCCTTCGTTCGGCTTAGCTTCAGACGGCTTTGCTTCGGACTTGCTTGCCGAAGCGGCCGGCTCCGTCTTATCCGTCGGTTTTATCTCGCGGGTCAAGGTGTAACCGATCTGGAGCGGGCCTTTGCGCTCGCCTTTGTCCGCGTCGAACTGGATTTTTCCTTCGATCGCTCCGGTCTCGGTCCAGGAGCGAGCCAGAGTGCTGAGCAGAGGTTCCCGCTGGAAATCTCCGTCTGCGCTTTTGTCCAGCGCCGCCGTGGCCGGGAATAGCGTCATCGTCTGAAAATTGAACGTGATCGGATGCGCCGGATATTCCGCGACAAGGGCGAAAGTGGGGTCGTCTATGCCGAAGAGCTGGGTGGATGCATCCACCACGGTTCCGGGCAGGAACTTGATTCCCAGCTGCTGGGCGAGCGGATCCAAACCATGCAGTTCGCCGGGGTCGGTCAGCCACAACAGATTTCCGCCGTTTTTCACATAGTTCTGGACCAGCGTAATTTCACCGGGAAGGAAGTTCGCTCGCGGCCCCGCCAGGACAAGCACGTTGGTGTTGTCCGGAATGTCGGGCGTCACCGCCAGATTCACCATCGACACCGTGATGCCTTTCCGCTCCAGTTCTTCGCCGAACTGGCCCAGATCATGGTTGGCCTGGCCTTGCGGCGACCGTTCCCCATGACCCTCGAGGAAGACCACGTGCCGTTCCTTGGCCACGGCCAAGCGCTGCAAGGCATTGGTCAAGGTGGCCTCTTCGGCGTTTTGAATTTTTTCGGTGCGGCCCTGGTAATCCACCATCATTTCGCCGTCCATGGTGATACCCAGTTCCCTGACTTTATCGGGCTGAGTATCCGGATTGACGAAATTCAGCGTCAGATCGTTCTTGTAACGGCTGTAGCGTCCGACCTGATCGCGAATCTGGTTTCGCAGCTGGGCGTTTTCCCGAGCGTACGCGGTAATCGTTACCGGTTCTTTCATCAGGTCCAAGACCTTGCGGCTGGCCTCGGAGAGAGTGTGGCGGCCGCCCGCGGTCCAGTCGAACTGGGCCGTGTAGCGCGTGCTCAGCCAGGCCACAAGGCCGACGACGGCCAGAAACAGCAAGGTGAAGAGAAGGTTTTGCAGGCGTAGTTCGAGGTGCGTCTTGCGGTTGATCTTCATTTTTGCAGGCGATCGTTATCCAGACGATGGACGCTCAGAACGAGAAACGTGAGCGTAAAGAGCAGGAAGTAAATCAGATCGGTCGTCGATACCAGACCTTTCAGCAAACTCTCGTAATGGCGCAGGATCGAGAGATATTCGAGCACGCCGCCCGCCGAGTTGCCGGTCCAGTCGATGATCCACAGCAGCAGCAATGCCCCGAACGTGCTGACGGCGGCGATGGTCGGCTGGCTGGCGAGCGCCGACATGTATAGCCCCACGGCGGCAAACCCGGCCAGCAGCAACACGAGGGCGATGATGCAGGCCGCCAGCTTGCCCATGTCCAGTCCGCCCCCGACCAGCAGCGACAGCGGCATCAGACCGATCATCGCGACCATGATGAGCAGGAAGGCGAACACGCCGAGATACTTCCCGAGAATGATCTCGGTCATCGACACCGGAGCGGTAAACAGAAGGCTCAGCGTGCGGTTGCGGCGCTCCTCGCTGATCAGCCGCATCGTCAGGAGCGGCGTCACCAATAGGAGAATGACGCCGGCATTGCCGAACAGCGGGACGGCGATCAGGTCGGTGACTCCGGGCGCATCCTCCATGCCGGCGATGCGGGCTTGCAGCATCACGTAGTAGTCGAGCTGCGCCAGAAACATGTAGCCCAGAATGATCTGGATCACGCCCAGGATCGACCAGGCCAAAGGCGAAAGAAACAGCGTGCGGAGCTCTCGCCCCGCGATGACTAAGGCCATCATGCGGCTTGCTCCTCCATAACGGGAGTGTGTTGGGTGATGTCTATGAAGATTTCTTCCATGCTGCGCCGTTCGGGGGTCAGTTCCAGCAGTCCCCAACCCAGCGATACCGCAGCTTCGGAGATCCGTTCGGCCGGGTTTTTGTCCTTGTCGTGAAAGATTCGATAGCGCCGCTCGCCGAGGTCGTCGATCTTTTGAACGCCGTCGATGGCATAAAGCTTCATGAGATCGGCCCCTAAACGGGTTTCCAGCACCACGCTGGACGCGCGCATCTGCTGTTCCAGGCCCTCGATGCTGTCGCTGAGCACCAGCTTGCCCTTGTGAATGATTTGCACGCGGGTGCAGGATTCCTGGACTTCGGGAAGGATGTGCGTCGAGAGAATAATCCCGTGCTGCTTGCCGAGCTCGCCGATCAGTTCGCGAATCTCCCGGATCTGGATCGGGTCCAGCCCCACGGTCGGCTCATCGAGAATGATGACCGACGGGGAATGGAGAATGGCTTGGGCGATACCGACCCGCTGCTGATAACCCTTCGACAGATTCCCGATCAATCGCTCGCCGACGTCAGTCAAGCCGCAGCGTTCTTTGGCGCTATCGACCGCTGTCGGGATTTTTTCCCGGGGAATCTGATGCAGTTTCCCGCAGTAGTCCAGGTATTCGTCCACCGTCAGCTCCCGATAAACCGGTGGTATTTCGGGCAAATAGCCCAGCTCCCGCTTGGCCTCCTTGGGATTGTCCAGTATGTCGATCCCGTTGATGAGGATCTGCCCGGAGGTAGGCGCGAGATTGCCGCAGATCATCTGCATGGTGGACGACTTGCCCGCCCCGTTGGGGCCGAGAAATCCCAGAATTTCGCCCTTTTCCAGGCTGAACGTAACGTTGTTGACGGCGCAGTGATCGCCGTAATAGCGATAAAGTTGTTCGACTTGAATGAGTTGAGTCATAGCGCGCGTAAGATACAAAAATTTTTCCGAAAGGCAAGATACGGGCCACTTGGGCACCAGGTGCCGCACGCCCGTAAAAAATAGCGGAACCCAATAACGGTACCACAGAGCAGTCCTCGCCGTCCTGATCGTGTTATTTGGAAGCGGCGAGTGCGCCGACTGGACTGAGTGTATCCAAAAGCAAGGCGAGCCTGTGCGCCATCGTTTCGGACGCAGCACGCAAGCCTATCGCAAATGCCGTTCAGGACGCTTGCGACCGCCCCTCTCGACCGCTTCGAGCCACTTATCCAGCAAATTCCGATGTTTTCCTCCAGCAAGCTTTTCCCGGACCTCTACACTCTTATGGAGCAACGAACTCCACAGCCTGACTTTTTGAACATTCGTCGGACAATTGATCATTGATGCAGCGGCGGAAAACCGAGCAAGTGAAGTCTATACGGCCTAAGGACAGTTCCGGCCGACGGGAAGCATCGCCGACCATCCGCGGTACCGGGGCCGCAACCAGCCGGGCGGCCGAGTCCTTTCTTCCCGATTTTTGCAGCCTCTCGACCGCCCTGATGCTAGTCGTTTCGGCCGAATTACTGGCTTTCGTTCTGACGCTCGCCGATTCGTCGTCCGATTACGGCTTCTGGTCCGACCTGGGGCTGCGCTCGCTATTCATCGTCTGGATCGCGCTGACCAGCGGAGTCGTCCTTTGCAGTATTCGCTCGCGGCTCGCCCGACTAGACGCCCTCTGGTGCGGAGTGGCGACCTTCTCCGTCATCCAGACCGCGACATTTCTGATTGCCTGGCTAGGCCATGACGGCCCGTTGAATCCGGGACATGCCATTTCCTTTGAAAACCTCGACGGTGTCTATTATTTGAAAATTCTCGGGGCCAGCAGTCTCATTACGGCGGCCTGGCTGCGCTACCTCTATATCCAATCGCGCTGGCGTCTGCAAATCCGGGCCGAAGGTGAAGCCCGGCTCGATGCACTACAGGCGCGGATGCGCCCCCACTTTCTGTTCAATAGTCTCAACACCATCGCCAGCCTCACTCGGAACGATCCGAAAATGGCGGAAGAACTTCTGCTGGATTTGGCCGAGTTGTTCCGCGCGGTACTCAAGAAAGAGACCAAATGGGTGGCGCTGAAAGACGAAGTGGGCCTGACTTGCCAATATCTCAACATCGAGCGGCAGCGTCTCGGCGAACGTCTGCGCATCGACTGGCGTCTGAAGGACGCTCCGGAGGACGCACTGATCCCTCCCCTGAGCATTCAGCCGCTGGTGGAAAATGCGATTTATCACGGCGTCGAGCCGTCTCAGAGTGGCGGCAAAGTGGAGATCGGCGGTCAACTCACGAAACGGCATCTCGTTCTGACGGTAAAAAACACTCTGCCGGAAGCGGATGCGCGCCGCTCGCGCCAAGGTGCAAGGATAGCTCTGGCCAATCTCCGCGCTCGTCTCGAAGCCTGTTTTCCGGGCGAGGCGCGTCTCCTCACCAGCGTGGTCGACAATTGCTACCAAGTTCGAATCGTCTTTCCTTATCTTCCGAAGAATCATGAAAATCCTGATCGCCGACGATGAGGCGCCGGCTCGAAGCCGTTTGCGGGATTTGCTCGGCGAGATCGACTCGTCATTGATCGTCGTCGGAGAAGCGGCCGACGGCGAACAGGCCTTGAGGCTCGCCGCTCAGATCCAGCCGGATGCGGTTCTGCTGGATATCCGAATGCCGTGGATCGACGGCATCGGAACCGCACGCGAACTCGCCCGATTGCCTCAGCCGCCGGCCGTGGTCTTTACGACGGCTTACGACGAACATGCATTGGAGGCATTCGAGGTCAGCGCGGTCGATTATCTCCTCAAGCCGGTGCGAAAGGACCGTCTGGCCGCCGCCTTGCGAAGGGCGGAACGATTTACCGAAACCGCGTGGAATAAACTCGAGACCGCCCTACCTGCCGGACAATCGACCCGTAGCCATTTATGCATCCACAGCCATGGCGACATACGATTGATTCCGGTCGACACGGTGCTTTATTTCCGCGCCGAGCAAAAATATACGACGGTGAGGACCCCCGACGGAGAAACCTTGATCGACGATTCGTTGAAGTCTTTGGAAGAAGAATTCGGAAAGAGCTTCATTCGGATTCACCGCAACGCCTTGGTGGCAATCGACCATATCGTCGCACTGGAAAAATCGTCCTCCGGCGGCACGGCGCTTCGTCTGCGCGGCATCCCCGAGACCTTGGAAATAAGCCGTCGACACCAGCCTTCCGTAAGAAGCCAGCTAAAACAACTCGCTACGATT
Source organism: Methylocaldum sp. RMAD-M (assembly GCF_017832375.1). NCBI lineage: Bacteria > Pseudomonadati > Pseudomonadota > Gammaproteobacteria > Methylococcales > Methylococcaceae > Methylocaldum > Methylocaldum sp. RMAD-M. Next base: position 276,004 of record NZ_JAFIBZ010000005.1, on the reverse strand, counting down.
GGTGAGGACGGCTGATTTGATACAATGGCTTAATTTACGCACGGTCGATACTGATGCCACAACGTATACGCATCGCCACCCGCAAAAGCGCCCTGGCCGTATGGCAGGCGGAACACGTCGCGGCGCGCCTGAGGGCCGCATGCCCCGATATCGAAGTCGAATTGGTGAAAATGGTCACGCGCGGCGACAAATTGCTCGACGCCCCGCTGGCCAAGGTGGGCGGCAAAGGTTTGTTCGTGAAGGAACTGGAGGAGGGGCTGCTGGCAGAAACGGCCGATCTGGCCGTCCACTCCATGAAAGACGTGCCGGCGGAACTGCCCGACGGCCTGCATCTCGCCGCCATTCTGCCGCGCGAGGATCCCCGCGACGCTTTTGTTTCCCTGCGTTACCCGTCCTTCGATGTGCTGCCTCCGCACGCGAAGATCGGTACCTCCAGCCTTCGCCGGCAATGCCAGATCAAGGTCCGTCTCCCCGAATGCGAAACGCTCAATCTTCGGGGCAATGTCGACACCCGCCTAAATAAGCTCGAGACCGAGCAGTACGACGCCATCATCCTTGCTGCAGCGGGATTGAAACGGCTCGGCCTGAGCCATCGGATTACGGAAATACTTTCGACTGAGACCAGCCTCCCCGCGGTCGGCCAAGGCGCCATCGGCATCGAATGCCGCCGGGATGACATTTGGCTGAACGAGTGTCTAAAAGCATTGCACCACGAGGAAACGGCTATCTGCGTCACGGCAGAGCGAGCGCTCAACGAGCGCCTGAACGGTGGCTGCCAGGTGCCCATTGCCGGATACGCGGAATTGTCCGGGGAACATCTGAGACTGCGTGGGCTGGTCGGCACGCCTGACGGAAGATCACTGATTCAAGGCGAAATCGAAGGTTCTTACGCCGATCCGCAGGACTTAGGGATAGCCTTGGCCGAAGATTTATTATCGCGCGGGGCCGATCGCATCCTGAACGCACTCTATGCCTGACATGGCAAGCTCGACGAATGCCCCTCTAGCCGGCATAGGCATATTGGTCACCCGACCGCGGGAACAAGCCGATGGCCTGTGCGCTCTAATTGAAGCCGCCGGCGGCCATGCAATGAGGCTGCCGTTGCTGGAAATCGTCGCTGTCGGCGATCCTACCGCAGCGGCGGAACTTTTATCGCGGCAAGACCGGTGGGATTGGTTGATATTCGCGAGCCCCAACGCCGTCCGCTTCACTCTGGCGATTCACGGCGGGTCGTTCAATCCGCCGCGGCCGGCGCGAATCGCGGCTATCGGCCAGACTACTGCGGAAGCGCTGACCAAGGCCGGAATTCGGGTAGACCTGATACCTAAACCGCAGTTTAATAGCGAGTCGCTCTTGGCGTCGCCGGAAATGACTGATGTATCCGGCAAATCGATATTGATCGTCCGGGGCGAAGGCGGACGGGAGCATCTTGCGCAAACACTCAGGGCTCGTGGTGCGGAAGTTGCTTACGCGGAAGTTTATCGCAGAATTCTTCCCGCGACGGATATCGGTTATTGGATTGACCTGAGGCGCCAAGGCGGTATCGACATTGTAACCATCACCAGCGGAGAGGCTTTGAATAATCTTACGCAGCTCTTGGGCGAGGCCATACACGAGTTCGCCGAGCATACCCCGCTCGTGGTGATCGGCTCGCGCGTCGAAAAACTGGCTCGCGATCAAGGCTGGCGTCATGTGATCAGTGCGGAGCCGGCCTGCGATCAAGCCATAGCGGAGACGATAATTCGTCATGTCGAAACGAAGAGAACCGCTCAAGACCGCCCGGCCAGCCGATAATCGGCCCGCTGATTTCGAGTCCTTTCTCCAATAAAAGCTATTAAGGTTCAATACTACGGGGATACAGCATTGGTTGACGTAAATAACGAATTGATGTCGGCCACCGGCCAGCCCGCCAATGGAGCGGAAACCGAGGCCGTAAAGACATCTGCCGCCCCCCCCAAGAAATCCCGCAGCTTCGCGTGGATCGGTTATCTCATCTTGCTCGGCATACTGGGTCTTACCGCCGGGGGCTGGTACTTTCTTCAAGAGCTACGCTCCAAGCAGGAAGGTCTGGGCGGCCAATTGACCAGCAAGGACCAGCAAATCATGGAGTTCACGCGGCAGTTGAGCGCGATGCAATCCGAGATGGCCACACTGCACTCCCAGCTCGCCACCCTTCAATCTCAGGTGACGACGGAGGATTCGAAATTCGAGCGGCTGATCGGCGATCAGTCCGCCCAGCTCAACGAGAGATTGAACCTGACGCGGAACGAACTGAATGAATCGGTTCAGCGCATCCAACGACAGCTCAACAAGACCCGTGGCGATTTGTTGGTAGCGGACGCCGAGTACCTTCTGAGCATCGCCAACCAAAAACTTCACCTGATCGGCGACGTGAAAGCCGTAATTGCTGCCATGGAGGCCGCGGACCAGCGCCTGCACGACAGCGGCGATCCGGCGGTGTTCAAAGTCCGGGAAGCGTTGGCCGAGGAAATCGAAACTCTCCGGCGGCTCAACGCTCCGGATATCGTAGGACTTTCCTCCAGACTGCTGGCTCTTGAAAGCAAGGCCAAGGATATTCCCCTGTTCTTACCCCATGCGGGCAAAGTCAGCGAACACGACGACACCCCCGAAACGGCCGAACCCGCCGCGGGGGCTGAAGGTGAAGGGCCGCTCGGTTCCGCGCTGGACAATATCAAGGACCTGGTAACGATACGCCGCACCGATCGGCCGGTAAATGCCGTTCTCCATCCGGAACAGGCGGAGGCGCTACGTCAAGTTCTGCTGCTCAAGCTGGAAACGGGCCGAGCGGCGCTCCTCCGAGGCGACGAAGAGATGTACAAAGCCAATCTGGCCTCCGCGCGCGAGTGGCTGAACGAGCACTTCGATCCCGACGCGAAAAAAACCCAGGAGGTCGCCGCGGAAATCAGCGCACTGGCGGACCAGCCGATTCGCATGCCATTCCCGGATATCAGCAAGTCGTTAACTCTCTTGCGGAACATCGAAAAGCTACGTCTGGAAGCCGAGCAGGCCGAGACGAAGGCCACTGGGGAAAGGCAATCCGGCGAGGCACAACCTGCGGGAGCACAGCCGTGAAAAAAGCCTTCATCTATGTGCTGATCGCCGTCTCGATCGCCGTCGGAGTGGGCTTTTTCGTTCACCGCCGATTGATCGCCGGCGACGCGGGCTATGTCATCATCGGCTACGATCGCTGGGTGCTGGAATCCTCGCTACTCGTGATCCTGGTCACTTTGATCGTCGCTTTCGTTCTGTTCTACTTTTTGGTCCGCGTCGTCTTGCAGGCGATGAGCATTCCCAAAGTCCTCAAAAAGCGCGGTGGCGAACTTCGTAACAAGCGTTCCCAGGAAGCCTTGATCACAGGGCTCATCGAAACGGCCGAGGGCAATTGGGAGAAGGCGGAGCGGAATCTGATCCGCCATGCCGCAGACAGCGGCGCGCCGCTCATCAACTATCTGACCGCCGCACGGGCCGCACATGCACGAGGCGCCGTCGAACAGCGGGACGAATATTTGAAGCTGGCCCGTGAAATCGCGCCCGAGTCGGAGCTAGCGGTCGGCCTGACCCGCGCGGAATTGCAGTTGTCCAACAAGCAATTCGAGGAAGCGTTGGAGTCTCTGACTCATCTGAACAAGATCGCCCCGAGCCACGCCGCTGTCTTGAGGCTGACTCACCAAGCCTATGCCCAAATGGAAGATTGGGAAAGTTTGCGCAGCCTGCTTCCCGCCTTGCACAAGAACAAGGTTTTGATGGAAGCGGAGGTCAAACTGCTCGAAACGGAAACCTACAGCGCTCTGATCAGACAAAAATCCGAATCTCGCGACGTTACCGCCTTGCGGGAGGTTTGGGCGACCGTTCCCGAGCACATTCGCGCATCCACGGGAATTCAGTCCCTCTATTTCGCCGCCATGATCGAAGCCGGTGCCGGCGAGGAAATCGAGGACGAGCTGCGCCGCGCTCTCGGCGATGAGTGGGACGAGACCCTTCTAGTTCTCTACGGTTGCATCCAGCTATCCGACCGGGAAAAGCAGCTCAAGCATGCGGAAACCTGGCTGGGACCGCATCCGAAAGATGCCGTTCTGTTCAGGGTACTGGGCAAACTCGCCATCCACTGCAAGCTTTGGAATAAGGCCAAAGACTACCTGGAAAAAAGCCTCAACGTGGAACCCAGCGTCGAAGCCTACCAGCTCTTGGGTGACGTGCTGCATCAGCAAAACGACTTCGCCGCCGCCTGCCATTACTATCGCAACGGATTGATGTTCGCTTCCAGCGAAGTGGTCGCTCAGATCGAGCAGAATCCGTCCGGGGAGGCTATGGAGCCGGTGGAGGAAGAGCTTGTTTCGAGCGCGGCTCAGTAAAAGAGATGTGTTTTGCGACCAACAGAGCAGCCATCCGGATTCCCTCCGTTGAGACACACGCATCTTGCTGCTTCGTAGAGTATACACAAGCGCGGCATGCTATTGTTCCGGCCGTTTAGTGGAATCCTGTTTTGTGCGGCTTTCCGTTTTCCAATGATGGCCGGTATAGGATGGGCTGGGCCTGCGAAGAACGATGCGTGTCCTGAGCCCTGTCGAAGCTGGTATAGGGCGGAATAGCGTACTCGCGTATTCCGCCGCATGGGGAGCCGTCCCATTCGGCGCATTACGCTAAAGCTAATGCGCCCTACACCAAGGTGCCCTAAGCGATCTGCAAGATGGGCGTAAGGAAGTGTACCCCATAGTCGGTACATCGAACTAGAATGTGCTCTACGATACGAATCGATATCTCTTGACCATCGCCTGCTCCCCCCGACATGGAAAACGTCATGAACGACATTCGAGTCGCGAATTGGTCCGAGCTGATGCGGGCTCTGTACGACATCCCGAAAAATGCTCTTCAACGTTATCGATCGGATCTCGTCTACCGAGGCTTGGCCGACGCCTCTTGGGGACTCGAAAACAGCCTGTTGCGGCTCGGGGGTGATTACATCAACGTCGAGAAGCCGATGTTGCGGGGCTTCCGGAAATATGCGGAGCCCGGATCCATACCGGCGGAAACGCTCTGGGTGCAGTTGGCCGTTGCTCAGCACTACGGCTTGCCGACCCGCCTTCTGGATTGGACCATTTCGCCTAAGGTCGCAGTGCATTTTGCCACGGCCGAGGAGCAATATTACGACCGGGATGCTGCGATCTGGTGCATCAATGTCGTCGAGGCCCGATCCCTGTTGCCGGAAAAGCTTCGCGAAGTGCTCAACCGCGAATCCGCATTTTTGTTCTCGGTCGAAATGCTGGAATTCATCCAGTCTCTAGACGAATTCGACCGCTTGGCCGAGAATGGCCGCTTCGTGCTGTTCTTCGAGCCGCCGTCGCTGGACGCCCGCATCGTCAACCAAGGCGCGATCATGTCGGCAATGCCCGGCGCAACCTTGGTCCTCAGCGAATTTCTTTTGAATCATCCAGCCCTTTATTACCGCATCATCATCCCGAAAGAAATTAAATGGGAAGTACGGGACAAACTCGATCAGGACAACGTCACCGAACGGATGCTCTTCCCCGGCCTCGACGGGTTGAGTCGATGGTTGAAACGCTATTACGGACCGGGTCCCTGCCGTACGCACTAAACGGACAGCCGGCTTAAGCATCGCGTTTACAGCCTTACATCAAGCCTTTAATCGCTGACGCCTTACTTGTTTTCACAATCCAGACCAACCGTGTCTCAGCCAGCAATTCTGTTCGATGGCGTCGGAAAAAAATTTCGCCGGTCACTGAAAGCCGATCTGCTCTATGGCTTCCAAGACGCATCCCGGAGCATGCTCCGCCTGAAACCGTTGGAGCGTTTGCGAAGCGAAGAGTTTTGGGCGTTACGCGATGTCTCCTTTGCCGGACGGGTCGGCGAATGCATCGGAATCATCGGCCCCAATGGAGCCGGAAAGAGCACGCTGCTGAAACTGGTGAATCGGGATTACCGGCCCGATCGAGGCCGCATAGCCATGCGCGGTAAGATCAAGTCCTTGATCCGCCTCGGCACGGGGCTTCAGCCCATGCTGACCGGCCGGGAAAACATTTATATCCAGTGTGCGCAACTGGGACTCGACAAACGGGAAACCGACGCCAAACTGGACGACATCGTAGCCTTTGCCGGACTGGAAAAGTCGATCGACGCGCCGGTCAAGCATTATTCCGACGGCATGTACGCACGACTCGAATTCTCGATCGCCACCTGCGTCCCGACCGATGTCCTGCTCGTCGATGAAGTCCTGGCCGTTGGCGACGTCGCCTTCCAGTTGCGTTGCCTGGAGCGGCTCAACAGCCTTAAACACAACGGGACGACGATTCTATTCGTATCCCACTCGGAAATGAATATTCGGCATGTGGCCGACCGCTGCCTGCTCCTCTTCGATGGCGAGGCGCTGGCGTTCGGGGAAACCGACCAGCTGTTTCTCAAGTATTACGAATCGATAGGCTATCTCAATCGGCAACTCAAGCCGTTGGAAAACGCTCCCGAGATGCCGGCGGATTTTACCGGAGCGGCTTCGATACGAACGTTAGCAGTCAAAGGACAGGAAAACACGGACAGCGTGAAGGTTTTCACCGGGCAATCCGTGGATTTTGAACTGAGCTATGCTGCCGCGGTACCGGTGGAATCCGCCGGCTTGGTGCTCCAATTTTGGACCCAGACCGGCATATTGCTCGCTTCCATCTATTCCGAAATGGAGGGCAACCGGGGTTCACTTAAACCGGCTGGCGGACAGTTACGGCTAACGTTGCCGTTCCTGTCGCTGACGCCCGGAATTTACCGCGTCGCGGGCGGCTTCGCCTCGGCCGGAGGCTGGCTCGGCTATTGCGGGAGTCTGCTGACGCTGACCGTCACCCAGAAAGACGAGCGAGCTTACGAAGGACTATTTGTGATGAATGCGACAGTCTCGGGTGCGGATGGGATGGGCTAGTACAATTTTCGCCGCAGCGGTGCGAATTGAGAACTCGGCGCGCCCCCCAGAAGTCAGGCCAAAATAAGTCGTAGGTCGGCAATCCTGTGCCGACAAACCTGCTGTCGACCTGCGGCTTACATCCAAAATGCACACATAGCCCGCAACAAGGGATTGCCGACCTACCTCCGGTGCGGCCTCTCAGGCAGCGACCGCCAACTGATCGGGCAATTCGACTTCCATCGCGATGGGCAGGTGATCCGAGCAGGCAAAATTGATCACCTGGACATTCGTCACTTGAAGACTCGGCGTTACCAAAATGTGATCGAGCATTTTATGCGGGCGCCAGCTCGGAAATGTCTTCAACTCACACATCGGGTCGCAGAGCTCGGTTGCGGAAGTTAAAAGATTGAGCTCCGGCGAATTCGGCTCGCAGTTCAGGTCTCCCATCAAAACGACATACGACAGATCGCGGATCAATTCGCTGATAAACGCGATCTGCTTGAGCCGGGCACGCCTGCTCAACGCCAGATGCAGAATACACAGATATAACGCATCGTCGCCCACCGCCCCGAAGCGGGCCAGCAAGGCGCCCCGACCGGGCAGGCCAGGGAGCTTATAGTCATGAATGAAGTCGGGCTTGATGCGGCTCAACAGCCCATTGCTGTGCAGGGCCAGATTGCCGATGCGTCGGTTGACCTGGTTGTGCCAATAGGCAAAACCGGCGGTTTCCGCGAGATATTGGGTTTGAACGATGTGATGGCTGCGTGCGCCGCCGCCGTCGACTTCCTGAAGACCAACGATATCGAAAGGCTTGAGAAGATGAGCGATTCGAATCAGATTCGGAAGTCTCTTCTGAGAGGGCCAGATGTGCCGCCAGCTTCCGGTGATATAGTCCCTATAACTGGACGTTGTGATGCCCGTTTGAATATTGAAACTTGCGAATCTGACACGCCGCTTGTTAATCGGCGCGGTAGCCTCCAAAGAACTCGCAACAGCCCGAGATGTCATGACAGTACTAAGTGACACGATACCCCCAACCTGCTCGCCGGTAACCCCGGCTGCATAATGTTGATTCTTTCATGTAAACACAATTATTGGGCACCCTTTGCCCCACTGGATTCCTTTTCGATTAAATCGTTCATAATAGCGATCATCCGAGGAAACGATTTGGCCTGCTGAGGAGCGATTCGGTATTTCCCGTTGACAATGACGTTGGGCGTTCCCGTCACACCGTAGCGCGCCGCCATGGTTTCGGCCTGCCTCATCTTCGTATCCACGGCAAACGATTTATAGGCCTTGCGAAAATCGCCGTCGGCGACGCCATGGTCGGCGAAGAACTTGGCCAACTCCGTCTCGCTCTCCAGAGCTTGCTTCTTGTTTTGGATGGCGTCGTACAAATCGGCATGGACCTTATCGAGTACCCCGAGCGCTTCGGCCGTATAGTATGCCTTGGCGTGAGCCGCCCAGCGTGCATTGAAAACGGCAGGTTGTCGAATAAAAACCACGTTATCCGGCTTCTTCTTCAGCCAGGCATTTAAATCCGGTTCGAAGTGATAGCAGTGGGGGCAGCCATACCAGAAGAACTCCATGACCTCGACCTTGGAGGGATCGACAGTTGTTTGCGGCGGATTCACCAACTCGTAATCGACGCCTTGTTTGAACTCCTCCGCCTTAGCCGCTCCAAAAGCCGTAGCCGAAAACAACACCAAGCAAGCCAGCAAACTCAACGCCGATTTCATTAAACAAGCTCCGCTCTGAAATGATCCGAACCGCAAAAATGATCGAGAATCGAGCCGAACTTTCGCCCGGACTCGCCCAATGGTAGGGATTTTAAACCGAAAACCATAAAAAATGTGCCGACAATACCGAAAAATGAGCGATTTCGACTGGCGGATCTCATCGTAATCCCGACGTATAACTGGACACAGCGGTAATTTCTTCGTCGCTCAACTTAGCCGCGATCGCGCGCATGATAGAATTTGCATCGTTGGCTCGAGCACCTGCCTTGAAATCACTCAAAGTCTTTTCGAGATAAGCGGCGTACTGGGCGCGCAGAGCAGGAAATTTCGCGGACGGATTGCCGGCGCCGTCCGGGCCATGGCAACCGGCGCAAGCCGGAACGCCGGACGAGGCATTGCCGGTGCGGTAAATCGTCTCTCCTAGCGGATTAGGCGCCTCTGCCTTTTCCAGCGTGGTCTTTTGCTGGGCATAGTAAGCGCTGATGTCGTCTATATCCGCGTCGGACAGAGGCTCAGCCATCGCGGTCATGGTCGGATTGGCTCTTTTCTCGCTTTTGAATTCGTGCAACTGCTTCGCAAGATATGAAGCATGCTGACCGGCCAACTTGGGAAATATAGGCGCATTGCTGTTTCCGTCGTCACCATGGCAACCGGCACAGGGCTCCGATTTTTCCTTTCCTGCCGCCGCATTTCCTTGAGCATAAGCGAGGGAATGACCACTCAACAAAATGAAACAAACCCATAATGCACACTTCCCCATCATTGACTCCTCGCTCTGGCAAACCAAATAAAGTTCTCTCACGCCGACCTGCGGCTCGTTTTTTAGAGCGCCAATCAAATACAGGTAGACTACAAAAGTCAACAGCTTTCCCGATTCGATTCTCATGAAAACCGCTTATCAAAATACCCGGTACCTGACGAGTGCGCCGAGCGTAAAAAATGCGCCACCGGACGAAGGCTTCGAAATCGCCTTCGCGGGCCGCTCCAACGCCGGAAAATCGAGCGCGATCAATGTCATCACGCAGCAGAAATCGCTGGCGCGGGTCAGCAAAACGCCGGGGCGGACCCAGATGCTCAATTTTTTCCAAGTGGACGATCAGAGACGATTGGTCGATCTCCCCGGCTACGGCTATGCCCAGGTACCCGAGGCGATCCAGAAGAACTGGCGCCAGGCTCTGGAGTCTTATTTCAGCGAGCGCCGATCATTACGCGGGGTATTTCTGGTGATGGACATCCGCCATCCTCTGACGCCTTTCGATCACCGCATGATCGAGTGGTGCCATCACTGGAAGCTTCCGCTGCACATCGCCTTGACCAAGGCGGACAAACTCAGCCGGGGGGCTGCGCTCCAAACCTTGCGCAAGGTTGAAGCCGAATTGAACGCGCAAGAGGGATTAACGGTCAGCCTTCAGCTCTTTTCGGCACTCAAGCGGTTTGGATTGGAGGAAGCCTGGTCCGTGTTGGACCGCTGGCTGGAGATACCTCAATCGCAAGAGGCCAAAGCCCCATAAAAAGAAAAAGCTCCGAGGCAAATGGGGGGACATACCTCGGAGCGAAGTCCCGGCTTGGGGGGGGATGCCGGGCGAATGACACTACTCAAAGGGAGGAGATGAGTAGTTCGCGTCGTTCCTGACACTTAATCGTTGTGACCGCCCCTATGGATAAAAGTTCAACCGCTTTGTCATGAGCTCTCACTTTTCGGGAGACGATGCGCCTCGTTTCGGACGCTAAAAGGTCTGGCGAAGCAGCAGACGCAGTTCCTTCAAGCTGCGGGAATTCAGCACGTCACGGGACTCCAGCCAGCCGCGTCGGGCCTGTCCGACGGCGTAGCGCAGATTCCTGAAGTCCAGGGTGCTGTGCGCGTCGGAGTTGAGACTGATCAGCACACCCTCGTCCTTGGCTAATTTGCAATGAGTATCGGCAAGATCGAGGCGCTCCGGATTAGCGTTGAGCTCGAGAAAACACCTTCGCTCTCTGGCCTTGCGGATGATGCGAAGCATGTCGACATCATAGGGCTCTCGGCGACCGATCAATCGCCCGGAGGGATGCGCCAGAATGGTGAAATAGGGATGATCCATCGCGCGAAGAATCCGCTCGGTCTGTTTGTTCCGGGGCAGATCGAATCGGCTGTGTACCGCACCGACGACGATATCGAGCCGGCTGAGCACATCGTCCGGCAAATCCAGATCGCCATCCTCCAATATGTCTACTTCGATGCCCTTGAGGAGAACGATGCCGTCCAAGGTTTCGTTCAGCCGATCGACCTCGTCCATATGCTTGAGCAAGCGGATCGGATCCAGCCCATGGGCTACCGTCAGCCGGCGGGAATGCTCGGTGATGGCGAGATATTCCAGGCCATGGCTTCTCGCGGCTTCAGCCATCTCCGGGATAGTATTGTGACCGTCCGATGCTTTGGTATGAGCGTGAAGATCGCCCTTGAGATCGGACAGTTCAACCAGCTTCGGCAAACTACCCGCTCGGGCCGCTTCGATTTCGCCCCGATCTTCCCGCAATTCCGCCGGGATAAAGGGCAATCCCACAGCGGCAAAGACCGATTCTTCGGTATCGCCCGCAACCCGCTCGTCGCCTCGAAACACCCCGTATTCGTTGATTTTTAGGCCCCTCTCCTGCCCCAAATGCCGAATGGCGATGTTATGCGCTTTGCCGCCGGTGAAATAATGCAGAGCCGCGCCGTAGCTTTCCGCCGGAACCACTCTGAAATCCACTTGCAGTCCGCCGCGCAGCAACACACTGCCGCGCGTGGGACCTTGTGACAAAACCTCCGCAACGTCCTCGTACTCGACGAAACGCTGCATTACGGGGCTTCCCGATTCCGCCGCCGCCAAGATGTCGAGATCGCCCACCGTCTCCTTGGCACGGCGATAGCTGCCGGCAATCACAACCCGCTCGACGCCGGGAACCCCGTTCAAATAATCGAGCAAAGGCGCCGCGTATTGCTCGGCGGCGACGCGCGTGTAACGCCCGGCTCCGCCACCATGAGCCTCCAGCGCGTCGGCGATGTGCATCTCGGTTTTTTCACCAAAGCCGGGAAGTGCCTGTATTCGATGATCGCGTACCGCACGCCGAAGCTGAGCCAGAGTTTGAATACCGAGTTCGCGGTAGAGCGCTCTGACTCGCTTTGGACCCAATCCGGGGATTTTCAAAAGTTCCGCGATGGCCGGCGGCAGCCGTTTGTGAAGCTCGTCCAGCGTCTTGCAGTGGCCAGTGTCGACGATTTCTTTGATCTTGCCGGCCAAGTCGGCGCCGATGCCCGGCAATTCGGTCAGGTCCTCGCCCTTTTGCACCATCGCGCGAACGTCCTTGCCCAATTCCTGGAGTATGCGGGCCGCGTTGTGATAGGCGCGGACCCGAAACACGTTCGCACCGTCGATTTCCAGAAGATCGGCGATTTCCTCGAAGATCGCGGCAATGTCGGCGTTACGGATGGGCATAGCGGGTACTCACGGATTCGGAAAGACGCGCACCAAACCGGCGGTGGCCGAGGTCGATATCAATTCGACTTCGGCGATACCGAAACGCTCCACCACCCACGCATTGGTCGAAAGATGCCGGGTCATCGGATCGACCGAAAAAACGGACTCGCCGTCGGCCAGAGCGCAAGGCAACACCAATTGATCCGCCAGATGCTCGTCCACCGAGGCATTCGTATGATGGTGCTCCAACAGTTTTGCGCAGGCATCTTCGGCGACTTGCTCCGCCGGCTTCCCCCGCTCGCCCAAGGCGCTGAAACCGGCCAGAGAACGCTCGTAGCGCGCGACGAGGAAAATCCCCGCCCCCGGACAGGCCGCCTGAACGGAAACCGCGTCGATCTCGCAAGACATGTTTTTTCGTCGCAGTATGGTCTCTGCTCGGTCCGCCATGCGTTTGACCACGTGCTCGGGAAGATTGGCGGCAAGCGCCCGGCCGGAAATCTCCACGAGTTCGCCTCGATCCGGCACATTAAGAGAGTGCAGCCTCTTTCTCGTTCCTACTCCGGTTCCTCTCGTCTCCAGCAGCACTTCACCCTTTCCGACCGGGTACCAGCCGGATCGTTCCAGACTGAGTTCGGCGCGTACGCCCATGAGCTTCAAATAAGGGAGCCACACGTCATGAAGATAATCGAACGGCGGGCTCAGGGGCACGTGCGTTCCGCCCCGCAACTCGACCCGTGAGCCGCCTTCGGTCAACGCCAAAGGCAGCAGCACCGTTTGTAGTACCAGCGACACTGCTCCCGCGCTGCCGCCTTGCCTCGCTTTCGCGACATCGAAGAGATAGTCGCCGGCCTTTGGCTTTGTCCGCGGCGTGAACGTCAGAGTCCTGGAACCCAATTCGGTCCCGCTCAGCTCGGCATCGCAAAGCTTAGCCGCCGCAAACACCGCCGTCAGATGCTGGGCAGCCAATCCCGGCTTTTTCCGCCTCGCACGGATGTTTTCGATACGTACCGGACGGCCGGTAATGGTGGACAGGCAGAGCGTGGTCCTAAGAATTTGCCCGCCGCCTTCGCCGTAGGAACCGTCAATAACGATGCGATCCATGGTCTCAGTCATCTATTCCTCAAGAATTTTGATCAATAGAACGAGCGTTCATCATTGCAATGAAATACTCCTCGGTGGCTTAATTAAGATGCTAGGCAAGGCGCCGCATACTTCCCGAGACTGCCGAGCGAATGCTGCCCAGGATAGAAACCACCGGGGCGGTGGTGGTTTATTAATCAGGCCCGTAAATACCCTCCTGGTATTTCGGGCCGCCGCCCAGGCCGGTACACGCCCGGCCTGGGCTCACGCGGCTTGTCGCCGCGCCGGGGCATCCCTGCCCCGGATTAACCCGGCCTATGTTTATAGGCCGGGTTAATAAGTCTCTAGGAATGAGGGTCACCGACCGATTCGGCCCTCACCGGACAGAACCAAGGAGGATTTTCCCATGTCCACAAGAAACTTCGTTATTCCCTTCTTCGCCTGCTTGTTGATGAGCAGCCTGCCCTTCAACGCCTCCGCAGCAGCACCCAGCATGTGGTGGGATCACCTGGACGGAGGAACCATGAGTCAAGCCGATTGCGTCAACAAGGGCGAATCGATATTAAACGCCGAGAAAGCAGGCAGAATCAGCAAGGACGAGGACTCGGTCCGCTCATGGAGCGAACATATCACCGGAGTGGTTGAATGTTTGAAGACGGACGGCGGTTTGATGATCATGGTTTTGGTAGGCAGCGATAACACGGTTGCAGGCAATGCCCTGTTCAACGCGCTGAAAAACGGAATGAAGCGGTAATTTCACTTGCCGGCCTGCCCGACCGCCGGGCGGGCCGGCGGAAACACGGATACCATTCTTTTCGGCCATCGCGCCTGAAAAAAATGGTTCGCGAATACCCGTCGAGTTCAGTAGCGCTTCCTTGAAAACGGACTCGGCGAAGCAGTCTGTCGCCCAATTTTCGCGTTACTCCGACCGCCTGTATACTTACCTCGGCTTCCCCCGGAGAACGCGTCATGCCCGACCAACTAAAGCGCTTCTACGGCAGAATCGGACTGGTCCTGCTGTTCGTCGCCGTGCTGTCCGCCTTCTTCGCTCTCGGAGGAAATCAATGGTTTAGCCTCGAATTCATCAAGGAAAATCGTGATCGGCTCATAGAATTTACCGAGCGGCATTACCTACTCATGCTGCTCGCCTCGGCATCCCTCTACGTCGCTTCGACGGCATTCAGCATTCCGGGTGGAGCGATACTGTCGCTGACGATGGGTTTGCTGTTCGGACGTTGGCTGGGCACTTTGGTGACGGTGATCGCGTCGACCCTGGGCGCTTTGCTGGTGTTTTTGGCGGCACGCTTCGTTTTTGCCGACCTCGCCCGCGCCAAATTGTCGAAGTCTCCGATGGCTACGAAAATCGTGAAAGGATTCGAGGGCGACGCTTTCCGCTATTTGCTTTTCCTGAGACTGGTTCCGCTTTTTCCGTTCTGGCTGGTCAATCTGGCGCCGGCCGTAACCAACATTACTGCCCGCACCTATTTCCTCGCCACGCTGATCGGCGTCATTCCCGGCAGTTTCGTTTACGTCAACTTGGGACAGGCTTTGGGCGAAATCAGCGACATCAAAGATATCTGGTCGCCGGAAGTGATTCTCAGCTTTACGCTCCTCGGCCTCCTGATCGTGCTTCCCGCTCTATTACGAAAAAACCACACTGAACCCGAGTAAACGACGCGGCCGCAACGATACGGCAAACGTGGTTCCACCGTCTTGACAGGGTCGGGAACTCATCGCCTTCCCGCTCTCTCGAAGGAACGAGCCATTCAACAAGCGATCGGAAAAATCCATGAACCGCGCGATCACCCTCAATTTCCATTTTGCCGTCTGGTTGTCGATCCTGGGCGGTATCGCTGTCCTCGGCAATCTCAACCTCGTCATTCCGGAAGCGGAGGGATTCTACGGCCCTATGCGGAACAACCTATTCATCGTCGTCGGCTATCTATTGATCAGCCAGATAGTGCTGTGGTACTTCCGTTATCGCCGGGGGAGCCGCATCGAAGCGCTGCTCATGGGACTCATCTTTCTTCTGACCGCAGGCGGCGTCGAGCTGTACGCCATGCTCAACGACCTGCCCATCAGCCAGATTTTCGTCTTCGCCTTGGTTTACCTGGGCGCCTCGCACATCCTGTATTATTTCGGCGAGCACATGATGGCCGAACCGCGCACGGAACGTACTTCCGAACCGAAGCGGCGGGGCTCAGGGATCTAAAAAAACTAAGGCGCGGGAGCACTCATGAATTGGCTGCTCATATGCTCCTTGAGTTCCTGACCGTCCCGGTAAATGAACAGGGCTTTAAGTCCCTCCGTTTCGGCAATCCGGGCTCCCTCGATTTCACCCACGCATAACAGAGCCGTCGACCAGGCATCCGCCAAAGTCGGATCGTCATGCAGAACGGTGACGGACAGCAGATTGTGGGTCACGGGACGACCGGTCTTCGGATCGATGATATGGGAGTAAGCTTGCCCGCCCGACTCGAAAAAGTTTCGGTACGTACCGGACGTCATCACGGCCGCGCCGTTTTCCTGATGGATGTCCAGAATGCGCTGGACCTCCCGCACCAGCGGCGTGGGCTTTTCGATAGCCACCCGCCAAGCCGCCCCGTTGGCTTTGCGCCCCTTGACCTTCATCTCGCCGCCGATTTCCGCGAGATAATTGTGAATCCCCCGGCTTTCGAGCTGATCGGCCACGGCGGCCACGGTATAGCCCTGCGCGATGGACGACAAATCGATGGTGAGTTCGGGATCCGATTTGCGGATACGCCCGTTTTCCGCATCGATTTCCAATTTGCTCATGCCCACATGAGCCAAGGTCCGGTCGATTTCGCCCTGTTCCGGCACCCGGTTTTCGTGCTTGGAAAAACCCCACAGATCGAATAAGGGCTTTACCGTAAGATCGTAGCAGCCTGCCGAGCGCTGGTTGATCTCCTTCGCGATCGCCGCCAGCCGGATGATTTCCGGAGAGACCGAAATCCAGTCGGTCGTTTTCTGCTGGTTCACTCGGGAAATTTCCGAGTCCTCGCGCCAATTCGACAGTTTTTCGTCGACCAGCTTGAACACGGCTTCGACGTCGGTCTTGACCTGTTCCGGCGCCGCCTCGACCTTATCCATCACCATCTTGATGTGGTAGGTCGTACCCTGAATCGCCCCGGAAAGCTCGGTTTCGGCCGCTCGTTCGCAGCCGGTAAAGCTTAAGATGATCAGCAGACAAGAGATGTATCGAAACGTCATGAGAAAAAACCGAATGAAACGTGCGGCCGGTGCTATGGATGAAACGGCCACACCCAGGGAATGATACTCAGCGCCACGATCCCCATCAGAATGTTCAAAGGAACGCCGAAGCGAACGAAATCGCTGAAATGATAACCGCCGGGACCGTAAACCATTAAGTTGGTCTGATAGCCGATCGGGGTAGAAAAGCCCATGGACGCCGCGACCATTACGGCAACGATGAACGGCCAAAAACTGACATCCAGTTTGTCGGCAATGGCCAAAGCCAGGGGAAACATCAATACCGCTACCGAATTATTGCTGAGCAGTTCGGTCAGCACGACGGTCAAGAAATAAAACAGCACCAGCACCAAAAGCGGATTGTCTCCGGCGAGATTCAGAAAACCCTGCGCGATTCCCGATGCCGCACCGGATACCTCCAGGGCTTTGCCGAGACCGAACGAAGCCGCTATGGCAAGCAACACCTGACCGTCCAGGCTTTTCCTGGCGGTCGGCACGGAGCAGCACCCCGTCAGCAGCATGGCGGCCGCACCGAGCAGGGCCGCTTTCAGCATGCTCAACCATTCGAAAGAAGCGCTCAGCACCACGGCGGCCAAAATCAACCAGGCCATGCCTGCACGCTCGTGACGAACCGGCAAATACTCGGATACCTGACTTATCAGAAGAAAATCGTTGGAATTCCGATGCCGCTCCAGGAAAGGCGGGCGGACATCGAGCAACAGCGTGTCCGCCGGCTCCAAGCGAATTTCGCCGATTTTACCGGAGATACGCTGACCGTTGCGCGCCACGGCGATCACCGAGCCGCCGTAGACCATGCGGAAACGGCCTTCCTTGATGGTTTTGCCTACCAGCGCGCATTGCGGCGAAACGACTACCTCCACCAATACGCGCTCGCGGTGCTTTCTGTCCTCCAGGGTAAACGACTTATCGGCCGACGGGAGCAGACCCTTGATCCGCTGCAATTCCACCACCGAATCGCTCACGCCCGCGAAAACCAGTTGATCGCCGGGCTGGAGGCGCTCGTAAGGTCCGACCGCCGCCAACACTTCATCGCCACGTTCGATTTCGACCAGATAGAGCCCTTGTAAATGGCGAAGACCGGCCTCTTCGATGGTTTTACCCACCAAGGCTCCATTGTCCTCGACCGACATTTCGACCGTATATTCCTTGGGATTTTCGAACACGGCGCTGGCGGGTTTGCGCTCGGGCAACTGCTTGGGCGCCAACAACAAAATGTAGATCATCGTGAGAATCGAACACGGAATACCAACCCAGGCGATGTCGAACAATCCTAGCCCCGGCCTATTGCTGTGCAGTAGAAGCCCGTTGACGATCAGGTTGGTGCTGGTGCCGATCAAAGTGATCGTTCCGCCGACGACCGCCGCGTAACTCAGCGGAATCAGCAGTTTCGAAGGCGAAATTTGCAGGCGCTTGGCCCAGGTGAGAACGGCAGGCAGAAAAACAGCCACCAAGGGCGTATTGTTCATGAAGGCGCTAACCGACGTGACCGGCACGATCAGCCTCAGCAACGCCCCCCGCAGGGACTTCGGACGCCCGAGCACATGCTGGACCAGCATATCGACGCCACCGGTCTCCCGGATACCGGCCACCACCACGTACATCAGCGCGACGGTAATCATGCCTTCGTTGGAAAAACCGCTCAAGGCTTGATCCGGCGTCAGTACACCGGATACGAGTAGCATCACGACTCCGCCCAGCAGTATCAGCTCAGGCGCGGCGGACGTGAAAAGCATTAAGCTTAAGCACCCCAAAACCACGCCGACCGCGAGCCAAGCTTGTCCACCCATAACCGTTTTTTTGCCTCGGGAAAGATCGTTGCCGTTGAAAAACGGCCCATTTTAGACGGGATTCAAATTACAAAAAAGAATAGAAACACTTTTTTTTATAACAGATAATCAGGCATTCAAGCGTTCCTCGATCTTCTCTTTGAATTTGAGAAAGTGAACGGTTTGCAGCTCTTCCGGCGTATCCACGCCCAGAATGGAAAGCGGCAGGTCGATGTCGGTGATATAGATGGGATAGCGTTCCCCGCTCTGACGAAGCCGCATGATATGGGCCGCCGCCATGGAAAATACGTCCTGTCCCGCATCCATGGAAGAAAACTCCGAGTCGTTGCAGAAAATCGTGTAGGCCACGCGGCCAGGCGCGGTCTCTTGAGCGAATACTCGAATTTCCAGCATGCAACTGGCGGGGTTGGGTTGGAAACCGGCGGATTTCACGCTGTATCCGCCGGACGCCTGATGTTCCACCACGTAATATTCGATCCCGCCGGCGGCCAGTACATAGCGCTGCAAGATGTCGCCGAGAAACGAGGCATAAGGCCCCAGCAAGAGTTGGGGTCCGACCGCCTCGTGGCTACGGTAGAACAACGAACCACGCTCGTCCAGAATGTAAACCTTTACCTGCGAGGATTCCGGTTGGCAAAAGATTTGAATAACTCCCGGCCGATTATGGACGTATATCAAAGGCAAAGGGTCATTTTCGAGGGCGGCGCGGTCGAAAATGACCGGCGAAAACATAGATCGGGGAGCGGACAGCTCGCTATACAAGCGATCCACATCGGGTACGCCCCAAAAACGGACGCTCGTTCCCTGATTATCGAATAGGTAGAATTCCGAACCGCCCCGCAGGATATAGCGTAGCGATCGGTCCGGACTCGAAAACGCCGCCCTCAAATCCCGATAAAGCTCCCGAACTCTCAGGGCGATGGTTCGGGCCCGTCCGGCAACGAAACAGAAGCACTCGACGTGCGATTCATTGGAAAGCGATTCGTTGATGAGATCCGCCAGACAATCGAGGAATCCGACCAAACCTTGGTAACGCTTGATCAGGGTTTCCCGCCACGACGTCAAAATGACGGCATCGACTTGATGAATCAGGTTCGTCCGCTCGTAGCCATAACTCAGCGCATCATGACGATCGCTGGCCAGTCTGATTCCGTCGCGGCGCTCGGCATCGACGTCGATCCCCAGGTTGACGAACAACGCTGCGGCAATCACGCGCGGGGCTCGGCCGTAGTCGTCCAGATGTTCCGGCTCGCTCTGGTGCGACGCGAGAAAACGGTTCAACGCACGCAAATTGTTCTTGAGTTCCAAAAGCGTCAATGCGCTTTCGACGGTTTCCAGAAAGAGGTTGGCGCTCCGATCGTAAAGTCCGTTGAACGACAGCCAGGCCAAAAGCTCGACCAGGCTGCGCGCCTTTTTCAGATATGGCGCCTTGCCCGCATCCGCAGATGCCACCCGTCCGGAGTATAAGATCCATCCCATTTCGCCGTCCGCCAGGCGGACTTCGTGCATTGAGAAATCTTTAGGTTCGATGCAGTCGCCGCTATCGAGGCTCAGCCTTTCCACTTTACCGGGTTTAAGCTCCAAAGCGGCTGAAAGTCTGCGCCCCAAAAGCTTGATTTCCTCTCCGGCCGGACCTCCGATCTCGGAATGCTCCGCCGCGAACTGCCTCACGGTTCGATAACTCCGGGTCAATTCGTGGCCGATGACTTTTTGCTCCTGCAAAGCCTTGACCACGGTCCAGTGACGCCGCTCGTCCAGATCCCGGATGCGTTGACGCGGCCATCCCCAGGCGTGGACCATGGCGGTCAAAATCTCTTGCCGACGGCGTTTCTCCGCTTCCGTGCCCCCGCCAAACCTCACCAATTCGTTGAGCTTGAGATAAAAGCATTGCCGCGCCAACTCCAGCCGCTCGCGCTCCCCCCCCGCCAACAAATAACGCTCGACGTCCCGATACATGAGGATATATGAGTCGAGCTCGCGGTCATCCAGACTCCCCTCATACACCGCCGCCTTCAACCGGGCGCAGAGCCATCGGGTGTGGGGATACTGGCTGGCGTAACTCTCCATCAGAAATAGCTTGAGCAATGACTTGTGCGGTGCATCGATCGCCTTGTGCAAATGCCACAGCGTGCCGCCGAGAAATTCGTCGGGCGGGATATATTCAAGCCCTCCGAAATCGATGAAATCGTTTTCGTTGACGAAGCGTTTTTCTCTCAAGTGGTTCAGATATTCTCCGTACCGCGCCTCCTGGTCGGGCGGCACCAGCCACCAGGCGGTGGCGCGACCGGCCAGCCAGACGCTGGTGCGGTAGAACTCTTCGAGCAACAGATGATGCTGCACGCTGCCGCAGCTTTCGGAAGAAATCGGGGTGCCGATGCCGAGACGGAACCGTTCGCTATCGATGAAGAAGATATGGGCCTCCAATCCAAGGGATTGGGCCCATTTTTCCACGCCGGCCGCTTTGCGACGCAATTCGTCCAGTTGACTTTCGTCCAACGAGCGCGAATGACACAGCCAGATATCGAGGTCGCTTTTCCTGGAATAGGCAACACTGCTGACACTGCCCATCAGGTATATGCCATGGATCGGATATTCGGTCAGCGCGCGCCGCTTGTATTCGAAACTCTTGGTTAGCCGCCTGACGGCGAGCAGCGTCCGGCGGGCGGGAACATAGTCCTGGATGCCGGCCGGCGTCTCGGACGAGACGTAACCGGGCAGCATCGGGTGATTGCAGTGAAACAAGAGCGGCAACAAATCGAGAAAATCCCGCTGACGCGGCGTTTGATATTCCTGAATGCGCTGCAACTGAAGCCGATGCAGGTTTTGGAAGCGCCGAACGATGGCGGCCAAACTCTTCCGATCGATTTCCTCGCCGGGTCCGCCGAGCCTTATCGCTCGCAAAGTGGTCGCTGTCACGATAATTTCGGTCCGTATGGCTCGGAATGAAGACGCTGCATGAGTTTTCGCGCGTCGTCTCCTTTTTGCCAGGAGGCGACCGCGCAATCGATCCGCCACATTTCCGCGCCGGCCAAGGCCACGCGTTCTGCGCCGAACTTGGTGGCAAGCGCTTCCGCATCGGTGCGGACGGTTTCGGGAAGAATCAAAAGGAAAGCCGTCTCATCGAGGCGGCCGATTTGGTCGGCCCATCGCAGCTGCGCATTGAATTCCTGAGCGATTTCGCGCAGCGTGGTTTCCGGCAGCGATGCGCCACGGGGCGGCTGCAGGGTGACGCGAATCACCGACAAGGCATTGCCATAGCGCCGGCTGCGGCTCACGTGACCTTCCAAAGCCTGAAGAATCGCGTTCCGGTTCAGAAGCCCCGTTTCCGAGTCCTTGGTGTGCAGGGTGTTGACCAATTCTTGAAGACGGCCGCGAGCCGTTTCGATCCGCACGTTTTCGGTCACATCCTGGAAAAAATAAGCCTCGCTGCCGTCAGCGAGAGCGGCGCACTCGCGCTGCAGCCAAAACTGCTCGCCACTGCGCGTGACGCAAAGCCTATCGTCGCCAGCGAACAGAACGGCCAGCCCGATATCCTCCGCAGTCTTCGGGGCCCATCCGTCCAAATGATGCGCCAATTCGAACCACTGGGCCAAACGCTCGTTCACCCATAAAATTCGCCGATCCCGCATAATCGCAACGCCCATCGGCGCCCGATCCAGCGCCTCGACCAAGGCTGTCTGCATGGGGTTACTCACTAAATTCGATTGAACAGGTTTAATTTTAATCGGCCGCGAAAGTTCTGCCCGCCACACGACCCGAGTAACGGTCTATTAACCCGGCCTATAAATATAGGCCGGGTTAATCCGGGGCAGGGATGCCCCGGCGCGGCGACAAGCCGCGTGAGCCCAGGCCGGGCGTGTACCGGGCCTGGGCGGCGGCCCGAAATACCAGGAGGGTATTTACGGGCCTGATTAATAAAGAGCGATCGAAACGACAGATTACGGCGATGCTTCCGATCCGAGATCTACTCAACCGCATCCGCTGGGATGAAGACTTCGCGCGGGCCGAATTCGCTATCGGCTACTACGACCGCATCGAAAAGACGATTGTGGTGACACCGTTAAAACGGATCGACTTTCCTGGGGATCGCCCCGGCGTATTCGAACTCACCGATTCCGAAGGTGAAACGCACACTATTCCACTCCACCGCATTAAAGTGGTATATCGAAACGGAGAGCTTATCTGGCAACGTACGCACTAATTCAAAGGGGGCCGCATGTCCGCGAATATGTCTCGTTACGCAGAACTTATCGGACGAATTTTCATGTCCATCATCTTTCTGTTGTCGGGCTTCAACAAGATCGGCGGTTTTGCCGGAACCCAAACCTACATGGAATCGATGGGGGTACCGGGCATGCTGCTGCCGCTGGTTATCGCATTGGAAATCGGAGGCGCGATAGCCATCATGATCGGCTGGTACACGCGGTGGTTTGCCCTAGCCCTCGCCGGTTTCTCCATCGCGGCGGCCTTGCTCTTCCACCTTAATTTCGGCGACAAGGTGCAAACCATCATGTTCTTGAAGAACATAGCGATCGCCGGAGGCTTCATGGTCATTTTTGCCCATGGCCCCGGCGATCTGAGTTTGGACAAGCGACAGGGCCGGTATTAAGATTTGCCCGGTCCCATCTGATCAGTGCGTTTTGTGCAGAGAGCTCGGCGCGTTCAGATCGGCGTCGTCGTCGACACCGACGCCCAGCCGGTCTACCAATTCGCCGCCCAGCCATCCGGTGATCAAGACCAATGCGAAACCGGCAAACGACAGAACGAAGGCCCAAGCTCCGGGGAAATCGATATTCCGCCGGAGCCACCAACTGGCGATGAAAAGCAGCAGTACCACCACATTGCCGACACCGTGCATCAGTCCGATATACTTGGCGCGGGTATTAGGCGGTATGGCCAGCCAGTCGATCAAGCCGAACGGCGCAGCAATCAGCCCGCCTATGATTCCTGCCGCGATCATCCAGAAGGCGACCGTCACAAAACTCGGCGAACCCGTCATCAGATAAATGATGTCGAAGACAACACCTGTGGACAGCAACCCGAGCGGAAATACGATCAGTATCGGATGGGCCGGGTGGCCGAGAATCTTAGCTTTGCTTTGCATACTGCCTCCTTGGAACTGGAACACCAGTCGCACGATTTGATGAGTTGAAAAGTCACCGCGGCAATCGCAGCCGTATCGAAGGCGGCTTGCGATACGCCCAAGCGACCCCTCGATTCATGATTTCCCCCAAACGATCTCCATGCCTTCCCTGTTACCCAAAGCCGTCCGCAGCAGACCGATCAACGCTCTATCGAGTCCCTGTTCCTCCAAAAACTCCAGCTGGGCTCGATTGACGAAATAGTCCCTGTCGATCGAGCTTTCTTCCTCCAATACATCCATCAACTGTTGAAGCTGTTGGTCGCTGATTTCTCCGACGAACGCGCCGGTTTCCTTGTCGTGAAGCTTCACCATGGCTGTTTCTCCAACCGCTCGCTGAGCCATTTAGCCGGCTCCGGTCGGCTTACTACTGTTTTTGACCAGCAAGGAACTGCGCCGTTACCGCGACCACGCGCCTGCCCTGAAATTTTGCCGCGGCCATGGCCACATCGTCCGGCTTGAGCTGCCCGTTGTTGCTCGTGAACGATACACCGTAAGGATTCCCGGCTTGGAACTGTATGGGATCGATGTAGCCCGGCGCGACGATGATGGCGCCCCAGTGATAGAAGGTATTGTTGAGGGCGACGATCGTCGTTTCCTGCCCGCCGTGAGGCGTCGCGGTACTGGTAAACGAGGAGACGATCTTGTTCACCAATTGTCCTTGAGTCCACAAAGGTCCCGTCCTGTCGATGAACTGCTTGAGTTGAGCGGTAGGCAGTCCGTAGCGGGTCGGTGTCCCGAAAACAATGGCATCGGCCCACACCAGATCGTCCAGGCTCGCCTCCTCCACATCCCGAGCTTCCTGCCGGTGCTCGGCCCAAAGAGGGTTGGACGCAATGGCATCCTCGGGAGCGAGCTCCTGCACCCTCCTAAAACGCACTTCGGCGCCCGATTGCTCAGCCCCTTCCTCGATACCGCGCGCCAATCGGTAAGTGGTTCCGGTGGCGCTGTAGTAAATGACCGCGAGCTTGACAGCCATGTTTCCTCCTTGACTGTGGGGTATATCCCTTAGAAACGAGGCGGGCCGGAGAGTTTAAGGAACTTGTTTCAAAAAGGGTGAATAGGTCTAGCCACGAAACGCCCGCTCGAACTCCTCCCTGAGTTCGTACTCGCGGTCGTGGTAGATCGGCGAGAAATGGAACGGCACGGGAAACTTGACCCCGGCGCGCTGAGCCAGGCTGCCTGCTTGGCGGGCGGTCAGGTGGTATTTCTGCGCGGCGCGCTCGACGAGTTCTTCGCCGAAAACCGCTTCGATGAAGAACTGGTCGGCGCCCTTGGCCAGTTGAACGATGCGCTCGGCATTGGCGTCGTGATAGACGGCATCGGTCACGTAAGCAATTTTCTGTCCGGTCGAGATGTGGGCGATGGTTCCGGCCAGATAGTCCAGGCGGAACGTAATTTCGCCCCGTCCGCGCCGCCGGGCGGTGATCGGCGTATCGCCGGGCAATCCGTCGAGCACCGAGCGCTTGAAACTTTGAAGCCAGGGCCCTGGCTCGAGATCCAGATCGTCGAGGCGGTTCTTCCAGATATTGACGTGCAGCTTTTCCTGGAGCGCAAAAGCGAGACACGGGATCTTATGATCCAACAGGCCAAACCGGACGGTGTGGTTCTCCTCGTCGAGCAAAACGCCGTCCCTGATAGTCCATTCGTGCTCATTTTCGCGGCGAAATTCGGCCCGACAGCGGAAACGGGCGCTTCGCGCCTCGGTTTCGCTCAAGACCTCGGTCGCATCCAAGGTAAAATCGGTGTCGTAGTTTTCCACCAGATTCCAGGTATAACCCGCGAGCTTGGCTTCCACCTGGCCGAGAAAACCGGCCGGCCCGAACAACCGGATGCGGATTTCCCGCCCTAGGCACAGGCGCAGCAACCAATCGAAACCGAAGAAGTGATCCATGTGAGCATGGGAAACGAACACATCCCGAACCCTGAGGATTTTCCGCGTCGCCAGATTTCGCAAATCGCCCAGATCGAACAGCAGAGCACGCTTCTCGAACAGAAAATCGACATAAACCGCCGGATCGCCGAACACGTCGTTCACCAGCGCGGGATGAAACACCGGTTTCATGGAAGTCTCTCTGTTAAAGCTTTAAAGCCGGCTACGGTATGATGGGTTTGGGGCACGATATTAGACTCACCGGTTCGATCTTTCTCATCCATGTATCTCATCGAAAAAAGTTCGGAAGCCAGCTTCACCGTCAATCACTCGCGCTTCATCGGCTACGCCCTGCCTTGCACCGACGAGTCGCAGCTGCGGTCGCGGCTGTACGAAATCGCATCGGCTCATCCGACGGCGCACCATCTCGCCTTCGCCTATCGGATCAAGACCGAGAACGGCATCATCGCCCATTTCAACGACGCCGGAGAGCCGAGCGGAACGGCCGGAAAGCCGATACTCGCGCATATGTCCGGCTTCGATCTCGTCAATGCGCTGGTCGCGGTCGTTCGTTATTTCGGCGGCATCAAGCTGGGAGCCGGCGGGTTGGTCCGCGCCTATGGCGGCACGGCCAAACTTGCCCTGGAGAAAGCCTCCCTCGTGCCCTATGTTGAATATGCCGAACTCAAATTGAGGATCGATTATCCAAAACTTCAGCCGCTCGCTTATCATGTCGAGAAAGCCGGAGGAAAGATCGTCTCGCGCACATTCGGCGAAAAGATCGACGTGGTCGTGCATTTGCCGGCTTCCGAAGCGCCTGCCATTGATCGGCAGTTTAATGATTCGTAATTTTCAGTGAGACAACGGCATTGTCACCCGACGCTCTGCTCGACCTTTTGGATGCACCGGACACCGTCGTCGCCGTGGTGGGCGCGACGGACGACGAACGAAAATTCGGCCATGCCATCTATCGCGATCTGAAAGGCAAAGGATACAAAGTTTATGCGGTCAACCCGAATCGCGCGTCGGTGGATGGCGATCCCGCATATCCGGATCTTGCGCAACTTCCCGGCACACCGACCCTAGTCAATTTCGTCATACCGCCCGAGGCTACCTTGTCCGTCCTGAAGCAATGTCTCGATCTCGGTCTAAGGAACGTGTGGCTGCAACCCGGAGCGGAGAATGCCGAGGTCCTGAATTTCCTGGCCTCCAACGACTTCAGCTATCTGGCCAACACTTGCATCATGATCAAGAGCCACATCAAGCGTTAACGCCGGAAGGCTCTTACTTCATCTCGACGAGTTTTCCGGAGTTACAGGATTAGCCCACGGTTCTTAGTAAATTTCCCTAGAGACTGGGAAACTACCGTGTGTTAACAATGACTTTCCCGGTCGCGCCGGGAACATGGAACGAACTTTGGTGCAAAGGAGGCACGCCATGCGCTCGAAATTTCTAATCGGCTTACTTTTAGGCGCATTTATCTCATTGCTCGGTCTGAATCCGGCCCTTGCCGCGGATCGACCCATAGGGATCGCCGCTTACGTTAAGGCAGAATTCCAAAACGGCACCATGAAAGGCGATGTCATAGAGATCGTCAGAGAGGCGGCCGGACGGGAAGGGAACGATAACGGCCAGTCGGGCGCCGGCAAGCGCCGGAATAACGAAAAAGGAATGTCCGGCACGGGCAAACGCAAGAATGGCGAACGCGGCACGCCGGAATCGGGCCAACGCCGAGGCACCGAGAGCGGAACCTCTGAACCGAGCCAACGCAAAACTCCCCAACGTCCGACGCCGGGTTCCGAGGAACCGTCGATGCCCGAAGAAATGCCCGAACCCGAAACCGGGAGCGGCGATTTCGAGTAAGCGCATCAGCCCTTGATTCCTGCCGCATTCCTTTCTCGTCCGAGAAAAGCGGCAACCGAGGGCTCCCCAATGACCGTGGAGTATAGGTATGGCCTGTGCCACGCCCGCTGATACGGCGATTTAGCCGTCCGAACATTTTTCACGGAGGAAAAAGCAATGTATTCCAAAATTTTGCTTTGTCTGCTTGCCGGCATAACTACGCAAACACTGAGTCCGGCTGCGGCCGCAGAACGATCCGGAGACAGCGCCGCATATTATGCGCAGTCGCAAACCGAAACCGGCCAAAGCGGAACAGGCGTTCGCGGGACGACCGGCGAAAGTAGCGGAGGCGGTCAACCCTATCCCGGCGGTACCGGGATGACCGGAACCGAAGGAAAAGGCAAGGCCGAAACGGAGGGTATGGAAAGCCATGTCAAGGAAGCGATGAAGCACGCAAAAGCCGCTGCCGACAGCGGCAAGAAGGGCGATGCCGCAGGCGTAGGCAAACACGCCGAAGCCGCAAAACCCCATGTCGAGGCCGCCATGCAGCAAAATCCCAATGAGCATCTGACCGCTGCGATGAAAAGTCTGGACAGCGCGATTCAGCACAGCCAAATGGGCCACGCCGATATGGCAGGGCAGGCCGCTGAGGAAGCGGTTACCCATCTCAAACAGGCCAAAAAATAGTTTTCATGCTGTCGCGACAAAACGGCAGACCGGATGGCATTCCATTCGTGGCTGCCGTTTTTCGTATTAACGATGGACTTGAAATTGACGTCGTGATATTTGTAACCCGCCCCATATTGGGGCATTCAAGAAGAACAACCCTTTAACGGAGAAATGGTTATGCGTGGAAAAATCTTGTCCGGATTACTCGCCGGCCTGTTCACATTGTCGCTAGGTTTCACCGCCGTTGCCGCCGAAGATCACAAAGGGGAAGCGATGAAGCATGCCCAAGCCGCCGTCGATAGCGGCAAACAGGGCGATGCCAAAGGTGTGGCCGAGCACGCGGAAGCCGCGAAAACTCACGCCACGGCGGCGAATCAAGCAAACCCCAATCCACACTTGGATGCGGCAATCAAAAGCCTGGACGGCGCGATCGAACACGGCAAGATGGGGCATGCCGATATAGCCGGAAAAGCGGCCGAAGAAGCGATGACCCATCTCAATGCCGTAAAACAGTAACAGCCACGCTTTCGTACTTTAAAGGAGCGGCAGCTATTTTCACTGCCGCTCCTTTTTTGCCCGATTGCTCCCGCCAACAACGCGGATTTTCTTTGATGATTCGACCTCTGATTCCAAGGTCGCTTTCGATAAAAAATTGGTTTTTGTAGGTTATTCGGCGGGTTACGCGGAGCCTGTCCTGAGCTTGTCGAAGGGCCTGTCCCGAGCGGAGCCGAGGGGCTAACCCGCCACCGATGGGTTTCGCTTCGCTCTACCCATCCTACGATGAATGTTCACTTGAATGTCGAATGGAATAAGCTCGACGTCTATTCATTCAGGCCGCTCAAAACCTCGTCGGATGTCAGTCGCCATTGGTCGCACTAAACTAAATTGCGAGAGCTCGATCCAAGCAAGATAGAAGACTCCGAGGCGGACACCGAACGATTATGAGTATTAACATCTGCCGTCACGGAACTGTCGATTGCCTCTCGTTAGCGATATTGTGGGTATTTAATATCGAAAAATCCTTCTTAGGCTCAAGGGATTCCTGAACGCTTCATCGGATGTTCATCCCGAAAATAGAAACCGAACCCCTTGCTTATTTTCACCCTATTCGGCCCTGGAATGATGAAAGTTATCGATCCCGAAGATTTACGTTCTGGAGTCGCTGACTTAATCTAAGTCTCTTTAGACGGAAGGGGTGACTTTTCCGCGCTAGGAGTCTTATAACGGTTGACTAGCAAACAGAAGACCAGCAGTGCAAGACAATAAATTGACGACCAAATATACCCTGCGTGCTCGCATCAGAGAATTCAAGATTCCGCCCGTTCACGAAGGCTTGGTGTTGGGGCGCCGCGCTACCATAGGCTGCAAAGCCATCCGAAAATCCCTGGAGCTTTTAATGACTTATCCGTTCGCTCACCTCGAATTGGAGGACGAGGTCATCAGCGACATTCTGGTACGCGAAGCGGTTCTGCGGCGTGTCCCCAAGGAACAACTCATCGAATTCGTGCTCCAGCGAATCAAGCCCTTCATGGACGACACCGAAATTCTTCACCTCGATGTCGAAACGGAATTGCACCTAGAGGAAACGTTTTAGTGCAACCGACCATCCTGGACGCTTTGGCGGACGGGCTGATCAAAGTCACTGACGAAGAACGCCCCAGACTCGGCCCAACTTCCACGCCGGCCCTCTTCGCCGTCTTTTCCTCCGGAAACGACCGTTTTCTGGGCTTTGTAACCAGTGAAGAAATCGCCCAATCGCCTCACCGAATCTTTGCCGATCTACTCCCGAGAACGATACCGCCGGCCATCGGACGGGATACATCCATCGTCGCGGCGCTCGCTCTCATGGAACGGGAGAACCACTGGATCTTGCCGGTTACGGACGATAGCGGCGCCTTCGTCGGAGCGGTTACCCGTCCGCGTTTGCTCGAGTTGCTGCTCGATCACTATCAAAAGCTGTCGGCCGAACTCGAAGAGGAGCAGCGGCAGCTTCGCCTGTGGTCGACGCGGCTCGGCGAACTGAATCAGGCGTCCCGCACGCTGATGGCTTTGATGGCTCATGTCGAAGGAGAGGAAAACATGGCGCAAAGCGGCATCAACGTGCTGGCGACTCTGCTGCGCGCACGGTACGGCGCCGTCGGGATAATTGACGAAAACGGAAAGCTGGACGGCTTTTTCGTCACCGGCGTCAGCCAGGAACAGATCGAACGAATCGGCCGCTGGCCGGAAGGGAAAGGACTGCTCGGCGTAGTGGTTCAAACAAACCAGTCGTTGCGGCTCGACGACCTGACCCGTGATCCGCGATCGGCGGGATTTCCGCCCGGCCATCCGCCGATGAAGAGCCTTCTCGCGGTGCCGATCGCCGACGATGGCAAGGTGTACGGCCGCGTTTATCTCTGTGACAAACTCAACGGGGAGCCCTTTTCCGAGGAGGACGAGGTTTTGGCCACCACTTTCGCGCATAGCCTGGCACTCGCTCTGATCCAGTCGCGCGAGCAAACGCAAAGGCGTAAAGCCGAGCAGGAAACCCGGCGGTTGCTGAATGAAAACCGCCAGCTGACCCGAAAATTGCTCAAGGCCCAGGAAGAGGAGCGCAAGAGAGTAGCGCGCGAACTGCACGACGAGCTTGGGCAATATTTGACTGCCATGCAGGCGGACCTCGCGATGATGTCCTCGCTCAGCGAACGAAGCCACCCGGAGATCCATCACAGCGCTCAAACCGTCGAAGCCTTGCTGATCCGCTTTCATGACACCGTCCGCAGCCTGATCGAGAATCTGCGTCCGCCCTTGCTCGATCAACTGGGACTGGCCGAAGCCCTCGAAGAATTAGTCAACGAATACCGATCGCATTATCGCGACATCAGTTGGAAACTGACCATCATCGGCGATCTCGGCGTCCTGGATGAAACGCTTAAGATTACGGTGTATCGAATCGTCCAGGAGTGCATGAATAACATCGGCAGGCATGCCCGGGCGACGCAAGCCGAAGTCATGGTCTGCGAGAGTATCGCGTGCCAGGGAGAATCGTGTCAGCGGCATTTTGGACCTGTGCCCGGCGAGTCGGTTTCCGTCCGCCTGTTGATCAAGGACAATGGCGTCGGTTTATCGTCCCGGGAAACGAAGCGGGGACTGGGATTGATGGGCGTCCGCGAACGGGTCGAGGCGCTTGGAGGACTCTTCAGCCTGGAGAGCCAGAGCGGACAGGGAACCTGCGTAGCGATCGAAATTCCTAGCCA
Organism: Methylocaldum sp. RMAD-M; assembly: GCF_017832375.1. Taxonomy (NCBI): domain Bacteria; kingdom Pseudomonadati; phylum Pseudomonadota; class Gammaproteobacteria; order Methylococcales; family Methylococcaceae; genus Methylocaldum; species Methylocaldum sp. RMAD-M. Next base: position 245,030 of record NZ_JAFIBZ010000005.1, on the reverse strand, counting down.
AGCCAGACCATGATCTCCGTACTGCTAGTCGACGATCATCCGGTAGTGCGCAGCGGCTACCGGCGCCTATTGGAGCAAGCGCCCGATATCACCGTCCTGGCCGAAGCGGCAGACGGGGAAGAGGCCTATCAGGCCTATCTGAAACACCAGCCGGACATCGTCGTCATGGACGTGGCCCTTCCCGGCATCAGCGGACTCGAAGCAGCCCGCAAGATTCTGAAACGCGATTCCCGGGCGCGAATTCTGATGTTTTCCGCTTATGAAAGCGAAGTGCTCATCGAGCGCGCGCGGGAAACCGGCGTCCGGGGGTATATCGGCAAGCGGAGCGCGGCCAAATTGATCGTGGAAGCGACACGGATCGTCTTCAGCGGCGACTTTTTCTTCGACAAACATCTGAAACGAGCCGCGTCGACTCAATCGCAAAAGCCCGTAGAGCTCTTGACGCCGCGCGAATTCGAGGTTTTCCGCCATCTGGCCCAGGGTCGTTCCGTGGCGGAAATCGCCGAGCTCTTGCACACCAGCCCCAAGACCATCAGCGTGCATCAAACGCATCTCATGCGAAAACTCCGGCTTGCGAATGTCGTGCAACTCACCCATCTAGCCTTGCGCCACGGACTGATTACCCTTTAAAAAATAAGAATTTTCTTACTGCAACCGGCTTAAAATCACTTGATCGATTCACCGATCAAGGGTTTCTTACCATTTTCCGGGCATTTCATGATGGAATTCCTGCTGAAAAAAAAGAACTTCGGTGTATGGCTGGAGTCCTCTTTGGATGGCATGGCGATTACGGACATCAAGGGAAAAATCCTTTTTTCCAATCCCGCGCTGGAGAAACTTTTCGGCTATGCCCGCGAAGAACTGGCGGAACTCACGGTCGAAGACCTCATGCCGGAACGGTTTCGCGGGCGGCATCGAGAAGAGCGTGCGGGTTACGCCGAACATCCCCGCTCCCGCCCCATGGGGGAAGGACTGGATCTTTTCGGCTTGCGCAAGGATGGAACCGAATTTCCAGCGGATATAAGCCTAATTCTCCTAGAGGCCGAGCAAGGTCGTTTCGTATTGGCTACGGTTCACGACATCAGTCGCCGCAAACTCGCCGAGAAAGCCTTGGCGAACCAGACGGTGCGGTTGCGCGCGATTCTCGAGACCGCCGTCGACGCCATCATCGTGATCGACGAGCGGGGGCTCATCGAGACCTTCAATCCCGCGGCCGAGCGCATGTTCGGGTACACCGAAGCGGAGGTAAAAGGTCAGAGCATTACTCTCCTGATGCCCTCCCCTTACCGCGACGAACACAACGCCTACATTGCCCGCTATCTCAGAACGGGGGAACGCCGGGTCATCGGCATCGGCCGCGAAGTCCTCGGGCTGCGTCGGGATGGATCCACTTTTCCCATCGAACTGACCGTCGCCGAAACCCCTCTGGGCAACCATCGCCTGTTCACCGGAATCATTCGCGATGTGACCGAACGCCGAAAAGCCCAGGAACAACAGGCTGCTCTCCTCGAACAGCTGACAGAAAAAAATGCGGAATTGGAGCGGTTCATTTACACCGCCTCGCACGATCTCAAGAGTCCCTTGATTACCATCCAGGGATTTTCAGGCATGTTGGAACAAAGCGCGACGCGGGGAGATTTCGAGCGTATGCGCGGAGACATCCGGCGGATCCGTGCGGCGGCGAGCCGAATGCAGACCTTGCTGGAAGATCTGCTGGAGCTGTCTCGCATCGGCCGCGTCGCGAATCCGCCCGAAAAGGTCTCGATGCGCGCTCTCGTCCATGAGGCGGTCGAGCTTGTCAGGGACCGGCTTTCCGGGCGTAAACTGCGGACCGAGATCAGCCGCGGTCTGCCCGACGCGGTCGGCGATCCGAAGCGGATCTTCGAGGTGTGGCTCAACCTGATCGAAAACGCCGTCAAATTCATGGGTGACCAGGATGAACCCTTGATCGAGATCGGCGCGGAAGCAAGAGAAGGAGAAATCGTCTATTTTGTACGTGACAACGGTATCGGAATCGAGCCAAGCTACCATACGAAGATCTTCGGCCTGTTCGAGCGGCTCGATCCCAATACGGAGGGTACCGGAATCGGACTGGCGATCGTCAAGCGAATCGTCGAGGTGCACGGCGGAAGTCTCTGGGTAGACTCGGAAGGTCAAGGGCTGGGTTGCACGTTTTATTTTTCCCTGAGGGATCCAGCATGAAGGGAGAAGTCCTGAATATCCTGTTGGTCGAAGACAATCCGGATCATGCCGAACTGGTCATCCGCTGTTTTCAGGAACACCGCGTGGCGAACCGGATCTATCATGTCAGCCAGGGCGCGGAAGCCTTGGATTATCTGCTGCGACAGGGCGCGTATGCCGATCCGCAAACCAGCCCGAGGCCGCACGTCGTCCTGCTAGACCTCAACCTTCCCCGCATCAATGGCATTGAAGTCCTGGGTAGAATCAGGGCATCGCCGTCCATTGCGAATCTGCCGGTCGTCATTCTCACCACCTCACGAGCCGAGCAAGACATCGCCAGAGCTTACGGCCAGCATGCCAACAGCTATCTCGTCAAGCCCGTCGATTTCGAGAATTTCACCCGGATGATGGAAGATCTGGGCTTTTATTGGCTGGCCTGGAATCACTACCCCTGGTCCGACCGAACTGTTCATGAAACCTGAGCCATCCGCAGCCGCGCCGATAGCCGACACCATCCTTCACATCCTTTTGGCCGAGGATGATACTAGCCACGCCGAGCTCATACAGAGAGCATTCGAGGCTCAAGGCGAACCCGTTCGTCTGACGGTGGTACGCCATCTCCGCGAGGCGCGGGAGGCGCTTGCCGTCGCCCTACCGGATCTCGTGATCACCGATTTGCGGCTGCCCGACGGGAAAGGTACGGAGCTTTTGCCGCAGGAAGGCTCGAATACGTCTTATCCGGTCATCGTTATGACCTGCTACGGGAACGAGGCGATCGCAGTCGAGGCGATGAAGGCCGGGGCTCTGGATTATCTCGTCAAGTCCGAGGCCACCCTGTCCGCCATGCCGCATATCGTCAAGTGCACCTTGAGCAAATGGCATGAGATTATCGAGCGGAAGCGGGCTCAGGAAGCATTGCGCCAAGCTTACGCCGAACTGGAAACGCGGGTGCAGGAGCGCACCTCCGAACTGGTGCAAGCCAATGAAACCTTAAGGCGGGAGATCGTCCAGCGCGCGCGGGTGGAGCGGGCGCTGCGCGAAAGCAAGCAGCGATTCCGCGCCCTAGCCGAGACAGTGCCGGATATCGTCTTCACGGTTTGTCCGGATGGGCGGGTCGACTACACCAACCCGCGCTTTCATGAATTCACCGGACAGCCGTGCGACTCAGAAAAGGGCTTCAGCTGGATGCGGGCTTTGCATCCCGAAGAAGTGGAACTGGTCAATGAACGCCGAAAGCATTGCCTCCAGACCGGCGAACCTTACGAGATGAAGCATCGGCTCCGCCATCGAGACGGCGAGTACCGGTGGGTGATGTGTCGCGCCCAACCGATCCGCGACGAGGCCGGCCACATCATCAAGTGGTTTGGCTCATGCTCGGATATCGACGATCTGATACAGGCCCAAACATCACTCCAAGAAGCCGACCACCGCAAGAACGAATTCTTGGCCATGCTGGCCCACGAACTGCGCAACCCCTTGGGCCCGATTCGAAATGCGGTGGAACTCCTGCGGCGGATCGGTCCGCAACATCCGCAACATCAATGGGCGGAGGATGTAATCGATCGGCAGACGGCCCATCTGGTCAGGTTGGTGGATGACCTTCTCGACGTTTCCCGCATCACGCGCGGCAAAGTGGAACTCAAAAAAGACACGATCGAGCTGAGCGATATCGTGGCCCGCGCCATCGAGGTCACGCGACCTCTCCTTGATGAACGGAAACACGCCTTCACCGTCACTCTCCCCTCCGCTCCCGTATACCTGGAGGGCGACAGCATCCGGCTGATCCAAGTCTTGGGCAATTTGCTGAACAATGCCGCCAAATACACGCCGAAAGGGGGCGCCCTCTGGCTCACCGCAAATCGGGACGGCTCCGACATCGAGCTTCGCGTGCGGGACACCGGTCTCGGCATACCGGCCGAGATACTGCCCCAGGTCTTCGATCTCTTCACCCAGGCCGAGCGCACGCTTGATCGATCCCAAGGCGGTCTCGGCATTGGTCTCACGATCGTCCGCCGCTTAGTGGAATTGCACGGAGGAACCGTGTGCGTCTCCAGTCCCGGTCCTGGCCAAGGCAGCGAATTTGTGGTCCGCTTGCCCGTGCTGCCGGAACTCTCACCTACCGACACGCTGCCCAAAAAGCCCATACGCTTGTAGGGACTCCCGCTTCCCGTATCCCTCTCTGGTCGGTGTCAGAGAGCCCGATAGGTAGGTCGGCAATCCCTTCCCAATCGCAAACGGTCGCTTTAGTCGCGACCCTTCCAATCGCGGCCTGCCCGTTTCAACAAGGTCCGAGCCGCGACCAAAAAGAAAACCGGCAGACGGCTCCGTCGAGCTCATCTGCCGGCTTCGGGAAAATCGCCGGGAGTCTTTAAAAAAGCTAAAGCATCCCGGCCGAAAGGCTAAAGTCGATTACACCGTATTACTGCTGCGCCGGCTGCTGTTGGTCGGAGCTGCTGTCGGACGGAGATGCGCCGGAACCGGAAGGCACATGCTCGCCATGCCCGCCGTGCCCACCACGGCTGACGCCGCCGCCGCTCTGGCCGGGACCCGCACCGCCGCCGCCCGCTGCCGCGCTCGCGCCTTGGCGCTGGCGCAAGCCGATCGCGCCGCCGGACGCCTTGGCGATGTTCGCTTCGGTCAAGCCGCCCAAGGTCATGGCCGAATCGACCACGATGGTGGTGACGTCGGTGATGTCCATACGGTCGGCTAGTGAACTGGTTACCACGGCCTTGACCGGACCGCGACCCGGCGCCGGATTGTTCGGAGTGGCGGTCAGCACGATGGGATACGCAGTGCCCGCGGGGACGGTAATCGAGTACTGGTTCGAGGTGCTCGTAACCTCCGTCGTCGTCACTAACTGACCGTTCTTGTCCCGCACTTCGATCTTGGCATCCGTAACGGGACCGTGTTGATCCTGAACGTTCCCGCTGATTTTCGCTTCCGACATGGCCGGCGCAGAAGAACTGCCGCCGGGACCGGCATCGCAGCCGGCCAATAGCCCAGCCACGGCGATAGAGAAGGCGCAAAAACCATTTCTCAGAACAGAAAAGCGAGTCTTATCGAATTGTTGATTGGTCATACTCTGTAAACCGACTGTTTAGTTGAGTGGGTTCTAACTGTCCGCGTATTGAAACATCGGCGTGATAGCGCGGGGTTTATAGCATATAAGTTCTTTTTCTGTACATATTTCGGCCGCTTGACGAAAATCCGCGAAATTGCCTACGGCGGCCAAGGCGTTTGCTGGATCGGTTCACCCCAAAAGGCGGCATGAAAATCCATCATCTCCAACCCGATCAGGCCTTGACAAGCCTTCATACTCAACCCGAAGGGCTAAGTGAAACCGAAGCGGCCCGCCGGCTCCGTGAATATGGTGCCAACCGGCTTACGGAGTTCGAGCGGGAATCCGTCGCACTACGCTTCGCCAGGCAGTTCACTCACTTTTTCGCCCTGCTCCTCTGGCTTGCCGCGGCATTGGCGTTTTTCGGGGATTGGAAAGCGCCGGGGGAAGGCATGGAAACTCTGGGTTTCGCCATTATCGGCGTGATCCTCGTCAACGGGCTGTTTTCGTTCTGGCAGGAATACCGGGCCGAAAGAGCCATCGCCGCGCTGCAAAAGCTCCTGCCGCTGCAAATCAAGGTGATGCGCGAAGGCAGCGTGCGCCTTGCGGATGCTTCGGACATCGTGCCGGGCGATGTGATCCTGCTGCAGGAAGGCGACAACGTACCCGCCGACTGCCGGGTTCTGGAGGCTTTTGCCCTGAGGGTGAACAACGCCACGGTAACCGGCGAAGCCTTACCCCAAGCCAGAGACGCGCAGCCCTCGGCGACGGACGAGCTCATTCACGCTCGCAATGTCCTGCTGGCGGGCACCGCCGTCGTCTCCGGCGAAGGCCGGGCGGTGGTCTTCCACACCGGCATGCACACCGAATTCGGCAAGATCGCCCACCTCACTCAAACGGCAGGCGAACCCGTTTCCCCTCTCCAAAACGAAATCCTCCGCCTGAGCCGGATCGTCGGCATGCTTGCCGTCTCATTGGGCATCGTCTTCTTTTTCATCGGGCGGGCGGCCGGCCTGTCGTTTTGGCAGGATTTCATCTTCGCCATCGGCATCATCGTCGCCAACGTACCGGAAGGCCTGCTGCCCACGGTTACCCTCTCCCTCGCCATGGCCACCCAGCGCATGGCCAAACGCAATGCCTTGGTACGCCACCTGCCATCGGTCGAAACATTGGGCTCGGCCACCGTCATCTGCACGGACAAGACCGGCACCCTGACGCAAAACCGCATGGCGGCGAGACAAATCTTCTTCGGCAATGAAGTCTGTCATCCGGAAGATATCGACGAACAACTCGCTGCAACCTACCCGAGACTTTGGGAGTGCGCGCGCAACTGCCAGAACCTCAAGGAAACGAGCCGCGACGGAAAGCGGGAGCTACTCGGCGATCCCATGGAGATCGCGCTGGTGCGGATGGCGGAACGGTTCCTGAACGATACCGCCGCCTATCCGAAAATCGACGAGATCCCTTTCGACACGGACCGGAAGCGCCTTTCGATTTTGAGCCGCACGCCGGAGGGGAACCGGCTGTACGCCAAAGGCGCCCTGGAAACCGTGCTGCCGCTGTGCTCCGACGTGCAGATCGGCGAAGAAATCGTGCCGCTGACCGAGGAAATGCGCCGCCGGTTTGTCTATGCCCAAGAAACGATGGCGGAACGCGGACTTCGCATCCTCGCCTTTGCCGATCGCGAAATCCCCGAGACATACGCGCGCGAGCGGCTGGAAGAGCGGCTGACACTGACCGGCCTGGTGGGACTGGAAGATCCGCCCCGCCCAGAAGTACCGTCCGCCATCGAAAAATGCCTTCAGGCAGGCATCAAGGTCATCATGGTCACCGGCGATCACCCTCACACCGCCAAGGCGATCGCCCGGGAAATCGGTCTGCTCCGCGGCAATCACCCCCACGTGATCACCGGCGACGAATTGCGGCGGCTCTCCAACACGCAGCTACAGCTCGCGCTCGACAAAGAAGAAGTCATCTTCGCCCGGCTCGGCGCCGACCAGAAGATGCGCATCGTCGACGCCCTGAAACGCAAACGGCACGTAGTGGCGGTGACCGGCGATGGAGTCAACGACGCCCCGGCGCTCAAGACCGCCGACATCGGCATCGCCATGGGCATTGCCGGAACCGACGTGGCCAAGGAATCCGCCGACATGATTCTCCTGGACGACAATTTCGCGAGCATCGTCAGCGCGATAGAGGAAGGGCGGGCGGTATTCGGCAATATCCGCAAGTTCATGTCCTACATACTCACGTCCAACATTCCCGAACTCGTGCCTTACCTCGCTTTCGCCCTGTTCAGCATTCCGCTGCCCCTGACCATCATCCAGATTCTGGCGGTCGACCTCGGCACCGATATGGTGCCGGCCCTGGGACTCGGAGCGGATCGCCCGGACCCCGTCTGCATGAAAAAGCCGCCCCGATCGGCCAGGGAAAAACTGCTCACCTGGCCGTTGCTCACGCGTGCCTACCTGTTCCTCGGAGTTCTCGAAGCCCTCGCCGCCATGGCGGCCTTTTTCTACGTGCTCCATGGAGCCGGCTGGCAGTACGGCCAAACCTTGGCCCGAGACAACCCGATTTATCTCCGAGCCACCACGGCCTGTCTGTCGGCCATCATCGTCATGCAGGTGATGAACGTCTTTCTGTGCAAACATCCGGACCGCCCCCTGTTCCGCTCTCCCCTTTTCAACAACCGATTAATCCTGGTCGGCATTCTGCTGGAAATCGCCTTGATCCTGTTCATCGATTACACGCCTTGGGGCAACAACATCTTCGGCACCGCGCCCATAGAGCTCGACGTCTGGCTGTTTACTCTGCCGTTTGCATTGGGAATGTTGTTGATGGAGGAAATGCGGAAGGGACTGGCGAGATTAATGGCGGCGCCCTAAACCGGTGGCAGAATCGTACACCGTTTCGAAAGCGCGCGGGTTAGGCATGGATCTTATTCCATTCGGCATTCGAGTGACCATTAATTGTAGGTGGGTTAGCGGAGCGTAACCCACCGATTCGAGGTCGCTCGGTGGGTTACGGCCTCGCGGCCTAACCCACCATCTACAAAATGAATGCCTTATTGAAAGCGATTTGGAATTAACCCACCAAACAGCCGCGGTCTCTGCGGCTCTGCGGAACGAAATGCCGATTGCCCGGTAAATCAGAAATTCTTTCGTTGCCGTGAAGCGGTTTTTGCTCTACTGACTCTTTCGGAGCGATAGATGAAACGCATGCCCATAATGAATGCGCCGAGAACGATCAACAGTACGGCAAACGGTATCGCCAAGGCGGTCTGACTCATGACCACGGCGGCCCCGATCAGAATCAGCACCAAAGGCTTCACTTCGTAAAACATCTTAACTCCTCGTCAACTCTTCTATGGCCGCACGGATCACGCGGGTTCGTTCGGCGCCTCGCGAGAAGTCCCGGTCGGCCGAAACTGGCCGACCGGGACCCACATGTAAACTGAGCCGTCGTTAAGAATAGCCGCAAGCCGATATTTTTATTGCCGCCTGCCCGATAACGAGTTCGTAAGATGCACTGAGTGCCCGAAACGCATTGATCGCGAACGATGCGGTTCGTCCCTCACCGCATCCTACCTTTTGGTATACCTGATAACGTCCACCCTACCTTTTTCTTCCCGTCAAAGACCCCAGCACGCCCCTAAGAAGCTGCCGGCCGAGTTCGCTGCCTATGCTTCGGGCGGCGCTTTTGGCGAAGGCCTCCATCGCGGTTTGCCGTTGTTTGCCCTTACCGCGCGACGGAGTGCCCAGAATGCTCCCGAGCGTATCGAAAATGCCTCCGGCTGCCGAACCGGAAGCAGGACGGCCGGCTTCTTCGGTCCTTTGCTGGAGATCCTCGGCGGCACGCGCTTTGAGCATTTCGTAGGCCGACTCCCGGTCCACGGCTTTTTCGTAATGGCCCGCGATGGGCGACTCGCCGATGAGTTGCTTTCGTTGAGCGGCATCGATGGGGCCGATCTTGCTTTGAGGCGGCAGGATGAAGGCCCGCTCGACGATATGCGGACGGCCTTTTTCGTCGAGTAATGAAACCAAGGCTTCGCCGACGCCCAACTCGGTAATGACGGTCTTCTCGTCCAGGTCCGGATTGTCGCGCATGGTTTCGGCCGCCGAACGAACCGCTTTCTGATCCCGCGGCGTAAAGGCCCGAAGCGCGTGCTGGATGCGATTGCCGAGCTGTCCCAAAACCTTGTCCGGAACGTCCAGAGGATTTTGCGTCACGAAATAAACGCCCACGCCCTTGGAGCGGATCAGGCGCACGACTTGCTCGATCTTGTCCAGCAAAATCTCCGGAGCGTCGTCGAATAGCAGATGCGCCTCGTCGAAGAAAAACACCAGCTTGGGTTTGTCGCGATCCCCCACTTCCGGCAGATGCTCGAACAGTTCGGACAACAGCCAGAGCAGAAAGGCTGCATAGACTTTCGGTGCCTGCATGAGCTTGTCGGCGGCCATGATATTGATTACGCCCTGCCCGTCCGGCGCGGTTTGCATCAGATCGTCGATGTTCAGGGAGGGCTCGCCGAACAGCCGGTCTCCGCCCTGGCTTTCCAAGGCCATCAAACCGCGCTGGATGGCGCCGATGCTGGCGGCGGAGATGTTGCCGTACGAGGTGGTGAATTGGCCCGCATTTTCGCCCACGAACTGAAGCATCGCGCGCAAGTCCTTCAGATCGAGCAGCAGCATTCCGCTGTCGTCCGCGATCTTGAAAACCAGGTGGAGCACGCCCTCCTGGGTTTCGTTCAGATTAAGCATGCGCGAGAGCAGCAAGGGCCCCATCTCGGAAATGGTCGCCCGCGCCGGATGGCCTTGTTCGCCGAAAACATCCCAAAAGGTCACCGGAAATCCGGCGAATTCATGGCCCTGGATGCCGAGCAACGATAGCCGCTCGGCCATCTTCGGGCTGGCCACGCCCGGCTGGCTCAAACCGGACAAATCGCCTTTGATGTCCGATAAAAACACCGGCACGCCGATGCGGCTGAAACGCTCCGCCAGAACTTGCAACGTAACGGTCTTGCCGGTGCCGGTCGCTCCGCTGATCAGGCCGTGGCGGTTGGCCATGGACGGCAGCAGTGAAAGCGAATCCCGGCCTTTGGCGATTAACAATGCGTCGGTCATGAGTGGTCTCCGGCAAATGAAGTGATCCGTTAATAGTAATCGGCAACTAGCCGGTTGACCGGAAAAAGTCCGTACCCGGCGCGGGACAATGCTGTTGAACTAAGCCGTCATACCGGCAGGGAGTGCCGGTATCCAGTCGACAAGGACGTTACTCCGCAAGTCGTCCCGAACGTCTGGGTTCCGGCATTCCCTGCCGGAACGACGAGCCTGAGCCTTAACTCAAAACAGTATCGGCCGGCGGGAGCGGCCGAGCAAACTCAACCATCAATAATGACCGGATGATTGGCGAGCTCGTCGCCGTGCAGATCCGGTCCCGCGAAGTGCTTTTCCAAATGAGAGCCCACGGCTTGAACCCCGGCCACGATACCCGCCTCGAAGTCGCCTTTCCGAAAAGCCGCTTCCATCTCATGGCAGATACGCTCCCAAGCTTCCGCTCCGACCAGCCGGTCGATACCGCGATCGGCGACGATCTCCACGTCCCTATCCGCGAGCAGCAGATAAATCAAAACGCCGTTGTTCCGTTCCGTATCCCAGATGCGGAGATCGGAAAACACTTCCAAGGCCCTTTCCCTCGGCGTCTCCCGCCGCAGCAATCTCCGCCAATCGAGCGAAATTTCCACGGCGACGCGGATTTCTCCGCCGTGCTTCGTCTCGCTTTCACGGATCTCCTCGGCGATGGCTTTAAGCGCGTGGCGCGGCAGGACCCGCCGAAGCCGCCAGGGTCCGTAACACAGATGCTTTAGGATACGACCGAAATGCTTGAACATCACCAGCGCCCCGAAGCTCCGCCGCCGCTGAAACCGCCGCCGCCCCCTCGGAAACCGCCACCTCCGGAGGAGCCGCCGAATCCACCGGGCCCGCCGTACCAGCCGCCCGGCCCTACCCGACCCATGCCTCCGAACACCGTCATGAACACGAAGAAGCCGACGAAAAGCGAAAACAGGATCGGCAGACCGAAAAAGGCGACCAGCAGTCCGGCGCCCGCGCCGGCAATGAGCCCGCCGAGAAAGGGGCCGAACAGAAACCGGAGTATCCGCCCACCGAAGATGCCGCCCAGAATCGAAAGCCCGAAAACGCCGCCCAGATCCTCATCCGGAACTCTTTCGCCATCGGCAGGCGCGGGCAGAGGCTCACCGCGAATCAGGGCGAAAAGACTGTCGATGCCTTCGGACAGGCCGCCGTGAAAATCGCCTTGTTTGAAAAACGGGATCATCACGTCTTCCACGATCCGGTTGGCGACGGCATCGGGGATCACGCCCTCGAGCCCGCGCCCCACTTCAATCCTAACGGTACGGTCCTGCTTGGCCAGGAGGATCAGGACGCCGTCGTCGATCCCCTTGCGGCCTAGCTTCCAGGCATCCGCCACCCGTATGGAATATTGCTCGATGGTCTCGGGCTCGGTGGTGGGCACCAGCAAGATCGCGATTTGGCTGCCCTTTTCAGCCTCGAAGGCCGCCAGCCGGCTTTCGAGTCCCGCCTTTTCGTCCGGCTTCAAGGTCCCGGTCAGATCGGTAACGCGCGCCTGTAGCGCCGGCACCGCAACCTCGGCCCTAGCCTCGGACCCGACAAACGCCAGAAGGACGGCAAGAATCCAAACCGGAAGCATGTTCGGCATCGATATCGACGTTCGCCTACCGGGCCGGAGCGGGGGCGGGGGCGGGGGCGGGGGCGGGGGCCGGGGCCGGCGTGCCGAAATCGACCGTGGGCGGCCGAGAGATTTCGCGTTCGTTTTCCACCGTGAAATTCGGCTTGACCTCCATGCCGAAAATCCGCGCGGTAATGTTGGTGGGGAAGGAGCGGACCGTGACGTTATAGTCCTGAACCGCCGCGATGTAGCGATTGCGCGCCACGGTGATGCGGTTCTCCGTACCTTCCAGCTGCGCCTGCAGATCGCGGAACAAACTGTCCGCCTTGAGCTGCGGATAGTTCTCCGCCACCGCCATCAATCGCGACAAGGCGCCGGACAATTCGCCCTGAGCCGCCTGGAACTGGGAGAAGGCCTGCGGATCGTTCAACAGTTCCGGCGTGGCCTGAACGGACCCGACCCTGGAACGCGCCTCGGTCACCTGGGTCAACACCTCCCTTTCGTGCCCTGCGTAACCCTTCACCACGTTGACCAAATTGGGCACCAGGTCCGCCCGGCGCTGATATTGGTTTACGACCTCCGACCAGCTCGCCTTGATCTGCTCGTCTTGCTGCTGCAGGGTGTTGTATCCGCATCCGCTCAGCAAGAGCACGTGTAATAAGACCAAGCCCGCGATCAATGTGCGCATGTTTTTCTCCCGAAAAGGCTGTCGGACGATGTCCGGAAAACGAATCCATAAAGTGTGCTACGTACAACAGGCATAAGACAATCTGTCAAAAGGCTTATTCGGAGTATCCCGTTCAGGAGTCCCGGCAACTCGTGTTTGTTCCGAAGTACGGATTCGTAGGGTGGGTTAGGCGCGCATCGCACCGAGTCCGCAAAGTTCCTTCGGTGTTTCCGCGCGCCGTAACCCACCAGGGGGGCGTGGACCACACCTTTTGGTGGGTTACGGCGCGCTCGCGGCACAGTGACTAATACCAAATCTGTCGCTATGCGCGCCTAACCCACCCTACGAAATCCGGTTTTCAGGACAAAACGAGGATCGCCGACGAAGCCCGCGCCCATTTGCGGTACCGGCGAGTGCTTTAGTATCCTACAAGGTTTAATTCGGCGACCGAAATCCCCGCGTATGGAAGACATTTACAAGCCGCAGACCATCGAACAAGAAGCCCAGGACGCCTGGGAAGCCCAGGGCGTTTTCCGCGCCGTCGAAGACCCGGCCAGGGAAAAGTATTACTGCCTGTCCATGTTCCCCTACCCCAGCGGGCGGCTGCACATGGGCCATGTCCGCAACTATACCATCGGCGACGTGATCGCCCGCTATCAGCGCATGCAGGGCAAGAACGTGCTTCAGCCGATGGGCTGGGACGCCTTCGGACTGCCGGCGGAAAACGCCGCGATGCAGAACAAGGTCGCTCCGGCGGCGTGGACTTACGCCAATGCCGATTACATGCGCAAGCAGCTCAAGTCGCTGGGGCTCGCCATCGACTGGAGCCGCGAGATCGCCACCTGCAAGCCCGATTATTATCGCTGGGAACAATGGCTGTTCACCAAGCTGTTCGAAAAAGGCCTGATCTACAAGAAGGTCGCCCCGGTGAACTGGGACCCCGTGGACCAGACCGTGCTGGCCAACGAACAAGTGATCGACGGCCGCGGCTGGCGGTCGGGCGCGCCGGTGGAAAAGCGCGACATCCCCATGTACTTCATGCGCATCACCGCCTACGCCGAGGAACTGCTCGCCGGGCTGGACCAGTTGCCGGGCTGGCCCGAACAGGTGAAGACCATGCAGCGCAACTGGATCGGCAAGAGCCACGGCTGCGAAGTGCATTTTCCCTACGAGGACGGCAGTGACGTCCTCAAGGTTTACACCACCCGCCCCGACACCCTGATGGGCGCGACTTATGTCGCCGTGGCGGCGGAACATCCGCTGGCCCTGGCAGCCGCGGAAGGCCATCCGGAATTGGAAGCCTTCATCGAGGAATGCAAACACGGCGGCACGGCGGAAGCCGAGCTCGCCACCATGGAAAAGAAAGGCATGGCGACCGGCCGCTTCGTCATTCATCCATTAACCGGCGAAAAACTGCCGGTATGGATCGCCAATTACGTATTATGGGGTTACGGCGAAGGCGCGGTGATGGCGGTGCCGGCTCACGACGAGCGGGATTTCGAGTTTGCGCATAAATATGGACTGCCGATCAAAACCGTCATCGCGTCCAAATCGGACGCTTATGAGACGGTCGATCCGGAGGGCGAGTGGATAGACGACTATGCCGAGTACGGCGTGTGCGTGAATTCGGGAAAATACGATGGCCTCGATTTCCAGCAAGCCTTCGACGCCATCGCCGCCGATCTCGAAGCCAAAGGCCTAGGCCAGAAGCGCACCCAGTTCCGCCTGCGCGACTGGGGCATCTCCCGCCAGCGTTACTGGGGCTGCCCGATTCCCGTCATTCATTGTCCGAACTGCGGCGACGTGCCGGTACCAGAAGATCAGCTCCCCGTGGTATTGCCGGAAGACGTCAAGATCGATGTGGGCTCTCCGCTCAAGAAAATGCCCGAGTGGTATCAAACAACCTGCCCGAAATGCGGAGGCCCGGCTGAGCGCGAGACGGATACCATGGACACCTTCGTCGAATCGTCCTGGTACTACGCCCGCTATGCCTGCCCGGACAGCCACGACGCCATGCTGGATCAACGCGCCAAATACTGGCTGCCGGTGGATCAGTACATCGGCGGCATCGAGCACGCCATCCTGCATCTTCTGTACGCGCGCTTCTTCCATAAGCTGATGCGCGACGTGGGCCTGGTGGACAGCGACGAACCCTTCACCAATCTGCTCACCCAGGGCATGGTGGTGGCGCCGACCTTCTACCGGGAGCAGGCCGACGGCAAGAAGCACTACTACAACCCGGCCGAAGTGGACGTGCAATTGGACGAGCGGGGAAGGCCGCTGGGCGCGAGCTTGAAGGCCGATGGACAGCCGGTCACGATCGGCGGCACCGAAAAAATGTCCAAGTCCAAGAACAATGGCGTCGATCCGCAAGCGCTGATCGATCGTTACGGCGCGGACACGGCGCGCTTGTTCATGATGTTCGCGTCCCCGCCCGAGCAGTCGCTGGAATGGTCGGACAGCGGCGTGGAAGGTGGATTTCGGTTCCTGAGGCGCCTCTGGAAACAGGTCGCCGTCCATGTCGACCAAGGCCCCGCCCCTAGGCTCGACAAGACGGCGCTCGACGAGGCGCAAAAGGCCATGCGGCGCCAGACGCACGAGACCCTTCGCAAGGTCAGCGACGATATCGGCCGGCGTTACACCTTCAACACGGCGATCGCCGCCAACATGGAACTGCTCAACGCCTTGGCGAAGTTCGACGATGCGAGCGATGAGGGACGCGCAGTGCGCCAGGAAACGCTGGAGCTCGTGGTGCTGATGCTGTCTCCCATCGTGCCCCATATTTGCCACCGCTTGTGGCACGAACTCGGACATCCCGAAACGGTCGCGACCATGGCATGGCCAAGAGTGGACGAATCGGCGCTGGTGCAAAACACCGTGGAGCTGGTGGTTCAGGTGAACGGCAAGCTGCGCGGCAAAATCACCGTGCCGGTGGATGCCGCCAACGACGCCGTCGAGGCCGCCGCGCTCGGCGATCCCAACGTGCAGCGCTTCGTCGAGGACAAACCGGTCAAAAAGGTTATCGTGGTTCCGCGCAAGCTGGTCAACATCGTGGTGTAGCCAATGACAAGACGGTCTCTCGCAAAAGCGGCGGTTTCGGCAATTTTCGCCCTATTGCTCTCGGCTTGCGGATTCCATCTCCGCGGCAGCTTGCCGGCCACGATGGTCGCTAAAACCTTCTACATCGACGGTTTGGGGCGCGGAGACCTGTTCGTTCAGGAGTTTTCGCAGATTTTGTCTTATTCCGGGGGCAACCTCGCGGCGGCTCCCAGCCAGGCCGGCGCGGTGATCCACATCGTCCAGGCGAGGCAGGACCGCCGCCCGATCGGTCTGAGCAAGCAAGGCCGAGCCAACCTGTTCGATTTGAGCTATCGGGTCGTCTACGAGGTGTCGACGCCACAGGGCGAGATACTGCTGCCGCGCCAGGAGCTCGAGCTGAAACGGGATTATTTCAACGATCAGACCTCCCCGCTCAGTCAAACCCAGGAGGAATACCAAATCCAGCAGGAGATGCAGCGCGAGGCCGCCCAACTCCTGTTTCGCCGCGTCGCTTACGCACTGAGCCGCCCGCCTGCGGACAAGTCGTGAAACTATCCGCCGAGCAGCTGGGAGAGCAACTGAAGAAGCGTCTGGCTCCGGTTTATTTCCTGAGCGGAGACGAGCCCCTGCAGCTTGCGGAAGCGGCCGACGCGATACGGCAGGCGGCGCGTGCCGCCGGGTACGGCAGCCGTGAATTGTTCTACGCCGATACCGGCTTCGACTGGGGCAGCTTGCAGGAGGCCGCCGATTCGTTTTCTCTCTTCGGCGAAAAGCGCATTTTGGACCTGCGCCTTCCCGCGAAGCCGGACAAAGCGGCGGCGGCAGCCCTGGCGCGTTATGCCGAGCGGCCCGCGGAAGACGCAGTCCTCATCGTCAGCAGCGCGAAAATCGGGGGCGCCGAACAAAAAAGCCGCTGGTACCAGGCCATCGACCGCATCGGCGTGGTGGTCCAGGTCTGGCCCCTGGAGGGCGAGCAATTGCTGCGCTGGCTCGACCGGCGCTTGAACGCGAAAGGTCTGTTGGCCGACCGCTCGGGCATCCGCATATTGGCCGCCCGCGTCGAAGGCAATTTGCTGGCGGCCGCCCAGGAAATCGAAAAATTGCACATCTTGTACGGCAAGGGCAAGATCGACGACGACCAGATCGTCAAGACCGTCGCCGACAGCGCCCGTTACGATGTTTTCGATCTGGCCGAAGAAGTCTTGCGCGGTCACACTCAGAAAGCCTACCGCGTACTCACGGGACTCAAGGCGGAAGGCGTGGCGCCTGCGGTCGCGCTATGGGCGCTCACCCGCGACGTTCGCCTGATCGGCAACATCATGGCTCTGGTCGCCCAAGGCACCTCGACCGAATCGGCATTGGCGAAATGCCAAGTGTGGGACAAACGAAAATCGACCGTGCTCCAGGCACTGCAGCGCCTGAACCGCGACAGCATTCACCGGACCCTCTTGCTCAGCGCCAAGGCTGACAGAGTGATCAAAGGCATGGAAACGGGCGACCCCTGGGAAGAACTGTTGTCCGTCTGCGTAAGCCTCACGGCACCTTCGGGAACACGCATTACGGCGAAGCCTCATTGACGTTTCATAGCTCACCGCTTTCGATTATTCACCTTTCCTTGAACGACCCATGTTAAACGACCTTCAAACTTATATGCTTAGGGTGGGCGAGCAGGCTCGCGAGGCCGCCCGCTCGATGAGCCGTGCGGAGACCGCCGCAAAGAACAGCGCTCTCCTGGCCATCGCCGACACCCTGCAAAGCAATGCCCAATTGCTGATGGCGGAGAATCACAAGGATCTCGAGGCCGGACGCCACAGAGGACTCGACGGCGCGATGCTCGACCGGCTGGACCTCACCGAAAAGCGCATAGACGCCATGGCTCAAGGTCTGCGCGAAGTGGCCGCGCTTTCCGATCCGGTGGGCGAAATCACCGGCCTCACCTATAGACCCTCCGGCATTCAGGTCGGCCGGATGCGGGTGCCTTTGGGCGTCATCGGGATCATCTACGAGTCCCGCCCCAACGTGACCGCGGACGCCGCGGCGCTTTGCCTCAAATCCGGCAACGCCTGCATCCTGCGGGGCGGGTCCGAAGCCATACATTCCAACAAGGCCATCGCCGACTGCATACGGGACGGTCTTGAGCAAGCGGGACTGCCCCGCGACGCCGTGCAACTGATCGAAACCACCGACCGGGCGGCGGTCGGCGAGCTGATCCGCATGGAACGCCACGTGGACGTGATCGTGCCGCGCGGCGGCAAGAGCCTCATCGAGCGCATCACGGAAGAATCCCGCATCCCGGTCATCAAACACCTGGACGGCATCTGCCACGTCTACATCGACGACCGCTGCGATTTCGACAAGGCCATCAAGATTGCTCTGAATGCCAAGACCCAGCGCTTCGGTGTCTGCAATGCGATGGAAACCTTGCTGATCGCTGCCCCGATTGCGCCCGTTCTCCTTCCGGACCTGGCGCACCTCTTTCGGGAAAAGGGCGTGGAGCTCCGCGGCTGCCCTAGAACCGTGCAAATCTTGCCGGACTGTACGCCGGCAACCGCGGAAGACTGGGACACCGAATATCTCGCGCCCATCCTGTCCATCCGCGTGGTCGAGGGCCTCGACGAGGCGCTGGATCATATCAATCGGCACGGATCGCAACACACGGACGCCATCGTGACCGAGGACTACACCCGCGCGCGCCGTTTTCTCCGGGAAGTGGATTCCAGCTCGGTAATGGTCAACGCCTCCACCCGGTTCGCCGACGGTTACGAATACGGCTTGGGCGCCGAAATCGGCATCAGCACCGACAAGCTGCACGCCCGCGGCCCGGTAGGACTGGAAGGATTGACCACCCAGAAATTCATCGTTCTGGGCGATGGGCATATCCGCGCCTGACTTGCAACACCTAGGGCGGATTAGTATCGTAGGTCGGCAATCCTTTGCCGACGAATATGTCGGGAAAGGGTTCCCGGCCTACTGCTACGGCCTCTCCCCCCAAGAGCGCTCATGATCGGCATATACGGCGGAACCTTCGATCCCATCCACTACGGCCACCTGCGGACGGCCCTGGAAGTCAAAGAAGCGGTCGAACTGGACGAGGTCCGCTTCGTCCCCTGCCGTTTGCCGCCCCACCGCGCTGCGCCGGAGGCCGAACCCGAGCATCGCCTTAAGATGCTGGAGCTGGCCCTGCACGACGCCGAGCCCGGCTTCCGTATCGATACACGGGAACTAGACCGGCCCGGGCCGTCCTACATGGTGGATACGCTTGCGTCCATTCGAGCGGAGATCGGCGCTCGGCCGTTGTGCCTGATCGTCGGGCTGGATGCCTTCCTCGGCTTTCCCCGCTGGCACCGCTGGCGGGAGCTGTTCGATCTCGCCCATATCGTCGTCATGCAACGGCCGGGCGCAGCGCCCGATTTTGCGGGCGATTTGGCATCGCGCATCGCAGAACGCCGTACCGAACAGCCAGGTGCCATGCGCCCTCAGCCGGCGGGAGCAATCCATTTCGTCGATGTCACCCAGCTCGATATTTCGGCGACCCGCATCCGGGAAGCCGTAAAAACCGGCAAGAGCGCCCGTTATTTGATTCCCGAGCCGGTCCGGCGATTCATCCAAAGCGAAGCACTTTACCGGTAGCCCAGAAACGGCAGTCCCGCGCGTCCGCAGGCGCGAGCAAGGATGATTTCAAGCATATCGAACGAAAGCGACCGCAGGTCCAATCCCTTTGCCGCGGTCGGCGTGTGGGTCTTGCGATGCGTTCCCGCATCGAGGCGAAGAGCGGAATGGGCCCGGCCCCGCGCTACTTTTGGCCGAATTCCTCCCGTACCCAAGATACACGCGGCGCTTATCGGCCGATGATGTTTGTTATGCGCGTAAAAGCACGCTGCGGCGCTTCTTGGCGGCCGTCACGCCGCTCAAACCGGCGAGTCCGGAAGCCAAGAGCCACACGGCCGCGGGCAAAGGCACCGGGGCCGGTTCGCCGCCGGACAGAACCGCGCCGATGGTCACGCGGATCGAGTTCAGATCGATCCAGGCCTCACCCTGACTGCCCACCGGAACGGCCCCCAGCATCGTCGTCAATAGGACGTCCAGTTCTTCGCTCCGGGCAATCGACTGCTCGAACAGCGTGGTCCAGCTGCCCGCCTTTTCGCCGCCGCTGCCGCCGAGGCGGAAGGATTTTTCACCCGAGTCGCGGAACAGCTCGTCGTTGGTAAAATCGTCGAGCCGGAGCCGACTGCTGGCCGAAACGCTGCTGTTCTTTCCGGCGAGTGCGTAGTCGCCGCCCTCCGCCAAGTGAAACTGATCGATCAGAAATCCGTCCTTGGCGATGACCTGAAATTCCATGGTTTCCCTTAGGCGCTGGGAAGCCGAGGCGGCAGAACGATCGGAAAAGGCGAAGCTCAGGGTATCGCCGTCGATGGACGGTGTCCCGAAGTAATCCAGGTCCTCGTCCGCAAACTGGAAATAAACCGATTGGCCTTCCAGCAGGGCGGCCTGCGCGGCAGCCCCGCTGAAAAAGAAAAGAATCCCTGTGATCACACCGATAAATGTCTTCATGAGCAATCCACTCCCTAATCAGTCGGTTAAAAAGGCGAATCAGACGGCTTGCCGAAGCAAGCCGCGGATTGTTACAAGCACGTTTCATTCCACATACCGGATCAGCCAGAAATCGCATGCGCAAACGGATTATGGCGCGCCTTTTGCGGGAAATGCCTGGACCATAGGGCAAATGCCTCACCTGTTCGGCGTATTGTCACAAGAATTTAACATTCGTCGACTAGGGTTAAATATTTTTCGAATAATGCCAAGAATGAACGCTTTCACCGTAGCCGTTTCGTCAGCGCTCTCGCTGCTGACTTTCGCCGGTTCGGCCGACGCCGCCCCAACCGTCAAATCGGTCGAATTCATCGGGATGCCTGCTCCCGTCACCGCCGACGAGAAAACGGACATTTACAGCAAAGCCCGGATGAAAGTGATTTACCGGAACGGCAAGAGCCGGACTTACGATCTGAGTTATCACGAACTGATGGGCACCGCCGATTCGATCGCCGGGCATACCGTGGGCGGCTTGTACGACTACCATGATCACCCGCTGGCCGACACCTACGGACAAATCGCCTCGGATTCGCCGGACGGCAACTCCCTGATGGCGATACCGGGCATGAAGGCCCAGGATCCTCTTCGAAACGAAGCCCTGGCCCTGGTCACCCAGTACGAATACAAGGAACTGCCGCCCGCCGGGCAATCGGGACGCTTTTGGAGCAAGCTGCCGGCGACCGCGAGCTTTGCCAAGCTCGATCAAAACAAATCCACCGGCGCCCTGACGGTTGCGGATTACCACAACATCAGCTTCGGCAGCGTGAACGGCCTTTGGATAGCCTGCGCCGCCTCGCTTTCGCCCTGGAACACGCATCTCGGCAGCGAAGAATACGAACCGGACGCCAAGGTTCGCGGCGGCGGCGCCAAGACCGAGGACAGCGACGACACCACAGACATCGACTCGTTCAGCCGGTATTACTTCGGCGATGCCGCACACGCCAATGCCTATCACTATGGTTTGGTGCCGGAGGTAAAGATCGACGCCAACGGAACCGCATCGGCCGTCAAGCACTACGTCCTGGGCCGGTTTTCGCGGGAATTGGCCGAAATAATGCCCGACCGGCGCACGGCTTACATGGGCGACGACGGCGTCAATACCGGGCTGTTCATGTTCATCGCCGACCACCCCGAGGATCTGTCGTCAGGCACGCTTTACGCCGCCAAATGGAAACAAACCACGGCGTCGAAAGGAGGAGCGGCGAAGCTGACCTGGATCAAGCTGGGCTCGGCCGCGGATGCCGAAATCAGGGCCCTGGTCGATAACGGCATCAAGTTCGCCGACATATTCGACGCCAGCAATACCGACCCCCATGAGCATGGCTACAAGAAAGTCACCACCTACACCGGCACCGAATGGCTGCGGCTCAAGCCCCATATGGAAAAAGCCGCGGCTTTTCTGGAAACCCGCCGTTACGCGGCCTATCTCGGAGCCACGACCGAATTCTCCAAAATGGAAGGCGTCGCCCACGATCCGAGCGGACGCAAGGCGTATGTCGCCATCTCGCGTATCGAAAAAGGCATGGCCGACGGCACCGGCGATATTCGCCTGCCTCAAAACGACGGCGGGGCGGTTTACGAGCTCAAGCTGACCGACGGCCATGAAGCCGGAATCGATAGCCGCTTCGTGGCGTCCGCCATGAGATCCGTACCGGAACTCCTGGGCGGGTGGCTGGGCAAGAATGACAACGGCGAAGACAGAAAGGATGCCGAAGGCAACCGCTGCGAGCAGGACAAGGTTTGCGGACCGGACAATCTCAAGTTTTCGCCCGCGAGCCGCACGCTTTTTATCGGCGAAGACACCAGCCGCCGCAACAATAACTACGTCTGGGCCTACAACGTAGATAATCGCCGCTTGACGCGCATCCTTTCCACGCCGATGGGCGCGGAAGCGGCCGGTTTACAGATCGTGGAAAATGCCCACGGCTTCTCCTACATCATGAGCAATTTCCAGCACGCCGGCGAGGAAGTGAATAAAAACTACATGGGGCACGACAAGGATCTCGTGATCGCGAAGCTGAACGAGAAGTGGCACGCCCTGCATCGCGCGGTGATCGGTTACATCGGCACTCGCAAAGGCGCATTGCCCGCGTTGAAATAAGAGACGCAATCGGAGCGTTTTTCCGGTCGGTGCGGCAGTGTGTCGGCAATCCTTTGCCGACACACTGGGTCGACGAGGGCTTTGTCGGCAAAGGATTGCCGACCCACGCATTTCCCAATCCGCACCGCTAAACCGCGGGGAAAAACTCTAGGGCGGGCGCTTACGAGCATCGGAGCCTCAAACAGCGGAAGTTCGATGACTTCGCTGACCGGGATCGGCTCCGGTCATGAACGATTCGCACCCTTTGATCCAGGTCTTTTCACGCAATCGCTCCAAACGGCTCACCAGTTCGTGAACCAGACACGGATACGGGTGAACGTAATGCCGGGGCACCAGCCAGGTTTCCGGGAGTTCGCGCTCCGCAAGCCGGAAAAATTCGTCGCAGAACGCCAAACTGGCATCGGTAAGCCCGGTGAAATCCAATTCGATCCTGCGTTGAGGACAGCGGCGCAGCGCCGCGATGATGCGTTCGGCCTGGTATTCGGTTTCCAGCGCCTTGGTAAGAGGCTCGGCGAACCGGACCAACGGAATCGATAGCGGAGCGAGGGGTATGGCGGTCATTTCGTTCCCGGATCAGCTGCTCTTGACGATCTTGAAGACGATCCGGCGCCCCATGGGCCGCCGCCTTCGCCGTGCGGCCAAGGGATGGTCGGCGTAGGGTTCGTGGTTTTCGAGACCGGCAAGATGGCATTCGCCGCCGTGGTCGCGATAGTCGTGGCGGAAATGGTCGAGGAATTCCATCACCGTATGGTCGATGAGGTAAGCGTCCGCCAGATCGAAGATCACTGTCTGACCGGCGGGCAATTCCGCCGCCACGCGCTTGAGCGCCAGAAAATTGGAAAATATCGCCGACCCGCCGATTCGGACGTGATAGGTGCCGGGCGATGTTTGCTTCAACGCATAATCGAGCCTGGCCAGGTGCTTGAGTTCCACGCCGCGAAAGATGTGGATCATCAGCTTGGCGGCAATGCCGATTGCAACCCCCACCAATAGATCGGTCGTCAGAATGCCCACAATCGTGACGCAGAAGAGCGCCAACTGTTCCTTGCCGATGTCCATGGTCTTGGCGAACTGGCGGGGCGAAGCCAGGCGAAAGCCGGTGTACACCAGAAGCGCCGCCAAAGACGCCAGCGGAATCTCATGGATGACATGGGGAAAAAACACCACGAAGAGGCCCAGCAGGAGGCCGTGAAAAAAGTTGGCCCAGCCGGTCTTCGCCCCGTTGTTGATATTCGCCGACGAACGGACGATCTCGGCGATCATCGGGAGCCCGCCGATCAGTCCGGATAGCAGGTTCCCCACGCCTACCGCGGTCAAATCCCGGTTCAGGTCCGAACGGCGCTTGTAAGGATCGAGCTTGTCAACGGCCGTGGCGCTCAGGAGCGATTCGAGGCTTCCGATCAGGCCGATCGACATCACGGCTCCCCAGAACTCGACCGTCGCGATCTTCGAAAAGTCCGGAAAGTAAAAGCTCGCCAGAACGTCTTCCGGAATCGAGACCAGGAACCTCGGCCCTATCGTGTACTCGTGGTGCGGCAGGAACAGGAAGACATGTTCGTGCTCCAGGTCGAAATACCGGCCCAGGGCCATGCCGACGACGATGACGATCAGGGGGGCCGGGATCATCCTGAGATACGGATTTCTGACCCACGACCAGATTATCAAAATAACCAGCCCCAGCAATCCGATCAGGGCGATTTCAGGGTTGGCGGCCATCACGCTGCGCGGAATCCCGGCGATCGCGGAGAGTATTTCGCCGTCTTCCGGTTTCACTCCGAGCATCACGTGGATTTGCTTGGCCATAATGATGATCCCGATGGCGGCCAGCATGCCGTGCACTACCGCGGCCGGGAAATAGGCGTTGAGCTTCCCGGCTTTCAAGAGGCCCATGAGAATTTGCAGAACGCTGGCCATCACAATGGCGGCGAGAGTGTAGCGGTAACCCGCCATGGCATCGCCTTGGCCCAAGGATTGGACCGCCGAGAGGATCACTACGATGAGTCCGGCGGCGGGACCGTTGACGGTGACGTGAGAGCCGTTGATCCTGGACACCACAACCCCGCCGATCACGGCACTGATGATCCCCGCCATGGGCGGAAATCCGGAGGCCATGGCGATGCCGAGGCACAGAGGCAAAGCGATGAGAAACACCAAAAAGCCGGATACGAGATCCGATCGCCAATGGTCTCTAAGCCCCGGCAGACCGGTTCGGGGCACCCGGCGCAAAGCTTGGATCGAAACCATAGTCGCACTCACAAAACTGCATTAACCGAGTCCGGTGAAGCGACTTCCATGCCAGATGCAGAAAAATTCTATCTTATTGATTTTTCATATAAATGACTTATTTGGCGAGGTATTTGAGTGTGGACTGGTTCAAGACCACCCGCTTAGGCGGTGTATTTGAACCGCATCCGGGTCACCGAATGAACTTCTCCCAGTCGTTCGGGGCGAGAGTTTTCATCATGCTTGTGCGGACACGGCAACGGGCGGGATGAAAACCATTCCGCCCGCCCTCTTTTGCACAGGGGAATCGAGAGGGATTCAAGACGCTTGCCGAAAGCCGGCACTACGTCGGCTCCCTCACCGTACAATCGAACTTAGAGTGCTCCGGCAAACCGGCCAGCAGAAACCGGAAACGGAACGAAAACCAGTCAAAAATGCGATGTCCTGTACCGGCACTGGGACGCGTTAGCCTCGTGCCGGTGCTGAAAGCCGATAGCCGGATCAGCTCGATTCTTTCAACCCGTACTTCCGGATGCGATAGCGCAGCGTTTCGCGGGTCGTGCCGAGGGCGCGGGCGGCGGCGGTGACGTTGCCGTCGTGGCGCTCCAGGGTGGTTCGGATGATGTAGCAATCCATATCGTCCAACGCCATGCTCCCGTCGAGCGGAATGAACAATCCGTCCGCGCTCGCGGCATCGATGCCCGGCATTCCTTTTTCGCCGTGCCGGCGCAGCTGCAACCATTCGACCGGCAACAGCGGCCCCTCGGCGAACAGCACGCAACGCTCGATGACGTTCCGCAATTCCCGTACATTGCCGGGCCAGTCGTGCGCCCGCAATTCCGCCCAGGCCGCTTCCGGAACCACCTTGACGTGCTTGCCGGCCTTGGCGTTGAACTCGGCCACGAAAAGCTCCACCAAATCTTCCAAGTCCTCCTTGATGTCCCTGAGGGGCGGCAGGGTGAGCTTGAACACGCTCAAGCGATGGTAAAGATCGCCGCGGAATTCGCCGCGCTTGACCATGTCCTCCAGATCCCTATGGCTTGCCGCGAGGATTTGCACATCGACCGAGATTTCCTTCTCCGAGCCCAGCCGGCGGATTTTCCGGTCCTCGATCGCCTTGAGGAGTTTGGACTGAAGATCCGGAGCCATCTCTCCAATCTCGTCGAGGAACAAGGTGCCGCCTTCGGCCTGTTCGATCAATCCCCGGTGCCGTGACAGGGCGCCCGTGAATGCGCCGGCCTCATGCCCGAACAGTTCGGATTCCAGGAGCTCGCGCGGCAGCGCCGCGCAATTGAGCTCGATCAACGGGTTTTCCGCCCGTTTCCCGCCATAATGCAGGATGCGGGCCGCGAGGCCCTTGCCGGTGCCG
Source organism: Methylocaldum sp. RMAD-M (assembly GCF_017832375.1). Lineage (NCBI taxonomy): Bacteria > Pseudomonadati > Pseudomonadota > Gammaproteobacteria > Methylococcales > Methylococcaceae > Methylocaldum > Methylocaldum sp. RMAD-M. The sequence goes on along the minus strand of NZ_JAFIBZ010000005.1, from coordinate 219,094 downwards.
GTTTCGCCGCCGATGATCAAGGCGCTGAAAGGCACTTGGGTCAAGCGCGTCAACATCTCGCGCACCCGCTGCGCCGCTCGGCTCTTGCCGACATAGGCCTCCGGCGAATAACGGCGATAGCGCTGGCGGACTTGCTGAGCCAGGCGCTTTTGGGCTTGGGCGCTGCGGGCGGCGGCGGCGATCACCAAGTCGAGCCGCGACATCTCGCACGGTTTTTCGAGGAAGTCGTACGCACCCAGGCGCAAAGCCCGCACCGAATCCGGCACGCTCCCGTACCCGGTGAGCAGCAGCCATTCGGTATTGGCGATCTGCCCTTGAAGCGATTCCATGAAATCCAGAGCGTTGCCGTCCGGCAGATTCATGTCGGACAGGATCAAGATCGGCTCGAATCCCTGTTCCAGCAGCAACTCCTTCGCATCCTTGAGGTCTTTGGCCCATTCCACTTCCCAACCCGCCTTGCGATAGTGGCGCGTCAGTTCGGAACCGAACAAGGCCTCGTCTTCGATGATCAGCAAGGTATTCAGCACGGCAAACTCAGACCCATTGACAAGGAAGCGTTAAACTCACCCGAGCTCCACGGGGCTCGACATTCGAAATATCCAGCTGCCCGCCCAGATCGCGCGTGAACCGCTGAACCATGGCCAGCCCGAGGCCGGTACCGCCGGGCCGCCCGGTTGCGAAAGGACGAATGCCGGTTTGCAGGATCTCCTCGGGAAACCCAGGCCCATCGTCGGTCACCGTGAGGAGAACGTGGTCATCTCCTCGACAGGCACAAATTTCTATCGTTCCGTTTTGATCTCCGATAGCCTGCGCCGAGTTCAGAATCAGATTGAGCAAGGTCTGGCGCAGACGGCATCCCGGCAGCCGGCAGACCAAATCGTTCGATGCGCTCCAATCGAGCCTGATGTTGGGCTGGATCTGATAACGGGTCAGTGTCACCAATTCGCGGATCAACACGCCGACGTCGCATTCGGCAACGGGCGCCGGGGTATGTCGGCCATTATCGAGCAGTTCGTTGAGGAGCCGTCCCATCCGCTTCAGCTCGGCGATGATCAAATCGACCCTCTCCGCCTGTTCGGTATCGTCGATCTCGTTGCGGAGATTGACGCAGGTCATCTGGATGCCGGCGAGAGGGTTGCGCAATTCGTGGGCGATACCGGCCGCCAGCTCGCCGACCGCCGCCAATCGTTCGGTACGGGACAGACTGGCCTGTTGCTCCAGCAAGGCCCGCGTGGCCGCGCGCACCTCCGCTTCGAGGGATTCCGCGTGGTGGCGCTTGACTTCCTCCAGCTCGGCCAGACGCTTGACCATATCGTTATAGCTATTGAACACCGGCAGCAAGAGCGGGTCGATCCGCGCGGTTTCGATCGGCGTGAAATCTTCGTGGGCGAGGCGCAGCAGCAGTTCCTTGAGATTGTTCAGCGGCGCCAGGATTTGGCGGCGGAAGAACACTCCCCCGAACAGCAGAATGGCCGCCAGTACTCCGAATACCAGCGAGATTTCGGTACGGGTCGCCTGGCCGATCTCCTCCACCAATCTTTCCCGCTCCAGTGTCTCTTGGTCCAGCATGGCGCTGGTTATTTTGAGTGCGCGCAGCAAGAGCGCTTCCTGGCTCTCCGGAGGCAAGCGCTCCCGGCTGATTTCGACGATCAGTCTGCTGACTTCGGTCAGTTTGTTCGGCGTATCGGCCGCGACGTGATAATCATGCCGCGCCAGTTCCGCAAGCCGGGTGGAAAGCTCGGAAAGCTGTTGCGCATGCAAGCGGCGGTTTGACCCGGTCGTAAAGTACCCCGTCAGCGCGTCCTGCAACTTGAATGCGACCTCCTGAATATGATGGGCGTAGCCGACGTAGGCGCGCACGGTTTCAAACCGCTCCAGGTTGCGCCAAATCATGCCGCCGAGGAGGACGAGCACCAACAGCAAAAGGCCGAGCAGCGCCCAGCCCCTTACTTGGGCATAGCGATAGGAAAATGGTTTCACGGTCTGATTCTCAAAGGCGCGAAGATACCCATGCTCTGATTCTGTCCCCCGGCCCATGATTCGGCGGCAGCCGGTCGTTCAGGCTGCGTATTCTAGCCCAGAGAGCGAGGCTCGCTTCAAAAAGCGATCTGTCCGCCAACGGCATTCAAGTGTCGACGCGTCTGATAACGCAAGAGGACAAACAGAAAGCACATCGACAAGGAGTAGCCGTAAGCCGCGCCCACCGCGCCGAATCGCTCGGACAGATAAAAACCGAGCACCAGATTGATGACTACCGCATAACTGGTGGAAACGAATACGCTGCGGCTCTGCTTCATAAACTGTAGGTAATAGGGCGAATCCGAGAAAATGGCGTTGACCGAGGCACCCACCGCAAGCACGCACAGCGCTTCGTAGCCATGGCTGAAATTGGGGCCGAACCAGTCGAGAATGGTTTGTCCGAGCACCACGACGACGGTCAGAAAAGCGATCGCCAGCCCGCCCACCACCATTAGCCTGTGCCGCATCAAACGCCGCAAGGACAAGCCGTCCGCGCGCTCCATGAACATCGACGTCAGCGGCAGATAAAACCGGTTCGCCGTATTGGCCAGAAGCACGATGAAGGTGCCGGTCTGCGCGGCGACGGCATAGGTGCCCACGATCGCGTCGGACGGATAGAGCAGTTCCAAAACGATCACTCCCGATCCGGCCATCACGCTCAACATCCAACTGTTCAGCAACAGCGGCACCGCCCGCCGCACCCATTTGGCCCTCAAAAAGTCGGGCCGAGCCCGCCACGTATCTTCCGGCATCGTGAGCCGGGCCAACTGGTGTATCGCACTCAGGGTCCATAGCCAGGCCAAGCCATAACCGCAGGCGACGCCGACCGCCGTCATCGGCAAATCGAATAGAAAAATCAGGTAGACGAAAAAAAGAAAGCTGGTCGGCAAAAGCAAGCGGTAGATCATGACCGCCTCGATTTGCCTGCCGTTCGCCGTAACCACCTCGACCAGAAACAAGGCGGGGGCGATGGCGGGCAAGAACAGGACGAGAATGACCAGGGCGATGGGAGAATTCGCTCCCGAGGCGATGCCGAGCATCAACCCAATGAAGGCGAGGAGTAGGCTGAAAAGTACGATCGTACGCAGGGAGAAGGTCCAAAACCCCAAGCTGCGCGTCCAATCTCCTCTCTCCCGATAAACCGGAATGCAGCGCAATGCGTACTTGTCGAGTCCGAGCGTGGCCACGGTGGACAAAATGGTGATGGCGGACAGCGCTACGCTGAAATCGTCGAAATCCCGAACCGAAAGGTTGCGCGCCAGCGTGATATTGATCACGTAAAACAGCAGATAATTCACCAACGCAAGAACGCACAAGATCAGAGAGCCGGAATAATCAGCGCGCGATAAGGACTGAGTCAGCATGAATGCGAGTGTGGGTTATCGTGGAGTTCCGGCCAATCCGTTCGAGCCGATTTTGTTCTTGGTCATCGATGTGGATGTTTTGCTTGTTTTATGACCGACTGATGAAATTCGGCAATCGACTGCCCTAAAAGAGCCGCCTTGGCGCATGGTCTCCAGGTTTCTATTATGCCAGTATCGGCTCGATAATTATTCGACATTCGACAAAATCATCGGGGCCTTCCCAGGTTTTCCCTAAAAGAACTTTTTCAAACATTCGTCAAAATCGAATCGCGCCGTTTCGGCGCCGTCTAAGTCAGGAAGACGTGATGAAACGACGCCGACATCCCCGAAAAACGGAGCATGATCATGAAACAGACAGGAAAAGCCCTGGCGATTATCCTGGGCTTGTGCGTCTTGAATCCACTCCTTCCGGCGGAAGAAAAACCGGCTCGACCACAGGCGGGTTCGCCTGAAATCCAGGGAGGAGAACAACAGATAAAACGTCTGAAAGAGCGGCAAGAGTATCTATTGAAAATGCACGACCTGATGCACCAGATTCGAGATGCCAAGACTGACGAGGAGCGGGAGCGTCTCAAATTGGAGCACCTCAAACTCCTCCAGATTCGGACGTCCCCGCACGATCCGGATATGATGCAGGAACATATCCAAAAACTTATGGAACAAGGTACCGAGATGAAGGAGCGATCAAACAAATAATCAAAACCTCGCGGCCGATCTATTCGCCGGAAACGTTCGGCTCTTTGTTCCGTCTGCTTGCCTCATTTCCTCACATGCCTGCCTCGACTGCCGCCGCACAGCTTGGATTTTATTATTATCATTAGTTATAAGTTTTATATTTTTTATTCTTTTTCGTTTTAACCTTCGCTGTTAACATGCCTCCAACGACGATTCGGAAGCATGGCCTTGTCCCTCACAAAGCACACGGAATCAAGGCGCCCGAACGCGGAACCGTAGGATAAAGACTAAACAGGAAAATAGCCAAGGCTTGCGCTATGACGCTCAACAACCGTTTGCCTTATCAAGCTTCACAAACATCGCTGACAACCCAAAAGATCCTGGAAGCCTTGCAGGGGCTACGTTTTGGCTCGGTCGAGATCATCGTGCATGACGGACGCATCGTCCAGATCGAACGCAAGGAAAAGCTTCGCCTCAATCTCGCCTGTCCCGCCGCGTCCGCGGACTAAGACAGCGATCAGCAGTACACATTCTTTTTTCCATTATCGAAATCAGCCCACCGGTTCACCGGAGGTTCAACAAGAAAAATACGACTCGGCACGCTGACCGGATCACCGGAACTGCCTGAATGTGATAAGGGGTCACGATCATGCAAAACCGATGGTCTTTACTGTGGGCGGCGGGGGTGGGCAGCGCCTGGCTGGGGTTCGCACCCGAAGCTTCGGCCATTACTGCCGAACAGCGTTTCGAAAAGCTGGAACGCCACATCCTGGAACTCGAAAGACGACTCGAAGCCTCAGAGGCGGAAAACCAGAAGCTGCGTTCGAAGAAGCCCGCATCCACATCAACGGCATCCGAGCCGGACGTGAAAGCGCTCGATCAAAAGGTGAAAATTTTGGAACGCAAACTGGAAGTCGAACACGAGGTCACCGAAGCCAACGCCAAGAAAACGCCGCGGGTAGAAGCCGGTTCCGCCGGTTTCAGAATCACCTCGCCGGATGGGGACCACCAACTCAGGTTACGCGGCTACGTCCAGGCCGACGGCAATATCTTCATGGACGATTCCTCGGGCGATGCCATCGCGGACAAGTTCACCATCCGCCGAGCACGCTTGAACTTCGACGGCACCTTGTTCAAATACGCCGACTTCCGCATTGCGCCTGACTTCGGCGGAGGTCAATCCCGGCTCTTCGACGCCTACCTGGATCTCCATTACTTGCCTTTCGCCAGTCTCAACGTAGGCAAACAAAAAGCGCCGATCAGCTTGGAGCGTTTGCAGTCGGCCACCGCATTGACCTTCGCCGAACGCGCTTACCCCACGCAATTGGCACCGAACCGTGACGTCGGCGTTCTGCTGCACGGCGAATTCGCCAAACCCGGCTACACCACCCAGTATGGCGGTCCGCACAATTTCAACGACTTCATCACCTATCAGTTGGGCGTATTCAATGGCGCTCGCGACAATGGATTCATCGACACCGATTTGAATGACGATTTCGAGTTTCAAGGACGGGTGTTCGCCCATCCCTTCCAGCACAGCGGCATCGGACCTTTGGAAGGACTCGGTCTCGGCGTTGCCGGCAGTTGGGGACACCCGCGCAACGAAACAAGCATCCCCGGACTTACCAGCCCCGGACAGCAAAGAATCCTGAGGTATAGCGAAGCCAACAGCACGGCCACGGCCACCTCGGTAAACGGCTATCACTATCGGGTCTACCCGCAGCTGTACTGGTATTGGGGACCGTTCGGACTGCTCAGCGAATATGCCATCTCATCTCAGGAACTCCGCCGATCCACAATCACCGGCCCTACCATCAATGCGAAGACGAGGCAGGACAATACCGCTTGGCAGGTGGCGCTCTCCTATGTCCTGACCGGCGAGGACAGCAGCTTCAACGGCGTAAAGCCCCGCCATGCGTTTAATCCGTTCAACGGCCAATGGGGCGCGTGGCAAGTCGCGGGACGTTGGAGCGAGCTGGATGTTGATGACGATACCTTTCGCGATTTCGATCCGCGTGCGACCAGCACGCTCTTTTTCGCCAACCCGGCCCAATCCGTCAGCAAGGCGACCTCCTGGGCGCTGGGCTTGAACTGGTATTTGAACAATAACGTAAAAGTCATGGCCGATTACGAGCAGACCCATTTCGACGGCGGCGCAGCCGGCAACGGCGACCGGCCCACCGAAAAGATCTTTTTCACCCGATTCCAGTTCTCTTATTAAAAGGAGCCAGCCTCATGACACTCAAAAATTTAAGAAACACCTTGAACACCGCTCTGCTCGGCATAGCCTTGGCCGCTTCGTCCACCACCGAAGCCGCCGCCGTCAGCCTGCTTAATGTCTCCTACGACCCCACCCGTGAGTTTTACGAAGAATACAACGCGGCCTTCGCCAAGTACTGGCGCGAGAAGACCGGGGACACGGTTACCGTCAAACAATCCCACGGCGGCGGCGGCAAGCAGGCTCGCGCGGTAATCGACGGGCTGGACGCGGACGTGGTGACGCTGGCCCTGGCTTACGACGTCGACCAGTTGTATCAAAAAGCCAAGCTGATTCCGGAAAACTGGCAGTCGCGTCTGCCCAATAACAGCGCCCCCTATACCTCCACCATGGTGTTCCTGGTGCGCGAGGGAAATCCCAAGGGCATCAAGGACTGGGACGACCTCGCCAAGCCCGGCGTTTCGGTGGTCACGCCCAATCCGAAAACATCGGGCGGCGCCCGCTGGATCTATCTCGCCGCCTGGGGCTACGGACTGAAAAAGCACGGAAACGAGGCAGCCGCCAAGGACCTGGTGCAGAAGATCTACAAGAATGCGGCGGTATTGGACACGGGAGCGCGCGGCTCGACCGTTACGTTCGCCGAGCGGGAAATCGGCGACGTACTGGTCACCTGGGAAAACGAAGCCCATTTGATACTCAAGGAATACAGCCGATCCAGCAGCACGGAACACGGCAGACAGAAGTTCGAGATCGTCACGCCGTCCCTCAGCATTCTGGCCGAACCGCCGGTTACGGTGGTGGATAAGGTGGCCAAGCGCCACGGCACGGAAGAGCTCGCAACAGCCTATCTGGAATATCTCTACAGCAAGGAGGGCCAGGATCTCGCCGCAAAGCATTTCTATCGGCCCGGCGATCCGGAGATCCTGGCCAAATACGGCAATCAATTCAAAAAGATCGAACTGTTCAGGATCTCCGACGTTTTCGGCGACTGGAACAAAGCCCAAAAGACACATTTCTCGGACGGTGGCGTGTTCGATCAGATTTACGGCTCAGGACGCTAAGCGTTTTCCGGTTTGCCTGAGTAGGTCGGCAATCCCTTGCCGACAACAGCGTCGGGAAAGGATTCCAGACCTACTTGCCGACCGCGGGAGCCCTAAACCCGCTGGCAGACCGGGACCGTCTGCCGCCTCTGTGGTTACTTTATGCAAAGGAGCTTTCCCATGCCTCTGCGACAACTCGTGGAATATTTCAATCAGCGCTTCGCCGAAGAGCAAGGACTTAACAGTCCGCCGCTCCGGCTTAAAGGCACGCGGGTCGAAGGATATCTCGGGGATCTGCATGTCGGCAGTATTCTCCAGCCGGTGCGGCTTGCCGAATCGCCGTCGCTGGTAATCGGCCACGACGCATCCTCGTTCGTGCCGGACGAGACGAATGGTTCGAATCGGCCGCTTCACGGCCCGGCCGCGGATGAAGCTCTCAACATCGTGAACCTCGACCGTCTGACCCGCACGGTTCACATGCTCAACTACCTGCCGGTCGCCCACCAGGACGGACACCTGTTCCTGCACGTGCACCCGCGCCATGTCCTCGCCGTGAAACGGGACCATGGCGCTTATTTCGAAGAGATCATCCGACGCTGCGGCCTCTCGACCCGCCGCGTGGTCATCACGCTGCAAGTCAGCCCGATCTACGACCGCCATCTGATTCTGTTGCTCGAAAGGCTGAGAAACTACCGCGACCGCGGCTACTCGACCGCGATCAAATTCGACGACCGCGCAGGCGAAAGCTTCCTCGAACGGTATTGCATCGAATTCCTCTACCGCTTCACGCCAGATTTCGTGCGGTTCGACACCCGATTTTTCCCGAAATTGGCCCGCGATGCCGAGAATTACCGACGGCGCTCTTCCCTGCTGTCGGCTGTTCGCCGCCTTGATACGCAGTTATTGATCGAGGGCGTCAACAGCGAGGCCGATGCCGATGTGGCGAAGCTGCTACAGGCCGATTTGGTCAAAGGAAGCTACTACGAACGGAATGCCGTTCGGGGGGTGGAGCGGAGCCTCGCCGATTGCACGGAATAGCGTCGTGCTCTCGTTGCGGTGGACGGCGTCGGCCATATCCTGTTTCTCGATCGCCTCGTAATGATCGAATCGGATATCCATGAAATCGGTACGGATGCCTGCATAACCCTCGTTCAGAAGCGGAGCGACCGGGGAGCCCGTATCTTCGACCTCGAGCACCTTGGTCCAGTCGGCCCCGAGTAGAGGATCATTCAGATAAAGCGCAATGATGACATTGCCGGCAGCATTGTCCGATATAACCGTTCTCAAACCAATCCATTGGTTGGTAGGAATAAGATTGGGTTTAGAAACGCGGTCATATCCCCCCTGATAGATCCCTACGGTTTTCAGCGTATAGTATTTCCCGTTGAGCTTTTTCTTGATTACCGCATAACCATCGACACGTATTCCGGCGTAATACAGATTATCGCCGTTCTGATATCGATGAAAAAACAATACTCCATTGGATTCGTTCCGATTCGGACTACCCGACGCATTGATCCGCTCGATATTGAAATAGACTTGTTGAGTAAAATTCTTGAATTTCGATCGTGTGACTAGGCGGAATATATTTTGTGGCCGATACCCATCATCGGTATCGACCGGATTGGTCGTGGCATACAGCAACCGCCACTGATCATCGTCGGCAAGCTTTCCCTGCACGGTCATTCCTATTCCGCCTGACCGGTAGAAATAGGCCCCGGAGTTCAGCCACCAATCGTTGTCGTTACTGTCGCTCATGTCGGCCGTCTCATAAAGCACGACATCGCTATCGAATCCGTCCGAAAATCCCGAGGCCGAAGGTGCAGCAATCATCCCGACCGCGGCAACGAACATGGTTAAAGGTTTGAACAAGCTCACTGCGTCCATGTCTGATTGATCCTATTCCTAGTCAATTGTCCCTTGAAGCCGATAAAAATCCTTCAGATACAGCCCGTCGGAATGAGTGTCAAAACTCGATCAAGGCGCCGGCGATGGCAGCAAAGTTAGAATAGGTCGCAGCCTCGTACCTCGAAGCCGTTACATACAAACTAAAGTTGTCGGCCACGTTCCATTTGACACTGCCACCCGCACTCAGCTGAAAACTAAAATCGGTGCCGGCTTCTTTGCCAACACCCGGAGCCACGGTGACCTCTGCGGAGACGGCATCGCCGAGCCGGGTTCTTAAGCTGAAAGGCGCCATCAATCCGAAATAGTTGTCCGGTGTCCAGAACAAGTCGCTCATTTTACGCGTATCGTCGAAGGTGAACTGTGCGCCTATGCTAAAGTCCGGATCTTTCCAAAACCTGTTTTCGATAAGAACTTCAGTCCGGTTACGCTCGTTGTTATCGCTATAAGAGAAGAAATAATGGTTGGCCGCTAAGCTGAGCGTATCCAAGGCCCTGAGCTTGAATCCGCCTACGGCCCTGAAAAACGAGATATGGTTGGCTATGGCACCCGCCGTGTTGACATAGCTGTGATCGGCTCCGATCGAGAAATCGACGTTATCGCCTATGCCGGTATTGAAATGAATCGAGCCCAACGGATAGGTCGGAGAGGAGTCTGGGGAACCGGCGGGAGACGATCGGCTCGAGAAACCGGCAGCCCCCGCCGAAAATGCGATCGCCGAACGCGGCCCCAGCTCGTTCAGCTCATACCGCAGTTTGCCCTCGAATTGGTGGCCTACCGCCTGAAAGTCCGTTTCCACCGGCGCTCCGCCCGTTCCTGACGGCCTCAAATCGACGGTCTGATCGAAATACCGTAATTCACGGATGGCGCAATGCTGAAGTACGACCGATCCGAGTTGTCTTCAAAATACAGTCCCTCGATTTGCATAATGGGTCTGAGACGGCGGTCTAGCTCGGCTAGCTCGTAGCGAATCACCGGGTCATTCGGACGAAGAACCGCCGCCTTCTCCAAACGCTCGCGAGCACCCGCATGATCTCCGCTCCACCGAAGCACTTTTCCCGTCCTGACGAGCAGTTCCGCATCGTCCATCGCCCCTTCCCGCCCTAACCGATCGAAGATCTCCATGGCTTGCGAATATCGGCCCGCACTGGCGTAAAGCAACGCCAACTCATTGGAGGTCGATGCGATAGGATCGATGGCCTTCAAGCGCGCAACAAGATCGTTTCCGGTGTACTCGCGCGGAACTTCAAACCGTGGGAGATAGAATCGAGGAGAATTCCTGGTCAGGAGATAGTCATTCTCCACGTGAAAGGCCATCCGAAAATATTTTTCCGGAAGCTGCCGGTTGAGCTTGAAAGCGGCAGGCTCATTGGACAGCGATTTATGTCCTTGGTCGCTGTAGGGAAACGAAAAGGCGATAATCTTCGAACCCGGCACTTCCCGACTCAGAACATCCCGGCAGTCGCGATAATCCGCTTCGATCCGAGCGGCGTACTCCTCATAGGTTTCCAGTCGGCCCTCCCCGTCCAGCCACATTCGGTTGACCAGAAACCTTCCCAAATGGCCGTCCTTATCGACGGGCACATAGTGCTGTCCTTCGGTACTGTGACATTGCATATCCCAACGTCCCGTCGCAAAGTAGCGCCTGATTTCCGGCCAGGCGACGGTATAGGCGCCGCGGGTGGCAACATCCGCCACCGGCACGAACATCGTTGCCTTGAATCCGGTCTCCGCGAGAACCGGATCCGCATTCCGAAAACTGTCCGAGCGAGCATCATCGAAGGTGATGAGTATCGGTTTAGGGGGCAGATTCACATCTTTTTTCTCGAGAAAATCGAGAAGCTGATCCATGGTGATGGATTGATAACCTTCTTTCTTGAGCGCGATCAGCTGGTCTCGGAATTGCCTCAGCGGCACCGTATCCTCTCGATTCGAGCCGGTGATACCGTGATAGAGAAGAACCGGAATGCTCGGCGATTCGGTGTTTTCATAAAATGCGTTCAGCGCCTCCAACGCGCGGCCCTGTTCGCCGCTATAAAACGTCAACTTGGCCAGATTCTGCTGTAGCGTGACTTTGCCCGGATATAGCGGTTCCATCACTTCAAGCATATCGCGCGCGGCAGAAAAATCGCCCAGCCCCCAATACGCATTGACCAGCTGTTGGAGCGTACGGCCAGAATTCGGATACTTCGCATGAAGCTGTTCGGCGAGCTCGACGGCCTCGGCGATCTGTCCCCGCAAACGTTTTGCCTCTATGAGCTCTATCGGCCCTCCGCTCTTGATCGGATCCAGTGCCACCGCATGCTCGAATTCCTGAAGCGCCACCGCGTAATGAATGGCAGAAGCCTCCTGCTTACCCTCTTTGTCGAGGCGCCCAGCCAGTTCAAGATGCAGATTTCCGAGCCGGATCAACCGGTCCGGAGATGGCGCGACGGCGGTCAGCCGCGTAAGCCAGCGAACGCCAGCCTCGGTGTCTCCGGAGTAGACGGCATCATCTGCAATCAGGCCTAAGGCATTTACATTGTCCGGTTCTTGCTCGAGGACCTGCTTGGCGAGCCGTACCGCGTCCTCATGACGCCCTGCCCAAACCAGAAGCCGAGCAAGCCTGATTGTCCATTTACTGTCTTCCGGATGCTTGGCAACGAGGAATCTCCACTCCGACTCCGCCCGCTCCCAATTACCGAGCGCGGTATAGTGCTCGGCGAGCCTCGCGCGGGCGACATCCTTCTCGGGATGGGCTGCCAAATAGCGTTTCAGGACTTCGACGGCTTCATCGTACCGATGCTCATTCCAATACGCGTGGGCAAGACCCAATGTCGCCAGATAATCGTCGGGCGAAGCCTGCAGACTCTGTTTCAGATAGGCAATCGACTCCTCATTTCTCCCGAGATCGGCCAATAGGGTGCCTAGGCGGCGCAAATGCTCGGGGGCGTGATCAAGTTCCACCAGCGATCGTAAAATGGCCTCCGCCTCCTTCCGATTTCCGGTAGAGGTCAAGTTCTCGACGAGAGCCAGTTTGGCTTCCACATTCTCGGGCGAGCGATCCAGGATGGACCTGATCTCTCGCTCGGCCGAAGCATAATCCTTCTGCGCCGAGAAAATCCTTGCTCTGCCGAGGTGCGCCGCTTCGTCCCCCGGTGCTTTTTGCACCACCTGCGCGTAATAATCGAGCGCCTGAGACAAAAGCTGGTCCTGCTCGCTAGCCCGGCCGAACGCCAAAAGAGTCGGTACGTCGCCCGGAAAATCCTTCAAAAGACCGCGCCAAATCTCATAGGCCCGCTGATGCTGTCCGAGCCGCCTAAGCTTTGAGCCCAACTGACGCCAACCCGCGACCAAATCATCGTCACGCTGAATCTGAAGACATTTTCTGTAATATTCGGCCGCTTCCTCATATCGGCCGAGCTCGGCCAGGGTGTGGCCAAGACGCCGCTGGTTTGCCGGCACCGGTTCCGCCTTTACCAAGGGTCTCAAGATCTCCTCGGCGTCTTTGTACCGCTGCTGGCCTATCAAGGCATCGGCAAGAAGCGAGCTCACTGCGGCATCCGCAGGAGCACGCTTCATCACGGCCCGAATCTCCCGCTCGGCAGGCTTATACGCTCGCTGGGCCAAAAAAATCCGCGCCCTTCCGAGATGAGCCTGTTCCTCTTCCGGATCGTTTTTCATTACCCGCGAATAATAATCAAGCGCCCGGTCCCAATGGCGATCCTGCTCACAGGCCTTGCCCAAAGCCAACAGAATCGACACATCGTCGGGAAAGGCCGCGAAAAGATCCGTCCAGATTTTATAAGCACGCGTCTTCTCGCCCAGCGCCCAATAGCTCCAAGCGAGCCCCCGCCAAGCCGCCACCGAGCCTTTATCGATCGCGATCGCCCGCTCGTACTCGCGGCGAGCGTCTTCATACTTCTTCTCGGAATAGAACGCATCGGCATGGTTCAAAACCGTGTCGGCGGATTCGGAAGTCGACTCCTCTGCCGTGACTGCGGCCGCGAATACGAGGGCGATCAGGCTGAGCAATACACGTTCGAAGATGAGGCTTGCGGCCGACGGGCCGAAGAAATGACAGTTCCCTAACATCACACGCTGACTCTTCTTAGTTTGAATTCGTATCGAGCAACGGAGCCGGATTCACCGCGCGGATACAGCAAGCATCACACAGCGATGAAAAGCCAACGGCAATCCGGCCGTTGTCATTCGCTTGCGCATCCGCGACGGCTAGCCGCCGCGGATGCGCAAGCGCAGAGATGGACTTCACTGAATCCCGAGCGCTGAAGTCATACAAGATCGCCGGGGGGATCGTCGCCGGACGCTGGCAATCGATGCATGAGGCGCCGCCCGGCAAGAGTCCCCGGAAACCGGACGCGCAGCGGCAGGGGGCGTGCGCTGAGGCAGCACATTGCGTGCCCGCCCGGAGAATAAGAATGGTAATGATGAGACGCCGCGAGAGGCATCGCGGGCGAGGAGTATGGCGGCTGCGATAGGCGGCAGCCCCGCCAGCGGTAGATCGAGAATCGACAGTACTTTCCTTTTCCTCCTTGGCCTGCCTACTGCTCCAACCGAAGTCTTCCCCACAGTCATCGTCCTTAAGATCGACAAGCTTTTCATTATTTGACCTCCTCTTCTTGGATAGCCGACACCGCTACCCTCATCCACTCGTACCGACAGCCCGTGTCCAGCCGACTGCCTATCCGATTATAGCCATACTTTACCGCTGGCTGTCCAATACGATGAATCCGATGATTTGTTTCATCTGCTTGCCAAGATCTGTGCCATTGGAAATTTTCTGCGCCACGTTTCCCGTGGCTCCGACTGCCGTCACGGCACAGAAGCCACGGTATATTCATCTTCAGAGACTATGTTGCCCCCATCCTTCACCAGCACCAAGTCGTCGCGGCTGAGAGAGAATACGTCCTGCCCTATGTCGCCAACCATGGTGACGGCCAAGATCTTGCCCTTCGCCGCCATGCGCGCGTCGAGATTGGCGAGAAAGTCTTTCGATTGCCGATCCCCGGCGGTGGAGCGTTTCGTGATGATGTTCAGGCCGTCGAATGCTGGGTCTGCCGCCCAATTCAATGCCTGCTCGGCCAGCGCGACGGTCTCGGATGACCGAATGTTGTCCTCAAGGATCAAGGCCGGCAAAAACTTGAGCCGATGATGGCGGGCGAAGATCTCCACGGCAAGGTCGCGATTCTCTACCTCTTTATGCGTGCCCCCGCTCGCCCAGGTGAAATACTTTGGGCTGAGCATGTAAAGATCATCGACTTCGCGGCGAAGCTTTGTCCAGGCGGCTGCCCCGGGTATCGCGGCCACGATCCCGTATTTTTGCGGCAACGGTTCTGCCTTTACCCAGTTCAGGCGCACGGATGCGCTGCCCGCGCCCGCCGGATCCTCATCGCTTTCGTTCCAGACCGCGAGCGTTAAGGGACCGTAATCGGATCCCGCAGGCATCTCGGCCGGCCGCTTTAACAGCGGACGTCCGTTTACCGATGCGACCACTCGGGAATCAACGACTCGCAACGCTAAGGTGATAGTCCCTGAAAGCACTTCCCGACTCGCGAGTTGATTGAAGCTACCGTCCTTATTGCGTGCCTGGAGCAGAGCCAGCCCCTCGGAAACGCCCAGCCGGACGAACGGCTCGCCTTGTCGTTGCCGCAAGGAAATCCAAAATTGACCTTGCGGTTGTCCCTCGAGTTGCACTTCCACGCCGGCATTTTGCCAATGCTCCGTGCCGCCGAGCATGACCAGCGTCCCCTGCTCTCCCTCCTTGCTGGCCACCCGGAGCGCGCCATCCTCGATGGCGATTTCGCCCCTGTCCACCACCCAGTCCGGGGCAGAACGAGCGGCTTGAAAGTGATCGATGAAAGGCTTCCGGCGCGGTGCATGGGCTTCGAGCCGAGCGAGCAGATCCGCTTCGCTCCACTCCTTCGACACCCGAATTCGTCTGAGACCGGACCAGGGGTCATCCCGGTAGTTGGCTCCCCAAAGACCGGTAACAAAACCCACGGAAAGAGACGCCGCTTTCAAGGTCTGGGGCCAGATGTCGGCTTCGCCGCTCTGATCCGCGTTCCAGGCACGCGAACAATCCGCGGCGATAATGGGCTGTCCGAGCCTCTGCTCCAGTACCTTGCGCTCTCGGGCGTATCTCTGCGCCAGAACTTCGGTCGATGTAAAGCCTCCAACACCGGAATCCTGACAGCCGGATACGCCCACTTCCCAGCGACCGCTCTTGACCAGCTGTTTGAGTCTGTGCCAAGAAACCATGTGGATATTGGCCTGATCCAGCAAGCTCGGATTGACGAATACGACTCCCGTCATGCCCACGGACGCGAACACCTCGTCCGCGGTCTCCAGGGTTTCCCTGTACGCTTCGTCGAATGTCAGCAACAGAGGTTTTTCCGGCAGCGCAGCCTCGTCATCAAGCTGCCACCGGCGCACTTGTGCGAGCCGCACCGTGGAATAACCGGCCTTTTTCAAAGCTGTCATATCAGCCCGGAATGACTCCGTCGGAATCGCGGAGTCGCGCGAGGAGCTGATCTTGCCGAACACCAGCGCGACGAACGCTTCTCTCTCCTGTCCAGCCATAATCGGGGCCGGCGGGGGTGAGGACGACGCGCTAGACATGTATTCCACACCTTGCAGAATCGCTGTCACCGTGACGGCCAAGGCTATCCACCAAAACAGATTGCGCCAATGTCCGACCGGGTGCGCGCTGCTGGGAAACTCGCTTACGACAACTGTTTGCTTCGTGGCCATCACCGCGTCCCCCATCCGTTGTTTCGCTGAGTGGCAATCGCATACGGCATCTGCCAAACCAAGAAGATCATGTAATAAATCGTAAAATAAAGGCCATAAATCCAGTTTCTATCGGATTTCCAGAAAAGGTAATAAGCCGAAAACATAAGCCCTATCATTACCGTGCCGAGAAAGTACACCATCGGCGATATGAAATCGTTATTGGCGATCGGCAGCCATAGACACATACGAAGTATCAGGATGGGAGCCACTATCGGGAACAGCAATTGGGCATAAAAAGCGACGGCTGCAAGCGGAGGTTTTTTCCACATAAAAGTCGCGGCGATTAAACTTTCTCGGAACCACGACTTTTTCCAGCGCAGCTGCTGTTTGAGAAATTTCCGATGCTTTTCGGGGACGATAGTCGTAGCAATCGCTTCTCCCGAGTAAATCACGCGATATTTGCGCAGCAGCATATTGGTCAAGCTGCGGTCATCTCCGAAGGTAGCGCGAACGCCGAGAAAATGCTGGTTGAGCCAGCGATCGAGAACCTCCATCACACAACTACGGCGGTAAGCGGAGAAACAACCGGGACAGCAGGTAACGGCGCCGAATATACTCTCAGCGGCCTTGATAACTCGGAATGCCACATAGTAGCGTGCCTGTTGCATCCGGGTGAGGCCATTTTCTGCGACGTTTGCGACCTCGGTATGTCCGGCTACCGCGGCGACCGTGGGATCGGCAAAGCCCTGGACGATTTTTTTTATCCCATCTCGCCGGACAAAACTGTCCGAGTCCACATAAACCAGGATTTCCCCGCTCGATACGCGGGCTCCGGCCGCCATCGCCTCGCGTTTCCCTTTATTGCGATCGAAGGACACCAGCGTGAGTTGCGGCCAGCGTTCTTGAGCGCGACTGACTTCCCTCAATGTACCGTCGGTCGATCCATCGTCGACGACAATCACTTCGAAATTCTCGGGCGGATAATCGACGGAATAACAGCATTCGACAGTTCGGTAAATCGCTTCTTCTTCGTTGAAAGCGGTAATGATGATACTGACTGTAGGCGCTATACCGACATCCTTCGGCGGTTTATAAAAAACGGAAAGCACGAAGCGCGAAATAATAAATACTCCAACCGTAATCGAGTAGGCATTCACGAACGGCTGGTACCAGTAATAGGTAAAATTGCTCCAGCGTACCCCCAATACGACCGCCATGCATAACGCTATCAATGCTATTGCGATCAGACGAATGAATGTGCGGTTAAATCCCGTAGATTCAGGATTAGTCGGGTGCTGAATATTCTGGTCGGGCAAACTTTCTAAAGACAGGAAATATTCCGTTGTTGACATTCGTTTTCTCCTTAAAACAGCTATTGACCGGCAGCAATAGCGGAATGTCGAAAGCCTCGATGTGGTGGGCCGAGGCCGATCAAAACCCGATCGGGAAATCGAGACAGCTTTTCAATAAGCTTGATTGAAACCTGGCGACGCTCGCGCTATTGAGGACCACCAGACTAGCCCGCATTTCTCACACCCTTTCGTCGCGAGGGCGTCGAGACGCCGCTGTGGCGCGCCGCACGGACTGAGCGACGGCGAAGGCGTAGCTGACACTACGTCGAGCCAGCGAGAGGGGCGAGGCGGAGAAGCCCATCCTCCGGTGAAGGATGGGCCCGCTGAGCGGGCGGCCAAGGAAGGCTGCCCTGGACTTTGTGCGCAGCCGGATGGCGTAGCGCAAAGACGGCGTGTCACAGTAAGTGGAAGGGTCGCGACTAAAGCGACCGTTTGCGATTGGGCGGCGTCCGCAGTAGGAAGGGTCGCTTCGGCGCTCCCGATGCGACCGTTTGCGATTGGAAGGGGCCGACTAAAGGCCCGTTTGCGATTGGAAGGGGTGTGAGAAATGCGGGCTAGTACTTTTCCTGCAATCGTTTTCATACGACATCATCCTTATCCTTGTCGGTATGTAGGCGTGAAGACAGCAAATGCCGATTATTTCGCCCGGCCGCGTCCTTGAGATCCGCGAGTCTCGCTCGACGAATGCCCCTCGCCGGGACGCAATCCTAATAAAAGATGAACGGCCGGATTGCGCACAAAGCGCCTTTTCCAGACGCTGCCACAGTTCAGTCAATTTTTGTGCCAGACATTCATCTATTTGTTCTTCAATACACTTTCTAGGTAACACGGAAATTGGCGCCGTAAAGTCCCTGAAACATCCGGATCCTTCGATGTTTCGTAGAAACCTGATATGCAGTTAGCTTTGAAAGCTCAGCCTTGCCAAAAACCTGACCTGATCTTTCGTAAAAGTTTGATTTTTCTTAATTTCGTGATAGCAAATGCGCTACCGGCGACCGGCCCATGACTTGTAAAATTTTCTGACACCGGGGCGGCGGAACCCTTGCTTTTTTTTATGATGCTTTGAAGACTCAGATCAATGCGCAAGCGGTGGCTCTTCCACCGCCGGTTCGCCTGTCACGAGAACATGCCCATAGGATCGTGCCGGTGGTGGAAGCAAACCAAGCCCGGACGGATCTACCGTCGGCACGAGGACCAGGCACCTGTGCCTGCGGTGACGAATCGCTCTCACCCGCTCGGTAGCGTGTCCCACACAACCGGCGGGCGAGATCATCGCGCTGCCAAGAATCTCTCATACGACCCATGCGGCTGCGTTGAGCCAAAACTGCTTCCGAAATTTCTGCGGCAAGGTGACACTCCAATTGCCGTGCGATCAGATAGCCAAGCCAGGTCGATTTC
Organism: Methylocaldum sp. RMAD-M; assembly: GCF_017832375.1. NCBI lineage: Bacteria > Pseudomonadati > Pseudomonadota > Gammaproteobacteria > Methylococcales > Methylococcaceae > Methylocaldum > Methylocaldum sp. RMAD-M. The sequence continues at coordinate 200,391 of NZ_JAFIBZ010000005.1, read as the reverse complement.
ATTGAGTGACCTTGGCCGGTTGTACCTGCCCAATAATGACTTCTGGTTATAATAACAAGCATTTTTATTATTTTTGAGAATAACCGTGCGCTGTTATCGTACAAGCAAACAACCTCACACCTGATGGGAGCTCTCTTGGCGATGCTGAAAAAACATGGAGTATTGCCCGGTTTTTCGATAACCCTGGGATTCACGTTGACATACTTGAGTCTCATCGTGCTGGTGCCCCTCTCGGCAACGGTTCTGAAGAGCGCCACGCTGGGTTGGGACGGATTCTGGACAGTGATTACCGCCCCGCGGGTTTTGGCCTCTTACAAGCTGACTTTCGGGGCCGCGCTGGCCGGTGCCTGCATCAATGCCGTATTCGGGCTGCTGGTGGCCTGGGTTCTGGTCCGCTACGACTTCTTCGGCAAAAAGCTCGTGGACGCCTTCGTCGACTTGCCGTTTGCCTTGCCGACCGCCGTGGCCGGCATTGCGCTGGCGACACTTTATTCGAGCAAGGGCTGGATCGGCCAGATCTTTACTCCCTTGGGGATCAAGATCGCGTACACGCCGCTGGGCGTGATTCTCGCGTTGACCTTCATCGGCCTGCCCTTTGTCGTCCGCACGGTTCAGCCGATCCTGGAGGATTTCGAGACCGAATTGGAGGAAGCCGCGGCCAGCCTCGGCGCCAATCGCTGGCAGACCTTTCAAAAGGTTATCCTGCCGACGCTGCTGCCGGCGCTCCTGACCGGATTTGCCCTGGCCTTCGCCCGCGCCGTCGGCGAATACGGTTCGGTCATTTTCGTCGCCGGCAATATTCCTATGGTTTCGGAAATCACGCCGCTCCTCATCATCACCAAGCTGGAACAGTACGACTACGCCGGCGCCACGGCCTTGGCCGTGTCCATGCTGATCGTATCGTTCGGCCTGCTGCTGGCCATCAACGGGCTCCAGCGCTGGAGCCAACTGCGCCGCGCTTAACATTTGCAAGGAATACCAAATGTCTTCGATTGCCCTCCCTTCATCGATCAGCCGAACCCGCACCGCCAGCCGTACGAATCGCGAGCCGGCGCTCGTCCGCTGGCTGCTGACCGCTTTGGCCCTGGCTTTTCTGTTCGGCTTTCTGTTTTTGCCGCTGACCGTCGTATTCACCCAAGCCCTCGGCAAAGGCTGGGCTGCGTATGGAGCCGCGCTGATCGAGCCCAATGCGCTTTCCGCCATGTGGCTGACGGTCTTGGCGGCGGCCATCGCCGTGCCGCTGAACCTGGTGTTCGGCATCGCTGCCGCCTGGGCTATCGCCAAATTCGAATTTCCGGGAAAAAGCCTGTTGATGACCCTGATCGACCTACCGTTCTCGGTATCGCCGGTGGTCTCGGGACTGATCTACGTGCTGCTGTTCGGACTCCAGGGCTGGCTCGGCCCGTGGCTGCAAGAGCACGACATCAAGCTGATCTTCGCCGTCCCCGGCATTGTCCTGGCCACGATTTTCGTCACCTTTCCGTTCGTAGCCCGCGAACTCGTTCCGCTCATGCAGGCGCAGGGCACCGAGGAAGAGGAAGCCGCGATCGTCTTGGGCGCCTCCGGCTGGCAGGCCTTCTGGCGCGTCACCCTGCCCAACGTCAAATGGGGCCTGCTCTACGGCGTGATTCTCTGCAACGCGCGCGCCATGGGCGAATTCGGCGCGGTATCGGTGGTGTCCGGCCATATCCGGGGAATGACCAACACCATCCCGCTGCACGTGGAGATTCTGTACAACGAATACAACAGCGCCGCGGCGTTCGCGGTGGCTTCCGTGCTGGCGCTGCTGGCTTTGGTGACGCTGGCGGCCAAGAGCATTCTCGAATGGCGCATCAAACAGCAGACCGTCGATCGATCGTAGGTCGTAGGGCGGGTTAGCGCAGCGTAACCCGCCGAAAGCGTAACCCGCCGAATCAGAAGGTCCATCCCTGCTAAGCCGCTCTACAAAAATCCAGGAGCACTCCGATATGAGCATAGAAATCAACGACGTGGAAAAATCCTTCGGCCGATTCAAGGCTCTTAAGAACATTACCTTGAACATCGGCAGCGGCGAACTGGTGGCGCTCTTGGGGCCTTCCGGCTGCGGCAAGACGACCTTGCTGCGCATCATCGCGGGGCTGGAGGCACCCGATTCGGGCTCTATCCTGTTTTACGGCGAGGATGCGACCAACCGCCACGTACGGGAACGGCAAGTCGGATTCGTGTTTCAGCATTACGCCCTGTTCCGCCACATGACGGTATTCGAGAACATCGCCTTCGGTCTTCGGGTCCGGCCGCGAGGTCAGCGACCTTCGGAAAGCGAAATCCGGCGCAAGGTACACGACTTGCTGAACCTGGTGCAACTGGATTGGCTGGCCGACCGTTATCCCGGCCAGTTGTCGGGCGGCCAGCGCCAGCGCATCGCCTTGGCCCGAGCCTTGGCGGTCGAACCCAAGGTGCTGCTCCTCGACGAACCGTTCGGCGCACTCGACGCCAAGGTCCGCAAGGATTTGCGCCGCTGGCTGCGACGTTTGCACGACGAATTGCACGTCACCAGCGTGTTCGTCACCCACGATCAGGAAGAGGCTCTGGAAGTGGCCGACCGCGTGGTGGTGCTGAACGAGGGCCGGGTCGAGCAGATCGGGACGCCCGACGAAGTTTATGACCACCCGGAAACGCCCTTCGTCTACCACTTTCTGGGCGACGTCAACCTGTTCCACGGTCGCGTCCACGACGGCCATGCCCGCATCGGCGAAACCCAGGTGGACCTCACCGGCGGCTCCGATCATCCGGAATCGGCGATCTTCTACGTACGGCCCCATGAAATCGAGATCCTGCGAGACGGCGGCGGCACCGGCACCATCGCCGCCAAGATACGCGATATCCGTCCGCTGGGAGCCACCGTGCGCATCGAACTGGAACGCATCGACGATCGCGGGTCCGTGGAAGTCGAACTGACCCGCGACCAGTTCGGCCGCAAAGGCTTGAGCGAAGGCGATAAAGTTTACTTACAGCCGAAGCGCCTTAGGACATTCGACGGCAACACGAAGCGGGAAACGACGCTGGAAGCCGTCAATCGGTAGCCGGGGAATCGACATGGCTTATCGACCTGCGCCCATCCGACGAGACGTTGTACCGATAGTTGAGGTTCGCATTCAAAACCCGGTACTCATAGTTCCCGGTATCGGCAACTCCGGGTCCGAACACTGGCAAACCCGATGGGAAATCAAGCATCCCGAGTTCCGCCGGGTTCAACAAAAAGAATGGAATAATCCGGTTTGCGGCGACTGGATCGAGCAACTCGAAATCGCCGTATCGGAATCCGGACCGCACACCGTACTCGTTGCACACAGCTTGGGGTGTCTCCTCGTTGCCCACTGGGCCCAGCAGATGGGGCGTTCGATTCATGGCGCATTGCTGGTCGCACCTCCCGATCCCTCTTTGGCGACTTTTCCAAGTGGCGCCGTAGGCTTTTCGCCGGTGCCCCGCATGAACCTCCCATTCCCGAGTACGGTCGTCGCCAGTCCCGACGATCCCTACGGCAGCCCGGATTACGCTCGGCGCTGTGCGGCGGCTTGGGGCAGCCAACTTGTCGAGATCGCGCCGTGCGGACATATCAATGCATCGAGCGGCTTGGACGATTGGGAAGAAGGATTCGAACTGCTGCGCCGGTTGATTGACGGTTAAAATATGTCGCGGCCGTTATTGGGTCGCCCAAGGTTTCGGCACCAATAATCCTAGAAACGGCAGTTGACCGCTTCGATGCACCAGAAAAGCCCGATGAATCCTGAACGTCCCGCCCTGCATCAATCTCACCTTTTGGGTGAAGCCGCTACGCACCCGATTGCACGGCGGGCGGGCCACCTGGCGGCGTTGCTCCTTCTTGCGGGAGACTACCCCGCGGCGGCGTCGCGCCTTGCCAGGCGACCCGCCCGCCGCACACTCCGTCACGTCCAACTGCCGTTTCTCGGATAATAATGGATCAGCAAAACGGCCCGATCGAATACCTCGCTACAAACGAAAATCCCACCGTCAACTTCGGCGAAGCCTTGCGGTTCTGGCTGAAACTGGGCTTCATCAGCTTCGGGGGGCCAGCCGGGCAAATCGCCATCATGCACCAGGAACTGGTGGAACGGCGGCGCTGGATTTCGGAGCGGCGCTATCTTCATGCCCTCAACTACTGCATGCTCCTGCCGGGGCCGGAAGCCTTGCAACTGGCCACCTATATCGGCTGGCTGCTCCATGGCCTCAGAGGCGGAATCGCCGCCGGCGTCCTGTTCATCCTGCCCTCTCTGGCCATTCTGATCCTGCTGTCCTGGATTTACATGACTTTCGGCAGTCTGCCGGCGGTTGCCGGCGTGCTCTACGGCATCAAGCCGGCGGTGGTGGCGATCGTGGTTTTCGCCGCCTATCGCATCGGTTCACGGGCACTGAAAAACGGCGTCCTTTGGAGCATCGCCGTGCTGGCCTTTCTTGCCATTTCGGTGCTCTCCGTTCCTTTCCCCGCCATCATTCTGGCTGCGGCCCTGCTGGGTGCCCTGGGCGGACGTCTCGCACCGCGATTTTTCCGGGCCGCGGATGATCACGGCAACCCCGACAAGAACTTCGGTCCATCGATCATAGACGACCGCACGCCGACGCCGGATCACGCCAGGCTGTCCCGGCCGAGGCTGATGGCCCTGGCGATCGTCGGACTGATTTCGTGGGGAGGAATCCTGGCGCTCCTGGATCAGGATCGGGGCTGGCAGGGAGATGCCGTTCAGATGGGCTGGTTCTTCACCAAAACCGCCCTGCTGACTTTCGGCGGCGCCTACTCGGTGCTGCCTTACGTTTATCAAGGGGCGGTCGAGCATTACCACTGGCTGACCGCTCCCCAAATGATGGATGGGCTGGCATTGGGAGAAACCACGCCGGGTCCTTTGATTATGGTGGTTACCTTCGTGGGCTTCCTGGCCGGCTGGAGTAAGGATTTGATCGACGGCGCGCCCTTGCTCGGAGGTGCCGCCGGGGCGGTGATCGCGACCTATTTCACGTTTCTGCCGTCGTTTCTGCTCGTCCTGCTGGGCGGGCCGCTGGCGGAAGCGACCCATGGCAACATCAAGTTCACCGCGCCCCTGACCGGCATAACCGCCGCCATGGTGGGCGTGATATTGAATCTTGCCGTGTTCTTCGCTTATCACCTGTTCTGGCCCAACGGCCTGAACGGCCCTGTCGATTGGCTGTCCGTGGGAATCGCTCTAACCTCGGCGACGGCATTGCTCCGCTTCAAGCTGGGCGTTATTCCTCTGATCGGTATTTGTGCCATGGCGGGGCTCGTTTATCGGCTCGCGGTTCTTTGATCGGGTTTCGGCATTTCCGAGCGACCGTCTGCGATTGAAAAGGTGGCTCCGGCGCTCCTGGAAGGGTCGTTCTAGCGCTCCCAGAGAGCGTTTTCCGAATCGGTGTAAGGGATTCGGATATGTAGGTCGGCAATCCCTTGCCGACGTATCGGCTCGGCGAAGGGCTTTGTCGGAAGGGCAGCTCTGGCGCTCCCAGAGATGCCGTTTGCGATTGGAAGGGACCGACTAAAGGTCCGTTTGCGATTGGAAGGGACCGACTAAAGGTCCGTTTGCGATTGGAAGGGTGCGAGACGCAGGCCGGACACAAACGGCTTCCTCATTTGTTCGGGGTTTCCCTAGCTATCGGATGCTATTGTTCTCTATACTTTTCTGGATATTTTTTACCCATCCATCAAGAGAACTTCTATGCGCCGCGTTATTTTCAATCAAAAGGGGGGCGTCGGTAAGTCCACGATTGCCTGCAATCTCGCCGCCATCAGCGCCGCCGAAGGCAAGAAAACCTTGGTTGTCGATCTCGATATCCAGGGCAACTCCACCCATTATTTGCTGGGCCAGAAGGTGGCCGATCCGGACGCCAGCATCGCCCACTTCTTCAAGGACACCTTAAGCCTGAACCTGTTCGGCAAGAGCCCGAACACCGGGCTGGATAGCGCCATACACGAAACGCCGTTCCCTAACCTCTATGTGGTGCCCTCGCATCCCGAATTGGAACCGCTGCAGAGCCGGCTCGAATCCCGTTATAAGATTTACAAGCTGCGCGAGGCGCTGGATGCTCTCGGCGAATTCGAGCGCATCTATATCGACACGCCGCCGGTACTCAACTTCTACAGCCGATCGGCCTTGATCGCCGCCCGGCGCTGCCTGATTCCCTTCGATTGCGACGCCTTTTCGCGGGAAGCGCTGTACAACCTGCTGGCCGTGATCGGCGAGATCAAGGCGGACCACAACGACGCGCTGGAAATCGAAGGCATCATCGTCAACCAGTTCCAGGGCCGCGCCAATTTGCCTCAGCAACTGGTCAACCAGCTGATCTCGGAAGGCCATCCGGTATTGCAGACCAAGCTTTCGCCCTCGGTGAAGGTGCGCGAATCCCATAGCGAATCCAAGCCGCTGATCCATTACGCGCCGGAGCACAAACTCTCCGAGGAATACAAGGCACTGCACCGGGAAATTCACGAGAGGCATCACTAAGGTTTTTCCATAGCCCCATGAGTACGCTCGCATTTCTCGATCGAATCGCGGAAGAAAAAATCCGGGAGGCCATCGCGCGCGGCGATTTGAACGATTTGCCCGGCGCCGGCAAACCCGTACCCGACGAAGAGGAACTGGCCCTGGTGCCTGCCGATCTGCGCATGGCGTACCGGGTTCTCAAGAACGCCGGCTATGTTCCCGAGGAAGTGCGTTTGCGGCGGGAGATCGAAGACGTCGGCCGACTGATCGAGCTGTGCGACGATTCATCGGCGCAATACCGGGAGGGTTTAAATCGGCTGCATCTGCTCGTGCAGCGGCTGGGAGAAATGCGCGGCGGCAACCTGGCGCTGCACGACCGTTATTACAAGCAGGTCGCCGAAAAATTCGGCGAGCGGCATACCGCTTCGAAACGCGATGAATAGCCTATAAGGACCAGAGCCGGTGCAAACGGAGGACATTCAAAAGGCGACCGAAGCCGCCCAACTTTTACGCGCACGGGCCTGGTTTCTCGGGACCCGCATCGATATTCGGGATCTGGAGCGCGGCAGCCGGCTCGCCGTGGGACCGCTGACCATGCTGGTGGGTCCAAGGGGTTACAGCCTCATTTTTCGCTTCGGCGTCGTCGTGCTCGTCGGTCTCACCCGATCCGAAGAAACGGAAATCCTCGAGCGCCTGGCACCGTCGGTCCAAAATCCGTTTGCGCACCCCGAATCGGACGAGGTAGACATCATCATCGATCCCGACCGGCCCGAGCGCTTCGATACAAATGGGCGATTGAGTCTTACCGAAGCGACTACGGGCCGGCTGCAAGTCGTCGCCCACGTGCTGGCGAAAAGCTGCGTGCTGGGTTATTACGAACGCAGCGTCGGAGAGGTCTTCGACCGCGTCGAGCGGCTGGCGGAACGCCTGAGCCAGGGCCTAGGCCCCGCCCGGGACAAGAAAGAGATACTCAACGAAATCGGCAACGTCTTGTTGATTTTGACCCGGACCGTGGGCCGCGTCGAAGTCACCGAAAAGCCGGAAATCACCTGGGAAGACATCGAACTCGACCGCCTTTATGAGAGGCTGGCCTACGAATACGAACTGCGTGATCGGGATCTGGCGCTATCGCGCAAGCTGGAACTGATCTCCCGCACCGCCGAAACCTATCTGGACCTGGTCAACAGCCGCCAGACGCTCCGCGTGGAGTGGTACATCGTCATTCTCATCGTGATGGAAGTCATCCTGTCTCTGCACGAGAAGTTCTTCTGACCGTCCTGCCCCCGTTTTCCGATATTTCAGCGCGCGCAGGTTTTTTCCCGTACCTGCGTATATAGAGATATGAAAGCGTTTTCGCGAATTTCCCCGGTACCAATCTCTTTTGGTAGGTCGGCAATCCTTTGCCGATACATGCGTCGGCAAAGGATTGCCGACCTACGATGCTCGCCTATCGGGGACGCCGATCCACTCACCGCCGTTCCGATCGAATCGGCGTACCTAAACAGCAACTGGTCGTGAACGATTTGTCCTGCTCGATCATGACATCCGGAACCGGATTTCAGTCCCGCCGACAGGAGCAGAACGGCGATACCGCATCGATCCGCGACGAAATCCTCATGAGTCGGGTCGCTCAAGGCGATCACGACGCATTTTCGTTGTTGGTCCATCGCCATACTCCCCGGATGTATGCGCTGGCGCGGCGGATCAGCGGAGTATCGGCCGAGGCCGAGGAAGTTGTGCAGGAAGCCTTTCTGCGGGTTTGGGTAAACGCCGCGGCGTGGTCCCCGCAAAAAGGCACTTTCGCCGTCTGGTTGGGACGGATTGTCGTCAATCTGTGCATCGATCGCCGCCGCAGGGACCGATACGAGCCCTGGGGCGACGACGAACCGCTTATCCAAGCCGCAGATTTGGAATCCGTGCTGACTCAGCAACAGCAGGCCGAACAGATCGCCTCGGCGGTCGAGGAACTGCCGATGCGCCAGAGGAGCGCCCTGGTTCTGTGTTATTACGAAGGGTTCAGCAATGCCGAAGCCGCCGAAATTCTCGAGATCTCGGTGGGCGCTTTGGAAGCTTTGCTGGTCCGGGCGCGCCGCACACTACGCGAACGTCTGGCCCCATTGATCCGAACTTAGGAGGAGTCCGATGCTATTGACCCGCCTCAAACATCATTTCGCCGCCTTCGGCGCCGATACCCGGCGTTGGCCGACAAAGCCGCATGGGATCTGGCGCCGGCTGGCGGGCTCTTCGCGCTTTCGAGCAGAACGCACCGAGGCCGAGCGCATCGACCGTCTGCTCGATCTCTGGCGCATCGAAACGCCATCCGAGCAGCTTGCGCAACATATCTGCCAACGAGCCCTCGCATTGCCGCAGCAGCCCGTTTCCGCTATCGCGCCGCCGACCGACATCGTCGTTTGGCCGTTTGCGTCGTATTGGCCGGGCGTGGCCACCTTCGGTCTCGCGCTCATCATGGGTTGTCTTTTGGGTTGGTACGGCGGAATCAACGGCACGACCTCCGAGGACTGGCTCAACACGGCTGCCCTTACCCCCATGCAAGAGGATTTCAGCGATCGATGAAGCCTTTCAGCTTGTCGTCCCGAACCACCGCCTGGATTCTTCTGGGCTCGCTCCTACTCAACGTGTTTCTGTCAGCCTGGCTCGGCGTCGGCACCTATAAACACACGCACCGGCGTCCGTGGTTGTCGATCGAATCTTTCGAAGAACGGTTCACGTCACGATTGCCGGAGCACGATGCCTCGACGTTCCGCAGCATCCTGGATGCGCAGCGGCCGGAACTCGTATCTCGCATCGAGGCGGTGCGCGCCTCCCGCGACGAGGTCAGACGGACGCTCCAAGCCGAGCCGTTCGACCGGCACCTTCTCGAAGCGGCATTGGAGCGAAGCGACCATGCTATGACCGCCCTGCAAACCACGCTGCACACGGTGATCTTGACGGCCGCGCCCGAATTATCGGGTGAGGGACGCCGGCGCTTGCTCGAAAAACCCGAACGCTAAGAACGCATGAATGCCAGACCACGCCCCGCGTCCGGGCTGAGATTCTTATTGTTGGCCGGCATGCTCTTGGCCGACGATTTGCCGGCGGCGGAACGTCCGCCGTTTCTCGAAGATCCCCTGGACACTCGCAAAGCCGTGGCGCCGACTCCGGCGCGATCGGTCCGGAAACCCGGACTGGGCGATCCCTGCCCGGCGGATGCACGCGCCGGCCAAGCCTGGTCCTTGCTCGAAATCATCGACCAGGCGCTTTGCCACAATCCGCAAACCCGCCAAGCCTGGGCGAACGCACGGGTTCAGGCGGCCCAGTTCGGCGTGGCGGAAGCCGCCTACCTCCCTACCGTCAACCTGAACACCACGGCCTCATACGGCCAGACCGGCTCCGGAAGCGTATCCCAAAGCCAATTGCAAGGCTTCCCCCTGGGAACGGGGGTTAGTGGCGGAACCTTCGGGGGCAGGGAACAATTCCGGATCACGCCCTCGGTAAGCCTCAACTATCTGCTGTTCGATTTCGGCGGCCGATCCGCGCGACTGGAAAATGCGCGGGCGGCGCTCGATGCCGCCAACTGGAGCCACGCATCGACGCTGCAGAACGTGCTATTCACCGCAGTGCAAGCGTATTACCAGTTGTTCGCGGCCCGCTCGGCGCTCGAAGCCACCGAAGCTTCCGAACGGTCCAGCGAGGAAGCATTCGAGGCGGCGGCATTTCGTTACGAGGTCGGCGCGGCAGCTCTCGCCGACAAGCTGCAAGCTCAAACCGCCTACGCGCAAGCCAAACTCAACCGCCAGAGAGCCACCGGCGACGCGCAGAATGCCTTGGGAGTTCTGGCCAACGCCATGGGCCTCAAGCCCCATGCGTCATTGGACATCGAGCCGCCCGCCTTCATCGAGCCGGATGCGGAACGGGAACGCGACGTGCAAGCCTTGATCGAAGAAGCGAAAGCGTTGCGTCCGGATTTGGCTGCGGCCGAGGCCCAGGTCCGAGCGGCCGAGGCGAATGTGAGATCGGCGCGCTCGGGCAGCCTGCCGACTGTTTCGCTGGTGAGCAATTACGCCTACAGCGATTCCAGCATCTCGCAAAGCTTCCAAAGCTGGTCGGTCGGTCTGCAACTCAGCGTGCCGCTATTCACCGGATTCGCCAATACCTACCAGATTCGGAGCGCCGAGGAACAGGTATCGGTCCAGGAAGCCACCCGCGATCAATTGGATCAAACGATCGCTCTCGACGTGTGGCGCGCCTATTTCGATTTGAATACCACGCGGGAAACGCTGTCCAGCACGAACGATCTCTTGGCAAGCGCGACCCAGGCGGAAAAGGTAGCCTTGGGCCGTTATAAAGCCGGAGCGGGCAGCATTCTGGAACTTCTGAACGCCGAAGCCGATCTTGCCAATGCCCGCTTGCAGCACGTCCAGGCCCGCTATAACTGGCACATCGGCAAAGCCCGCCTCGCGCAGGCGATAGGCGCTCTGGATCCGACCGAGATCGGCGCCAGTTCGCGGGCGGTGGAAAAAAAGACCAATTTCCCTTAATCAAGGTTCATGATGTCGCGTTCGAAACTCTTAATCTTGTTGCTCATCTTGGCCCTGGTCGCCGGCGGATTCGTACTGTGGAACAAGAACCGGCATGCCGCCGATGCCTCCGCCTACCGCACGGCTCCGGTCGCCCGGGGCGATATCCAGCAAACCGTTTCCGCCAATGGAACCTTGAATCCCGTGGTGCTGGTCAACGTCGGCACCCAGGTGTCCGGTACGGTCCAGACGCTCCACGCCGACTTTAACGATCGAGTCCGCGAAGGCCAGGTGCTTGCCGAATTGGACCCGGCCCTGTTCCGCGCCCAGCTCGATCAGAGCCGCGCCAACGTGGCCAATGCCCGCGCATCTTTGCAGCTGGCGGAGGCCAACGAGCGGCGTGCTCGCGCCCTGTTCGGGCAGGACTATATCTCCCGCGCCGAATTGGATGCGGCGATACAGGCGTTGGGTGCGGCCAGGGCGCAAGTGGCCGCCGCCACCGCTCAGGTGCATCGCGACGAGACCAATCTGCGCTACAGCGTGATCGTCTCGCCGGTATCGGGCGTTGTGGTGTCGCGGAACGTGGATGTGGGCCAGACCGTAGCCGCGAGCTTCCAGACCCCTACCCTTTTCACCATCGCCCAGGACCTGAAGAAGATGCAGATCGACACCACGGTCGCCGAAGCGGACGTGGGCAAGGTGAGAGTCGGCCAAACCGTACATTTCGCGGTCGACGCGTTTCCGGGACGGGATTTCGTCGGAACCGTGCGCCAGATCCGTCTGAACTCGCAGGTTCTCCAAAACGTCGTGACCTATAACGTCGTAATCGATGTCGACAATCCTGACGAGATCCTGATGCCCGGCATGACGGCTTTCGTCACCATCGTCGTCGACGAGCGCAAGAATGTACTTAGGCTGCCGGTGGCCGCGCTACGCTACGAGCCGACGGAAGGCGCGGAAGACACGAAAACCCCCAAGCCCAAGGGGAAGGCGGTTTATCGCTTGGAAGAAGGAAATCCGGTGGCCGTCCCGGTGCGCACGGGAATCACCGACGGCAAGTTCGTGGAACTGGTCGAAGGCGATCTCAAGGAAGACGATCCGCTGGTCACCGAAGACCAGCGAAAAGACGCTGCCGATTCGGGCCGAGGCAGCGGCGGTACCGGCGGCTCCTTTAGGGTCAGGATGCATTAAGGGTATGCCTCCGTCACTCATCGAAGTCGTCGATCTGGTCAAGACATATCCTGTCGGCGATTCCGGAACCGTACCCGTGCTGCATCGTCTGAACTTCACGATCGATGCCGGCGAGTTCGTCGCCATCATGGGGCCTTCGGGCTCCGGCAAATCGACCTTGATGAACATCCTGGGCTGCCTCGACATTCCGAGCGACGGCCGTTACGTGTTGAACGGCACCGATACCGCCCGACTCGGGCCGGATGAACTGGCCGCATTGCGCAACCGCACCATCGGCTTCGTCTTCCAGGGCTTCAACCTGCTGCCCCGGAAGACGGTCGAGGACAATGTCGCGTTGCCGCTTCTCTATGCCGGCGTGGGACGCGAAGAGCGCGAGGCGCGCGCGCGGAAGCTGCTCGAAGAAGTGGGCCTCGGCCACCGTGTCGGCCATCGGCCGCCGCAACTCTCGGGCGGACAGCAACAGCGGGTAGCCATCGCCCGCGCTTTGGCCAATTCGCCGAAGCTGATTCTGGCGGACGAGCCCACCGGCAATCTGGACACCCATACCAGCGAAGAAATCATGGCTTTATTCGAACGACTCAATCGAAACGAGGGCCTGACCATCGTCCTGGTGACGCACGAGCCCGACGTGGCGCGCCATGCCCAGCGCCTGATTCATGTCGTGGACGGACATATCGCCGAGGACGGTCCGGTGGAAGAGATTCTGGGAGGAGTACATTCATGATGTTCGGCACCTTACTGGAAGAAGCGCTGCAGGCGATGGGCGCCAACCGGCTGCGGAGCGCGCTCACCATGCTCGGCATGATCATCGGCGTCGGCGCCGTGGTGCTGATGATGGCGATCGGACAGGGCGCCCAGGCCATGGTGAGCGAAGCGATCGCCTCGATGGGCAGCAATCTTTTCATCATATTGACGGGCTCGTCGACCTCGGGCGGCGTGCGCATGGGCGGCGGAACCGTGCCCACCCTCACCGTCACCGATGCCCAGGCCATCGGCGAACTGCCCGAGATCGCCTCGGTCGCACCCGCCTATTCCAACATCGCGCAAGTGATCTACGGCCCCAACAACTGGGCAACTTCCATCATGGGCACCACCCCGGCCTATTTCGAAGTGCGCGACTGGCATCCGGTTTCCGGCACCGTCTTCACCGACAGCGACGTACGCTCGGCGACGCGGGTGATCGTGCTCGGGCAGACCGTCGTTCAAAACCTGTTCGGCAATGAGGACCCGGTCGGCAAGACGGTCCGCGTCAAGAACAGCCCGTTCCTCGTTGTCGGCGTCCTGGAACCCAAAGGGCAGAGTCTCGACGGACGCGATCAGGACGATACCTCGATGGTGCCCTTGACGACAGCGCAGCGCCAATTGTTCGGCAATCCGTTTCCGGGGATGGTCCGGTTCATCATGGCGAAAGCCCGCTCCAGCGAAGCGATGCCGCGCGCGGAGAAAAGCCTGATCGAACTCTTGCGCACCCGGCACCGCATCCGGCCGGGCCAGGAAGACGATTTCACGGTCCGCAACCTGACCGCCCTCGCCCAAACCGCCGCCGGAACCACCCGCACCATGTCGGTCATGCTGGGCGCCATTGCCTCGGTATCGCTCCTGGTGGGCGGCATCGGCATCATGAACATCATGCTGGTCTCGGTGACCGAACGGACCCGCGAAATCGGCATCCGCCTCGCCATCGGCGCGCGGCGGCAGGATATTCTGCTGCAATTCCTCCTGGAAGCCCTGATCATCTCCCTGGCCGGCAGCCTGATCGGCGCCGCCATCGGGTTCGCCGGGGCCTGGCTCGCCGCCAGCCTGGGCGGCATGACCGTGGTCGTCACCCTCTGGTCCATCCTGCTCGCCTTCACCGTCGCCGCGGCAGTGGGCATCTTCTTCGGGTTTTATCCCGCCCGCAAGGCGGCCGAACTTCGGCCGATCGAGGCGTTGCGGTATCAGTGATGAACGTGGGTAAACCGCCTTAATTTTCGCGATCTATAGTAGGACTAAGTTCAGTTACGTTTACCAACCGGAAAATCCATGAATTTCTGTATCGAACACGAGCAAGAAGAGGATGGCCGTTGGCTTGCCGAAGTTCCTGAATTGCCGGGCGTGCTCGCCTATGGCGCAAATGCCGAGGAGGCCATGGTCAAGGTTGAAGCTCTTGCCCTGCGCGTCATTGCCGAGCGCCTGGAACAAGGAGAAAGTCGCCCAATTCCGATTCATTTCTCGCTTGCTGCCAACGCATGAGTCAATGGCCGTTTTGCGGAACCCCAGCTTCACTCTGCGTTCGCGGCCTATAAAAACTGGGGCTTGTTTCTCTGACCCAGCCTACAGGCGAATCAGGGCTTTCCCACCAAGCAATCCGACAAGCCGCCAGCCTTCTTGATAAACCGCTCGTCGAATGTTTTCAGGGACGAATACCGCTCGCTATTCGCCAAGTGGAAAGCATCGGCGAAATCCAGACCGGCTTCGTGCCAGTTGATCACCCGCGCGACAAGCTGGGCATTGTTTACATGAACGTTTTTGAGCCCGAATAGCTTTTTGAATGCGGAGCAGATTTCCGCGGGTTTAAAGTCGTACGCATAACGCAGCACCCATTCGGTTTCCAGGATCACCGTATCGGGTATGAAGATCTCGGCCGTCCGGAAGAGCTGGTAGCTGGCCTGGTATTGAGCCTGATCGTCCCGGGTGAGAAGTCGTACGACAATATTGGCATCAATCGCTATCACGCCATTCCTTCCTTACGTGCTGGCGTATCGCTTGATCGATTTCTTCATCGCTCTTGGCTTTCCCTTCGAACCGCAAGCAGCCCGCAACCTCGTCGAGAACGGTTTCCTCGAAAGGCACTTTCGGTTTGAGCAGAATGCCGTCGCCAACCTCGATGGCAACCAGCTCCAGCCCTGCTTCCCAACCGTGGGCCGCTCGAAACCCTTTGGGAATGATCACTTGGCCTTTGCTCGAAAGTTTGGTGGTCTCCATGGCGCATACCCAATGTAAGACAAACGTAAGATTTTGTGCTTAAGAACATCATCCGTCAATAAGCCAACGAAAAGAGATTCTTGCTTTTTGCTCCGATTGGACGAGTCAGTCCGTCATCCAGAATGCAACCGTGCAGAATCCGAGCTCAAACCGGCATCTACAGACCTTGCGAATGTCGGTCTCGTTCGCCGCCCCACTCTACCGAAACGTTTTCCGGAGCTGAATCCTCCCACTCTACCCGGCTTGAACGCTTGTCAAGACAATGACGTGCGGGCGTTCTGTCTTGCTTTCAGCTGTAACACATGCCGGACAGAAAGCCACTTACGTCATGCGAACAGACCGAATCTGGACCTTGACAGGTATCTTTCAGAAGCGCACTGTTGGGTCAAATCCCACGCCCCCTGCTAATTTCCATGGATCGGAGAACATCATGAAGGAAGTGGCCTCCTGCAATGTTTTGATGATCTATCCGCGCTTCAAAGCGGAATCGTTCTGGAATTACCCCGAAGCCTGCGAATTGGTGGGCGCACGTTATCCGGCCGCTCCGCTTGGCTTGGTTACCGTAGCTTCATTGCTGCCTCGAGAATGGAATATCCGTCTCGTCAACCGGAACACCGAGGAGCTTAGCGACGAGGATATCGCCTGGTCCGATATGGTGATGACGGGGGGCATGATTACCCAGCAGCCCGATACGCTCGACTTGATCGAACGAGCCCACATCATGGGCACGCCCGTGGTCGTGGGCGGGCCGGATGCGACCTCGAGTCCGCACGTTTACCGTTCGGCGGACTTCCTGGTTCTCGGAGAAGCCGAGGGCATTATGCAGACGTTCGTGGATGCCTGGGAGAGTGGACAACGATCGGGGATGTTCACCGCCCCCAAGTTCCAGATCGATGTCACGAAGAGCCCGATCCCGCGTTTCGATTTGCTCAAATTCGAGCATTATCTTTACGTCGGTTTGCAGTTCTCACGGGGCTGTCCGTTCACCTGCGAGTTCTGCGACATCATCGAGCTTTACGGACGGGTGCCGCGCACCAAAACCGCGACGCAGGTGTTCGCCGAACTCGATGCACTCTATTCCATGGGTTACCGGGGGCACGTCGATTTCGTGGACGACAACCTGATCGGCAACAAGAAGGTGGTAAAGGCGTTCCTGGCCGAACTCATAACCTGGCAGGAAGCCCATGACTTTCCTTTCGAATTCTCGACCGAAGCCTCGATCAATCTCGCCGAAGACACCGAGCTTCTCGAACTCATGAAACGGGCGAACTTCTTCCTCGTCTTCATCGGCATCGAGAGTCCGGACCCGGAGACTCTGATCGCGACCAAGAAAAGGCAGAACACCCGCCGCGACTTGGTCGAGAGCATCCACAAGATTTACTCCTACGGCATGATGGTTACTGCCGGGTTCATCGTCGGATTCGACAGCGAAAAGGACTCGATCGCCGATGCCATGGCGGATTTCATCGAGGCGGCGGCGATTCCGGTGTGCATGGTGGGGCTTCTGTATGCATTGCCGAATACACAGCTGACCCGGCGGCTACAGCGGGAGGGGCGCCTCCATCCGGGCCATGACATCATGCCGGACGTGGACGCCGGCGACCAATGCACCAGTGGTTTGAATTTCGACACCTTGCGCCCGCTCCGGGATGTGCTTGACGACTACCGGCGCATTCTCCAGCGCGTGTATGACCCGGTCGCCTACGTCGGACGGATCAATCGGCTGGTCAGCCTGCTGGACCGATCCGATCGTCCTCGCGACTTACCTAAAGGGGACGCCCGGCGAAAAGTCGGCGCCGTCGAAACGGTCAACAAGGTTTTCAACAAATTGCCGGAATTGCGCGACGCATTCTGGCAGACCTTCATGAACTGCGCCAAAACCAACCCGCAGGCCTTGCGTCTCGCTGTCAGTCTCATGGCGATGTACCTGCATCTCGGCCCGTATTCGCGTTACGTCATCGGCGCCATCGATCGTCGGATTGACGAACTCGACCGGGACACGAACCAAAACTGGCTTCGGTATCAATCCAGCATATCGGCCGAAGGCTGAGCCCGGCCTTGCAAGCCTTTCGCACGAGGCGACCAGGCCGGTTGTCATGGCTGTTGACTTAAGCAATTCCGCCCCCCTACACTTTAGTTTCGTCACGAAACTATATAACAACAAGACTTGCTGAGGAAACAACCATGCGCAACGTAAAATCCCTTACCTTGACCGTAGCTCTTGCGATCGCCGCCCATGCACCGGCCGGTCACGCGGACGGCTACTTTTCCGAGGTAGGCGACAAGTTCACGAGGGGATTTGCAAATCTGTTTACCGGGATTGGGGAAGTTCCGAAAAATATCGTAGGCGCAAGCAAGAAGACCAATCCCGTCGTCGGGAGCGCTGGCGGCTTGATCATGGGTACGCTGGACACGCTCGGCAGGACCGCATCCGGCGTTTTCGACGTCATCACCAGTCCGATTCCGACCAAGAGCCTGGTCGAACCGGCCTATGTGTGGGAGAACTTCGAAAAATCCACCTCCTATGGTGACGCTTATTTGTAATTCGTAAGCGTTTCGAACGATCCGTCGTCCGACTTCCAGCCAAGAGTCGCGGGATGTGGGTGAAAAACGAGCCACATCCCGCGAACTTCACCGCCTCGCTCCGTCGCTCCTGATCGGCCACCGTTCCGCTCACCGAGGTACCGCCTTGCCGTCCGCCCTTTTACCCTTTGATATACTCCGGCGGCTCGGAGAAGCGGTCGATCCGCGCCCGCATTCGATAAGACGTAAACAGAGGAGGCGTTCATGCCCACAGTCGATTCCCTGCTGAAAACGGTTCGAGAGATCGAACCGATCATCCGCCAATATGCACAGGCGGCCGAACGCGAGCGCAAACTGGCAATACCGGTGGCGAAGGCGATGCAGGAGGCGGGCCTCTATCGATTGTGGCGGCCGAAGGCATTCGGCGGACTTGAGGTCGAGCCGATCTCTGCTTTTCGCGTAATAGAGGAAGTCTCCCGTATCGACAGTGCGGCGGGTTGGAATCTGCAAATCGCCGTTGCCCACGATATGTTCGCCCCATGGTTCGGCGACCAGGCCGCGCAGGAGATTTTTGGGTTCGAGGCAATTCCGGTCGGCTCCTTCAACCCTGCGCGCAAGGCCGTTCCGGTCGCGGGCGGCTATCGCATCTCGGGACGCACGACCTTCGTGAGCGGCGCACACCATGCGACGGCCTTTCTCGGCTTTGCGAATATCTACGATGATGGCGAACTGCGCGTGGCCGCCGATGGCAATCCGGAAATGCTGTTGATCGCGGTTCCCGCGCCCGAAGCCGAAATCGTCGACAACTGGAACACGATGGGCATGCGCGGCAGCGGCAGCCATGATGTCGAGATGCGGGACGTATTCATCCCCGAGCATTGGGCCGCGCCATGGCGACCGTTAGAGAAACCGGGCAGCGCCTATCAGGGATCTCTTTACCGGCTGACGGTCTGGCCGGCGATCGCCGCCCTCGTCCCGCCGGCGCTCGGTATCGCACGCGCGGCCATCGATGAAGCGGTCGAGCTCATCACCCGGAAGACGCCCGCGTATGGAACGAAGACGCTCAAGAATCAGGCCGTCGTTCAATCACAGCTCGCACGAGCCGAAGCCAAACTCGGTGCCGGCCGACTCTATTTCTACCAGGCGTTCGAGGAAGCTTGGAAAGAAGCCGTCGCTGCGAGATCCGTCACGATAGAGCTCAAAGCCAAAATGCAACTCGCGATGACCCACGCCGTTCTCGAATCCGCGGCAGCGGTGGACCTCATCCACGAGATCGTGGGAGCCTCGGGAATCCGAGAAGAATATGAGTTCTCGAAGCACTTCCGCGACATCCACGTCATCACCCAGCATGGCTTCATCAACGCGGGCAAGCTGGAGGCAGTCGGACAAATCATGCTCGGACTCGAACCCGAGTGGCCGTTTTTCCAGTTCTAGCGCCATTGCTGACATCAAGAGGCAACGCTCTCGGGACAAATCCCGAGCACGCCTGATATATTAGAATTCACTAATTAAATAACACCGGAGCATACGTATGGATCAGAGCATGGGCGAACTGATGAACCACACGGCCGACATGGGTCAGGCCCAGATGTTTTCGAAAGCCTGGTACAACGAATATTTTCGGCGTGCAGCCGAAAGCCCGACCCATTCGCGCTTCTGCGAGGCGGTTTACGGCCGGGACTTGTGCCAGCACGGCATGATGGACACGGACGAGATGGATTGCCTGGCTTCGCTGCTCAAGCCGGGTGAGAAGGTTCTGGAAGTCGGCTGCTCCAACGGATACATCACGGAGTATCTCCATCAGCGCACCGCCTGCACCATACGTGGAGTCGATTATTCGGATGTCGCCATCGCTCAGGCGCAACGCAGAACGCAGGGAAAAACGCCCGCGCTGGATTTCCGATGCGTCGACCTGATCCACGACGAGCTCCCCGGCGGGGATTACGACGTCATCCTGGCAATCGATTCCATTTATTTCATGGGCGATTACGGTGCCACGCTGGCGAAGCTCAACGCCAAACTGGCCCCCGGCGGCCGGATGATCGTCGCCGCCTTTCAGGCAAAGGAAGAAAACGATCCCGACACGATCTTGCTCCCCGGTCACACGCGCATGGCCGAAACCTTACAAGGCTTGTCGTTCCGCTATACCCAGCATGACTTCACCGCAAACATCCGAAATCATTGGATAAAGAACTACGAGTTCTCCCGGACACTGCAACCCGAGTTCGCTGCCGAAGGCAACGAATTCCTTTGCGAAGCCCGTATGGCCGAAAACGGTTGGTTCAAGGACCACGCCGAACGGGGAACCTTGGTCCGGTTCCTGTACGTTATCGACCATAACCCGAATCTGGCACCACCCGGACTGCAAAGCGCCCGATAATATGGTGCGGAATCGGTAAAGGGAGAAGCGAAAAAGTATAGTTGATGAAATTCCAATAGTATTTAAATATTCGTTTAAATACTAAATCACTAAGGTAAACACGGGCATAACAAACAGAAACTCGATCGAATTCGACGAGGTTAATTCCGTGTGAGCCATTACGGATTTAGGAGGCAATAGATCCCCTACCATTAGAACGAGACGAGTATTCGCCTCGCTTCCGGGACTTTTAAAGCACGATTGTTCAGGAAACTCGTTTCTTCAAAAAGGTGAACTGAGGATGCAGCGGCAATAAAGCCGCATTCCACGAATCTTGCCCCGCCGCGGGCAGTCCAAAACCAATTCCCGACGGTTTTGTGCTCACCCCGTCCCTGAGGCTCGTTCTTCGGACCGAACTCCGCACTTCCCAATTGACCAAAGCCGTCCCCGGCTTTGGCCCGCTAGGCAAACTTCGTTTGCCCCATTCGGCTCCCGACCGAATGGTTGCTCCTGGCAAATTTGTGGCGGACCAATCCGCCGGGAACGGATTTGCGCATTTTCCCAATGGGCGTAGGATAGTCCGGCGTGATTCCCTGCCGGCATGATGGCTTAACCTATTAATCAGGCCCGTAAATACCCTCCTGGTATTTCGGGCCGCCGCCCAGGCCGGTACACGCCCGGCCTGGGCTCACGCGGCTTGTCGCCGCGCCGGGGCATCCCTGCCCCGGATTAACCCGGCCTATATTTATAGGCCGGGTTAATAAAGGCATTGCCTCGGATCTAGGGAAGCAAATGCACGCCGGCGACCCCATCCTATCTCGAACAGCGCATCGCTAGCGGTTAGCTCTTGCGGGCTAGCCCGTGATCCGGTGCGCCTGCCAATCGCGGGCTGAAGCCTACTCACAAGCGTATAGCCCATTTAGCATGGAAGCGGCCGCAAGCCGACAGAATTCATGCGGCTCATAGATATGCCGCACTTTTCAGTGTTCCGCTCGCGCCAAACCGCTTCCGGCTGATACTTAATGTCCGGTGGGATAAGGGATAAAAAGCACTGGCACAAACCAAGGGTTCGTTGTTTACAAAGGCCTTTTGCCTTGTCAGGCCAATTATCTTCAATATTTAGATGTCGTTTTTCGTAAGGCGGACTATTATTCATTTTTTTCAGGAGAGTTTTGAATCGTAGATCGTGTGACGGACTCGGGGGTTAAATCGGATTACCCTTAATACCGAAAAAGCATTTCCGGGCCGACCTATAACAATACATTCATCATCCATAACGAGAAGGAGAATAATGATGACGATCTTATCCTTGACCTTTAAGGAAACCATGTCGGGGTATTTTGCTTTGGGGGCGAGCGATACCGCGGAAGGCGCGCAGCGGGGAAAACAGGACGGGACCACTCTGGCCATGCACGCGGAGGTCGGTATCGACGATTTGGACCGTTTCGTCAGCGATCCCGATCATTTAGGCTCTCTGAAAGGCACCATCGATTTCGCGCCGCTCGGCATGGGCATCGAGGCGCCCACCGGGGTCTTCAACCTGTTCAAGCCCACCGACAATCCCGACATGACCTATATGGTCTACGAGCTGGCCTTCCATCATCAGGGCGAAGACTACTACCTCGCCGGCCATAAAGACGTCAGGGACGATTCCGGTTTCGATCTGTGGTCCGACACCACGACCCTCTATACCACGCTGCATCAGGGCAAGGACAAGACCGGCCCGGTCATAGGCGCGGGCATTCTGACCTTGGGCATCAAGCAGTTGGCCGACCTGTTGTCGACCATCGAAGTGCCGAACGCCGAAAACCTGGCCGAAAAGGCCGCCGCGGTCGAAAAGTTCGGCCGATTCTTCGCCGGCAAGCTGTGGGATGCCTACGTCATCCCGAAATTCGGTAGGCAGGTCTTCGACAAGAATGTCGACGACACTTTGCATTACGATGTGATCGTGATCGGCAGCGGCTTCGGCGGCGCGGTCACCGCCTGCCGTCTGGCGGAAAAAGGCATGAAGGTCTGCATTCTGGAACGCGGCCGCCGCTGGGATGTGAAGGATTATCCGCGCGGGCCGAAAGATGCTTGGTGGTGGTCCCACGAAGAACCCGAAAAGGACAACGGCTGGATCGACATCCGATTCTACAAGCACATGGCCGTAGCCCAGGGCTGCGGCGTCGGCGGCGGCTCGCTGATTTACGCGAATATCTTCGTCGAGGCCGAACCGTTCGCGTTCGAATCAGGCTGGCCGGCGGAAATCACTTATGACGCACTGAAGCCCTATTACGAAAAAACCGGCAAGATGCTCAACGTCCAGGAAGTGCCGGACAATCAATGGCCGCCGAAAATGAAGCTCATGAAAGAAGCGGCGGAAAATTGCGGCTATAGGGCGCGTTTTCGCAAAATGCCGCTGGCCGTCAATTTCGATCCCGAGTTCAGCTACGACAAGCCCGACGCCTTCGACGACAAGCACTCGAAATCGCACGTCAACGCATTCGGCCTGGAACAGGGGACCTGCGTTCACTGCGGCAATTGCGACATCGGCTGTCAGGTCAAGGCCCGCAACACACTGGACCTGAACTACATCCCTCTCGCCGAAAAGCACGGCGCGGAGGTCAAGCCCCTGCACCTGGTTCAGCGCATCACCCCCCTGCACGGCAACACGGGCTACCGGGTCGACTTCGACGTGATCGACACGAAGAAGAAAAAACTGGTTCCCGGCCATTTGAACGCAAAGAAAGTGATCGTCGCGGCCGGTACCATGGGCAGCAACGAGCTTTTGCTGCGCTGCCGCGATCAGTACGGCACCCTGCCCGAGCTGAGCCCGATGCTCGGCGTCGGCTGGAGTTCCAACGGCGATTTTCTGACTCCGGCAATTTATGAGAACCGCCAAATTTCGCCGACCCGCGGCCCCACCATCACCAGCGCCATCGATTTCCTGGACGGCTTTTTCCGTAAACAACGCTTCTGGGTGCAGGATGGCGGTTTCCCCAACCTGCTCAAGGATTCCCTTCAGGATTTGAGCAAGGATCACCACTTTGGCCATTTCTTCTCGGTTCTGAAATCCCTCAACAAAGGCAGCGATCCGCTGTCTGCGGTCATGCCCTGGTTCGGCCAGGCGGTCGACGCCTCGGACGGTGTGCTGAAACTTTCCCGCAGCTGGATTCCGCCGTTCCGCCACAAGATGGACCTGGAATGGAACATCAAGAAATCGGAGGGCGCGGTTCAGGCGCTGATCGACATGCACAAGACGCTGTCGGAAGCCACCGGGGGCACGGCCATAGTCCCGGCGACCTGGGAAATCCTAAAAGATCTCATTACGCCGCATCCTTTGGGGGGTTGCCGCATGGGCACCAGCATCGCCGACGGCGTGGTCGACCACAAGGGCGAGGTATTCGGCTATCCGGGGCTGTACGTAGCCGACGGCGCCATCATTCCGAGGGCGGTGGGCCTCAACCCGTCCCGCACGATTGCCGCGCTGGCCGAACGCATCGCGGATTTCATCCAACCCTGAACCCCGCCTTCGGGGAAGGAGCGTCCCATGTCTTTGACGGAACGCATCGTACCGTTCACGGCCGGCGACGGGCTGGCCCTCAACCTCATCAACGTCCGCTCGGCGGACCGGGCTCCCACGCGGGAGCCCGTCATCGTGGTGCATGGCGCAGGGGTGCGGGCGAACATTTTCCGCGCGCCCGGCCAGACCACCGTCGTCGATGCGCTGGTGGAAGCCGGATATGACGTCTGGCTGGAAAATTGGCGCGCCAGCATCGACTTCCCTCCCAACGAATGGACTCTGGATCACGCCGCCCTCTACGACCATCCTCACGCGGTGCGCAAGATCCTGGAAGAGACCGGGCAGCGGAAAGTCAAGGCCATCATCCACTGCCAAGGCTCGACCACTTTTACCATGTCCGCTATCGCCGGACTGGTGCCGGAAGTCACCACCATCGTCAGCAACGCCGTGTCGCTGCATCCGGTGGTCCCGGACTGGTCGGAATTCAAGCTGAATTTCGCCGTGCCCGTGGTCAACGCACTAACCCCTTACGTCAATCCGCATTGGGGCGTCGAGGCGCCGACCCTGATCGCCAAAACCATTACCGGCCTGGTGAAGCTGGTCCACCACGAGTGCGACAGCACCGTGTGCAAGATGGTCAGCTTCACCTACGGCAGCGGATTTCCCGCACTGTGGCGGCACGAAAACCTGACCGACCTGGTCCACGAGGATTGGATCAATCAGGAGTTCGGCAACGTGCCGCTACGCTTTTTCAAGCAAATGGCCCGTTGCGTCAAAAAAGGCAACCTGGTCTCGGTCGACGGCCTGCCGGATTTGCCGTCGGATTTCGCCGCTTCACCGCCGAAAACCGACGCGCGCTTCGTATTCTTCGCCGGCGAGAAGAACCGCTGTTTCCTGCCGGAAAGCCAGAGAAAATCCTGGCAATACTTCGACGCGCTGCGGCCGGGTTTTCACGCGCTGCACGTGCTGCCCGAATACAGCCATTTGGATGTTTTCATGGGCAAGAACGCCGCCACCGACGTATTTCCTCTAATGATTCAAGAACTAGCCAAATAACGAACAACAACAAGGTAATCACAATGGGTATTCCAAAACGCATCAAAGCCATCTCGGGGCAACACTCCCTGGTCGACAACATCCCTTTCCAACTGCCCGTTCAATGTGCGCCCTCGCCCGTCCTCATGGCGGTCTTTCCGATCAACCCGGACAAGGCGAAGGCTCTGCTGCCGGCGGAAGTCCATCCGCTGCGGGTGGGCAGCAAGGGCTTTTTGGTCGTCACCGTCATCAATTATCTCGGCACCAATATCGGCACCTACGTCGAATACAGCATAGGCATCGCCTGCACCCATGGCCTGAAACCCGCGCCGTCGCTGTTGCCGCTGCTGTTCATGAACTGGTTCGGCAGCGGGCAGTACGTGGTCGACTTGCCGGTATCCACCAAGATTTCGGTAAAGGGCGGCAAGGGAATCTGGGGCATGCCGAAACATCAGGCCAACCTCGATTTCAAGATCGGCGACGACACCGTCAGCAGCCAGTACGATCTCGACGGCAAACTGGTGACCTATATCGAAATCGGCCGGCCCTCGTCTACGCCCCTCCCGCTGAACATGAACACGGTCAATTACTGCGCGTTCCGCGGCATGCTGATGAAGTCCTACATCTATTTCCAGGGTAAAGCGGGCCTATGCCTGTTCAACTGGGCCAAAGCCCGACTGGTGCTGGGCGACCATCCGCGTGCGGAACCCTTGAAAACCCTGGAAATCGCAGACAAGCCGCTGATGACGGCGTTCATCCCCAATGCCGTCGGCACTCTGGACGATCATATGGATTGTTGGTTCTTGCACCAAGACCAGCCGCCGACGACCGCACCCGAGGGTATGGAAAGCGTCATCAACCTGCCCCTGGACGAAACCTGGCCGCCCGCCCCCACCGCTCCCATCGTCGGACAGACCTTCGGCAACCTGAACCGCTGAGGAGGCCGGCCATGAACTCAGCCAACACGGTTCCGCTAACCGCCCCCTTGAAGTCCGGACAGCCGAAACGGGCACTGGTCCTTCCGGGCGGCGGTCTTCGATTGTCTTATCAGGCGGGCATCCTGCTCGCTCTGGAAGAGGCGGGCCTGGAGTTTCAGTACTTCGACGGCACGTCCGGCGGCAGCCTGAACATGTCCATGCTGCTGTCCGGGCTGAAGCCGGCCGAAATCTGCCAGCGCTGGCGCACGCTCAATCTCAAGGACACCATCGCCTTCCTGCCGCTCAAGGATTATCTGAATGTGGAAAACCTGGAAGGACTGGGGGATTCGAAAGGGTTTCGCACCAAAGTGCTGCCACATTTCGGCATCGATACCGCCCGTATCCGCGTCGTCGACTCGCTCTCCGCCAGCTATAACGTCCTGGATTACGCGAACAAGGCGGTCAAGGTGATATCCCACCGGGACATCGACGAAGACATGATCATTGCCGGCATGTCCCTGCCCGGCGTTTTTCCCCCGGTGCGGAAGGACGGCGGCATCTACCTGGATACCGGCTTCGTGCAGGACGCGAACCTGACGGAAACGGTAAAAAACGGCGCGGAGGAAATCTGGGTCTTGTGGGGTTTGGGCAATACCGGCACCTATCGGGGCGGCCCCTTGCATCTGTACGTCCAGATGCTGGAAATGAGCGCCAACGCCGCCCTGAACAGCCAGTTGGAGGCCGTCCGAGAGATCAACCGGCGGATCGAACACGGCGACAGCCCCTACGGCCAAACCCGTGCGATCCGGGTTCATGTCGTCAAGCCGGAATATCCCTTGCCGCTCGACCCGGACCTTTATCTCGGCAAGATCGATCACGCCACTTTGATCGAAATGGGCTATGCCGACGGAAAATCCTATCTGCGCGCGATACCCGGAACGACCGCCGAAGCGCAGAGCAATCCCTCGCGCATGAAAGATCCCGTGCCCGGAATCCGCTTCCGGAAGTGTTTTCAGGGAAAAATCTCCTTGGCGCAGCAACCGGAATCGAAACAGGATTTGAAGATCGAGCTGTGCATCCACATCGCCGACCTCGAGGCTTTTCTCGCCGATCCCGAGCATGCCGCGCGGATCACCGGCCATCTGAGCAGCCCCGCTTTCGGGCCGATGGTGTTGCTCGCCGATAGCCGCTTTTCCCTGACCAGCCTGCCGAATCGAACCCGGCGCATCGGTTACGAACTCCGCTTCGAGAGCGAAAACCGGCGTTACGGGCTAGTTGCGGAGCAGATTCTGCACGACGATCCGGGTCCCGACATGTGGCGGGATTTGTCCACCGTTTCCGCGCACCTGTTTGCGGCGGACGGGAGTCCGCTCGGCACCGGAACGCTGTGCTTGTCGATGGGCGGCGTCAAGGATTGGCTCGGCGGCATCCGGGCGACGGAAACCCAGACCGTGACCGACGAACTCAAGGTCGTCGCCCGCTTCGCCCGGTTCGTTCTCGGCGAATTGTACGACGTGTACGGATAGCCCCGAACCGCTCCGCCCGCGCCAGGGAAAGCCAGGGCCATCCCTCAGGGACTGAAAACGAATAACAACAAACCCCGGAGGACCGATCATGAGCCAATCCGAAGCGCTCGAATTCTTTCACGAAATCGATATCAGCGACCCGACCAGGCCGAACCGCCTGTGCGTCTGCATCAGCGACGTGCATTTCACCGACGGCACGGTGGGCGTGCAAAGCCGCGACGACTGGGACGATTTCTTCGGTGAGATCACTCTCCTGTGCGAAGACCGAGGAATCGAGGAACTGGTGTTCGTCCTGGATGGCGACGTGGTGGACATGATCCGCACCAAGCACTGGGCGGAGCGAGGAGTCTACCCCTGGGAACGCGATCATCCGGACTTTCCCGACATCGTGAAAACGATCATGCAGGGCATCGTCGACCAGCACGACGGGCATGCCGGCGGGCATTGCAAGTTTTTCCGAATGCTCCAGGAATTGCCGGCCGCGCTCACGGCCAAAGGCGTCAAAAAGGTCGACGTCCTGGTGCTGCTCGGCAATCACGACAAGGAAATCCTGTCCGCGCCCGAAGCGCTCAAGCTCTTTTACGAAGAATGCCTGGGCTGGACGCTGAAAGACATTCCGGCAGACTATCGACTGAAGGTCGGACGGATGTACGGCGACGAAAACCTGTTCAAGAGTCCCGACAGCGCCCCTTGGTTTCCGTTCTACTATGCGGACCTCGGCTTCCGCCTGTTCGTCACCCACGGCCAGTGGCGCGATGGGGACAATTGCCGCGCCCTTCCGGAATGGTCCATCGAGAACGGCTGGCAGATCGAGACCTGGCGGCAACTCCGCTATCGGCCGTTCACCGATCCCTGCTTCGGCGATACGGTCGCGGCGGGCGTTCTGTCCGGGTTCATCTGGAAAGCGAAGCAAGCCTTGGCCGAGGAGGACAGGAAACGCATAGCACGGGCGGAAGCGAAAAGCCTCGGGGTGACCCGTTTGGAACAAGTCCTCGACGAACTCGATCTTTACCGGCCGAGCTATGCGGCGGTTTCACGCATCATCGAAGAAACCCGGAAGCTCAAGGAGCGGCCCGACCTCGCCGACACCATAGAAAAGCTCCTGCAAGACTCGGTATCCGAGTGGCTGAGCTGGGACTTCACCTATGAAAGCTCCCCCCGGAAACGGCGCATCGGCCTGAAATTTCTGCGCTGGTGGCTAGGTGTCGCGAGCAAGCTGCACCGCACGCTCGAACTCAAGGCGATCGAATGGTTCATGAAAATACTCGCCTGGTTCCGCAGCCACCACCGGGAAGAGGCGGTCACTTTCGAAGAGATGAAGAAATTCCCGGCTTTCCTGCCCGAAAATCGAATCTACGGATTCCACATCCACGGCGAAGGCCACACCCATAATCCCCTGGAAGAAGAACCGGATGTCGACAAGGGCCGAAACTATACCTACATCAATTTCGGCACCTGGCGCGACCAGGTCGTGGAAAAGAACGCCGGACATTGGCTCCTCAAGCTCCTGAGAAGAACCAAACCCAGCTACCGCCGCCGCAGCGTCGGCCGCGCCCTGTTCGTCCTCGACCTCAAACCCGCCCCCGGCGACGACAAAAGGATTTTCGGCTATTGGGTCGACGACAACCTGACCTGGAGCGACAAGCTGGATTGGAAGTGAATCATTCGGCGGAACGGGCATCCAGGCGCTCCCTGGATGCCCGTTTGCGATTGGAAGGGTCGCTTCGGCGCTCCCGAAGCGACCGTTTGCGATTGGAATACGCGGGTAGGCTATTCCGCCTTACTAGAGCGTTTTTCATCCCGGTGTACGGATTTGTGTAGGGCGGGAAGAACGTAGGTCGGCAATCCCTTGCCGACAAAGCCCTTTGCCGAGCCGGTACTTGAATCATCGTCTGTCGTTGTCGAGTGGATTGGCACTAACCCATTCGTTCATAACGATCCACGGTATGCCCCGGTAGGTAACTACATGTTCACTACTGTAGATGAGTGGGTCAGACGAGATGCCTAACACTTCGCTCGAGAGGGACGCTCCGCCAGCAAGCTTCGCTTGCTGTCTCCGCGCCCCTCAACTCAAACGTTGGGCATCACTGAATGCGCTGTGATACTTACAACGATCTGCATCAGGTAGTCGCTGCTAGGACGGCTTCTGCAACCGGCGTTGTCGTGATTGATGGTGCCAGTTGTTCGGGAAAATCTACGGCCACCATGCATCTGGCACGTGACCTAAACGGATTCCGAGTGAGTGCGGACAGCTATGTCGAAGCGGGACGAGGTGGTTCCTTCGTCGGTCGGCTGGCGCTCGAATTCTTAAGAGACGATATCGAGCGACTCCAGAAGTACTTTCGTCTCGTATTCTTCGAGGGGATCTGTGCGCGAGATATTCTTGGCGAAATAGGCGTTAAGCCAATAATGTCGATCTACGTTCAGACGATCGCAACCAGCGGTCTTTGGCATTTCCAGTTCCATCTTGAGGACTTCATGAACGGGGCTGAAAATCGAGAAGAGGAGCCCTCCCGCAGTGACTACGAATATCACGCCCGAGTGCGGCCTTACGAGAACGCGGATGTAACGTATGTGCGCGTGGCTGACTGATGTGACGCCCAATCGGGTAACCGGGGGTTTCTAACCCCCAGCTTGTGTATGCTGCATGAGATTTAGCGTAATGCGCCGAATGGGTTTCAAACCCGCTCGCCCACATCGATATCGGATTCCACCCCACCCGCCCAATTTAACGGATACACACCTCGTTCGACGTACCGGTGAAACGTCGAATACGGCCACTCCGACACGCATTGGACATAACCGTGTTTCACCGGATTGATGTGGCAATAATCCACATGAGCCGAATAATCCTCCTCGTCGCGGATGGCGTGTTCCCAAAACCGGCGTTGCCATATCCCACGTTCGCCACGGGCAACGCGAACCTTTGAGCGCCGTTCGGTCGATGGCAAGGCTTTGGAGAAGCCTTGTTTGATCAATCGCCATCGATTGGTGAAATCGTCATCGCCGGGTGGCAGCGTCCACACGCCGTGCAGGTGATCCGGCAAGACTACCCAGGCGTCGATATGGAATGGCCATTTGATTCGAACCGCCCGTATCACAGATCGAAGCAGGTCGATGTGCCGGACGAGCCAATCATTCGGGTAACGTTCGAGCAGATTGACGGTGAGGAAATAGGTTCCACCGGGTACACGATAACGTCGATAATCAGGCATCGGGATTCATCATCCGAAAAGCCAATAACCCAGGGAACAATAGCAGACCGTGGGAACATCGGATTTACGATGGCTTTTCCAATCATCGCTTCATGCGGCGCAATACGCGGGACCGCTATTGCGCCCTACTCGCCGGCGTTAGAGATACAACGGATAACGGACTGTACGCCACGCCATACTTGACTTTTCGCCATTCCGGGTTGCCTTATCTTTTTCCAATCGGCACAATGTAAAACCCGACGATTCCGGGGGCTACTCGATTTACTCGCCCGCCATCCTCGTCTCACGCCTCGCAAGAAGCCGCTTAGCCCCGCTTTCATCTGCACTGCTATGCCACAGAATATGCGCCAGAATGCACTCAATCCAGGCTATCGCCTGCAGTGGTTTTCCATAGAACAAGTTCTGGGTCAGGGCAACTTCGGAATCACCTATCTCGCCCACGACTCCATTCTTGAGCGTCACGTTGCCATCAAAGAATATCTCCCGGTAAAGCTTGCCGTTCGAGACGGCGCCGCTTTGATCCGGCCGGCAACGGAGGATTGCGGCGAGCAGTATCTCGCGGGACTGGAGCTTTTCATCAACGAGGCGCGCATGCTGGCGAAGGTGGAGCATCCCAACATCGTCCGGGTGCTCAACGTTTTCGTCGCCAATAATTCCGCCTACATGGTGATGAGCTACGAGGAGGGCGAAAGCCTGCACGCCGTCCTCGAGCGCCGCAGGACCCTGGAGCAAGGCGAACTCCTCAGGTTCTTGATCCCTATCCTGAATGGCCTGGAGAAAATACATAACGCCGGCTTTATCCATTGCGACATCACGCCGGCCAATATCTTGCTCCGGAAGGACGGGAGTCCCGTGCTGCTGGACTTCGGGTCTGCGCGTCAGTCGCTGGGAGAAAAAACACAGGCCCTCCCCAGCATGCTTTCCCCCGGCTACGCCGCCATTGAACAGTACTATGGGAAAGGCGATCAGCTGGGGCCATGGACCGATATCTACGGCCTTGGTGCGACGCTCTATCGGAGCATCGCGGGCATTGCCCCGCCCGATGCGCTCGAACGCAGCCAAAGCATCATCTTGGCCTCGAAAGAAATTTTCGTTTCCGCCAAACAGGTCGGCGGACCTCGCTACAGCGAAGGCTTGCTTCGCGCAGTCGACCACGCCCTGAGCTTGAATCCGCCTAAGCGCCCGCAGAGTATCGCCGCATGGCGGCGGGAATTTTCCCTGGCGCCGGAGCTTCCCGTCGAAGATGCGCCTGCGCCTAAGCAGCCGGAGGTGAAAGCCGAAACCGTGGCCGCCAACCCGGCCGATGCGCCGGCGCGCCGGCCGACATCCGATGCCGCTCGCTCGCGCATTCCGGCCATCTCGGCAATCGTGCTGATCGTCGCCGCCGGACTCGTTTGGCTGAGTCGCGGCCTATTCTCGGAGCACGAGCAAGCAACCGCATCGTCGGACGCCGAGCAAACCGTTCGCGAAAACGATCCGGCCGGTATTGATCAATTTGCGGAAAGCGCGCCGCAAAAGATCGCTCCGGCCACTCCGCCTTCGCCGCCCGAGGAATCGACTGTCGAAAAAAATGCCGGTGCCCAAGCGGGCTCCGAGCAGCACGCGGCTGAGATCGACGCGCTGTTCGAGCTATTGGCTCGGGCCGGCGAGGACATCAGGGCGGGCCGCCTCATCAGCCCCAAAGACAACAATGCCCTCGCCAAATATCGCTCGGTGCTCGCGTTAGATCCCAACCAGCCGCAGGCCAAGCAAGGCATCCAAGAAATCGTCGATCGGTTCGCCCAGCCGGCCCGCGAAGCCATGGACCGCCGGGACTGGAAGCTTGCGCAGACGCGTATCGACGAAGTCGCCATTGTTCTGCCGGAAGCCGAAAGCTTGCGCCAAGAGCTCGACACCCGCAGAGCCGAAGCCGAAAAGGGGCGCTCCAAAGCCAGTGCCGAACAAAAGTCCGCCGAGCAGACTGCGGCGATTTCTCCCGATCACAAGCAAGCCGCTCAATCGCCGAGTGCTCCAAAAACCCCTGAAGCACAGGGTGATGCCGAGATATCCGACGCGGAGGAAAGCGACCGGCGCAAGCAAGCCGCCGGCAGAACCGTCGGACGCGCATGGCGAGCCCTCAATCGAGAAGAATGGGATAAGGCGCAAGTCTATATCGATCAAGCCGCGGCGACGCTGGGCGATACCGAAGAGGTGCAAACCCTCAGGCGACAACTGATTTCGCGCAAAGCCCAGGCCGCCCAAGCAAAAGAGACCACGGCGGAGGGTGCTCAGGCGACGAATGCAGGAGCAGCCGAACAACCGGCTCCGGTAGCGGATAAAACAGCGGTCAAGATCGAAAGCGCCAGGTCGGCTCCACATCAGGTCAGCCCCGGCGAACGGGTGGAATTCATCACGACGTATGAGTTGACGCTTCCCGCCGGCACCCGAGATGCGGAAGTCGAACTCGGCTGGGTGCTGAAAGCGGGCGGCAGGCAAATCGGCCAGGAAGGCTCCGATTTCAAGCTGGCCAGAACCGGTACCAACACGGCCACGAATGAACTGACCGTCCCTTCGTATATGAAGTCCGGCACCTACACGGTCGAACATAGAGTGCGCGCCGGCGATAGCAGGGCCGTCGCCAGGTCGCACTTTTCCGTCGTTCGCAAGCCTCGACAACGGTCGGACGAAGCCGCGCCAAGCGATGCCCAGCAAGGCGAGTAGGAGGGGCCGGCCGCCTGCCCTCTCGGTAAGAACATCCGAATCGAACAACAAAAGCCCCGCCCTTCACGCTATTTCCGTTCACGATCTCCGAAAAAGCGTCCGCCGCGGCCAGAACGACCTTCGGTCACTCGCTCACGGCCGCTTCGGGTCGCCGTCGTCAAACTCCGAAACTTGTCGGAAACTTGGGCACCCGTTCCCGCTCATATTGGAGGCAGGAGCCGTAACCGGCAATTCGGACCGCCCTGTTACAATCCTATAATTGTGATTCCGTGTTACGCCTTGAGGAGAAATAACGTTGCCGACTTTCGTCCCTGGACAGCGCTGGATTAGCGAGACCGAGCCCGAGCTGGGCTTGGGCATTGTGTTGAACGTCGAAAACAACCGTGTGACTCTGCTCTTTATCGCCAGCAGCGAACGCCGCACTTATGCGGTCGACAACTCGCCGTTGACGCGGGTGAGATTTTCCAAGGGCGATTCCATCGAAAGCGCGGACGGCTGGAAACTCAAGGTTACGGAAGTACGGGAAAA
The DNA here is from genome assembly GCF_017832375.1 of Methylocaldum sp. RMAD-M. Lineage (NCBI taxonomy): Bacteria > Pseudomonadati > Pseudomonadota > Gammaproteobacteria > Methylococcales > Methylococcaceae > Methylocaldum > Methylocaldum sp. RMAD-M. Next base: position 166,923 of record NZ_JAFIBZ010000005.1, on the reverse strand, counting down.
AAATGGCCTGATCACGTACGAAGGCGTGGCCGAGGACGGCACTTCGCGAACCCTGGACGAAGTCGATCTCAACCATTTCATGCAGTTCAACAAGCCTCAGGATCGGCTTTTCACCGGCCAACTCGACCCTTCCGGGCTGTTTCGATTGCGCTATGAAACGCTGCGAAGAATCGGCCAACTCGAGCAGTCTCCGGTGCGGGGCTTGTTCGGCGGGCGCACCAGCATCATTCCGCACCAGATATACATCGCCCACGAAGTCGCTCATCGCCAAGCTCCGCGCGTATTGCTGGCCGACGAGGTCGGGCTCGGCAAAACCATCGAAGCGGGATTGATCATCCACCATCAGCTATTGACCGGACGCGCCGAGCGCATCCTTATCATCGTGCCGGAGCCCTTGCTGCATCAATGGCTGGTGGAGATGCTGAGGCGCTTCAATTTGCGCTTCGCCCTGTTCGACGAGGAACGTTTCTGGCAAGTCGAAGACGGCAATCCCTTTCTAAGCGAACAACTGGTACTGTGCAGCCTCGATTTCTTCATGGACGACGAAGAACGCCAGGAAGCCGCGCTCACCGCCGGGTGGGACATGTGCGTGGTCGACGAGGCGCACCACCTGCAATGGTCGGAACAGAAAGCCAGTCCGGAATATCAGTTTGTCGAGCAATTGGGCCGATCGGTGCCGAGCCTCCTGCTTTTGACGGCGACACCGGAGCAGCTCGGCAAGCGCAGCCATTTCGCCCGCTTGCGCCTGCTCGACCCCGACCGCTTCTACAGCTACGACCGGTTCCAGTTCGAGGAAATGCAGTACGAATCGCTGGCCGACGTGATCAACCATCTGCTGGACGATCCGGAGCTCGACCGGGAGACCCTGAGCCAACTGAAATCCCTCATCTCGCAGGATTTGGCGGACGATTTACTGGACCGGCTGGACGATCCGGAACGCACGGAGAATGCGCGCAGCGAGCTGATTCAGCTCCTTCTGGACCGCCACGGCACGGGCCGGGTCCTGTTCCGCAATACCCGGGCCACGGTCAAGGGTTTTCCCGGGCGGGAGCTGATCGCTCATCCCCTGCCGCTGCCCGAGGCCTACAGCCGGCTGCTGACCGAGACTCAACCCCAGATCGAGGACCTTCTGCACCCGGAAACCCTGTACGCCCGGTGTCGCAAGGATGACGCCGAGTGGTGGCGTCTGGACAGCCGGGTGGAGTGGCTGGTCGAAACCATAAAGAATCTCAAGTCGGCCAAGGTGCTGGTAATTTGCGCAAAAGCCAAAACCGCGACCGATTTGGAGGACGCGCTTCGAGTCCGGGGCGTGCGCGCGGCGGTTTTCCACGAGCAGATGAGCATCGTCGCCCGCGACCGGGCAGCGGCGTGGTTCGCCGATACCGAGAACGGCGCTCAGGCGCTGGTATGCTCGGAAATCGGCAGCGAAGGACGAAATTTTCAATTCGCCCATCATCTGGTGATGTTCGATTTGCCGCTCAACCCCGATCTGCTGGAGCAGCGAATCGGCCGTCTCGACCGCATCGGGCAGTCCGAAACCATTCGCATACACGTCGCGTATTTCGAGCGCAGTGCTCAAAGCATCTTGTTCCGCTGGTATAACGAGGGACTGAATGCGTTCAGCCAGCCCAGCCCGGCGGGACTTCCCGTGTTCGGCCGACTCGGAGGACAGCTTACCGCCTTGTTGCAGGCGCCCGATCCCGAAGGCGAAATGAAACTGGTCGAGCGGGCTCGGAAGCTGGCCGATGCGATCCAGGAGGAATTGCATCAGGGCCGTGATCGGCTTCTGGAACTGAACTCGTGCCGCAGGGACGCCGCGGAGCGGCTGGTCCGGCTCATCGAAGAGACGGATCGCGAAAACGATCTCTGGCCTTATTTGGAAGATGTGTTCGACGCTTACGGGGTTGCCGTCGAGGAACATTCGGATCATTGCCACATCCTCAGGCCCGGCGAGCACATGCGCACCCAGTTCCCGGAATTGCCCGAAGACGGCGTGACGGTCACGCTGGACCGGAGTATCGGTCTGGCGCGAGAGGACATGCTGTTCCTGACTTGGGAGCACCCGATGGTTCGGGGCGCCATGGACCTCATCCTCAACAGCGAGCACGGCAACGCCGCGCTGAGTCTGGTCCGGAACCCCGAACTGGAGGCCGGGCAACTGCTGCTCGAAACCGTCTATCTGGTCGAATGCACCGCACCGAAACGCTTGCAGATCGGCCGATTCTTTCCGCCCACGGTGCTGCGTTTCCTGTTCGACCAGGACGGCAACGATCTCAGTGCCCTACCCTTCGAAAGTCTTGCCGAACAGCCCCAGCAGTTCGATCGCGAGCACGCGCTGGGATTGGTTAAAAGCCGACAAAAGCTCATCAATCGGTTAATCCAGAATGCCGAAAAGAAGGCGCGAGCGCAAATGCCCGGCGTCATCGGCGAAAGTGCAAAAAGAATGCTCGATACGATGACGACCGAACTCAAGCGCCTTGCAGCCCTGCGGCGGGTCAATCCGAACGTGCGCCAGGAAGAGCTGGATCAGCTCAAGGAGAACGCCATCGAGATGAACAATTGCATCCAAGGAGCGCATTTGCGCTTGGATTCCGTACGCCTTCTGATCACGGTCTGAGGGCTTTGGCCGGATGCGCCGCTAATCAACGGAAAAAGCCTCCGCATTCGGCCTTCGCTCGGACCGAAACGTTCCATCGCGACAAGCACTTGCACGAAAATCCCGGCTTATGCCTGCAATGGGATGTCGGTGAAATTTCGCCATTCGCTGCCATACTTCTAAAGCCCCATCCTTTTCAATCCCAGGACAGGTTTATGATCGAAGATCTCAAAGGCAGCGAATCGTGGCGCATGTTCAGAATCATCAGCGAGTTCACCGAAGGCTTCGACAAGCTTTCCGATATTCGCTTTGCCGTATCGATTTTCGGCTCCACCCGGATCAAGCCGAGCAGCCCGTACTATCAGGCCGCACAAACCGTGGCCGAGGTTCTCGCGAGCCACGGCTACGCGATCATCAGCGGCGGCGGACTGGGTATCATGGAAGCCGCCAATAAAGGCGCCCGTCTCAAGAAAGCGCGCTCGATCGGACTCAACATCGCCGGCGAAGAGAAATCGAATTCTTATCAAAACCTCAGGCTGGAATTTCGCTACTTTTTCGTGCGTAAACTCATGTTCGTGAAACATTCCATGGGCTATGTCTGCTTTCCCGGCGGATTCAATACCCTGGACGAACTGTTCGAAGCGCTCACTCTGATGCAAACGCACAAAATCCATCCCGTGCCTTTGATTTTGTTCGGTTCGGATTATTGGAAAGGACTGATCGATTGGATCAATAACACGGTCCTCGCCAATCAACTGGTCGACAAAGCCGATTTGACCCAAATCTCGATTACTGACGATCCCCTGGAAGTCGTCGACATCATGAACAAACACCGCGAATGGAAGCTCAAAAAGATTGTCGAGGCGACATCCGCCGCGTCTCCGGAAAGCTGACGACCGTGCCGTGATCGCTCTCGCCGGTCAGTTTTCGCGCCTGACTTCGATATAGCGAAAAACCGATAACGCGATGATGCCAAGCTGAAGCCGATCGTGCGACCGGCGTCGGCACGTTGATGCAAACGGCGGTGGAATGGAGCCGAAAGATCAACCCGCAGCTCGTGATCGGCATCCGCCGCGGCGAACAGGGCGGCCATTCCACCTCCATCCGGTTTTGCCGACGACACCGGACTGGATTCCGTGTCCTCATCCCCCTCCGCATTCCCATCGCCCGTCTTGCAGCGGTCTATGCCGCGCTGGCAGTACGACGCCAGTCGGCAGTCATCTGACGAAGAGTTCACTCGTTGCCCTTTGGCAGAATCTGATATGTGGCGAACATGCCGGCATCGATGTGATCCGCCACATGGCAGTGGAATAGCCATTCACCGGGGTTGTCGGCTTTCATGTCGGCGGTCACCATGCCGGCCGGGAGCAATTGAACGACATCCGTCCGTTGCGCGGCCGAGCGGCGGCCGATCGTGACGGTCTTTCCGTGCCAGTGCGGCGTGTGCAGGTCCACCTCATTGCCCATCCCGAGCAAGTGCCAGCGCACCTTTTCGCCGTCGCGCATCGTCAATCCTTTCAGGTTGCCGAAGACGTACCCGTTGATGCTGTGCATCAGGCCCGGCTCCTCCCCACCGAGTTTGTCGAAGATAAAGTAAGCGGTCACGAACTCCTGATCGACGTCTTTCGGGCGGCCGTCGCGGCGGGCCTCGCCCTTGCGGGTGACGATGATTGGACCCAACAGCCCCTTGTTGGTATCCGTGGGTTCGCCGATATGGGAGTGATACCACCAGACCTTGGAGCTGAGTTCGCCGCCCGCCGGGCCACTGTCTCCGTCCGCAATCCAGGTGTAGTCGAAGCACTGACCCGGCATGACTTCGGCCCCGCTGCCGGGCTCGGCGCCGGAATTCGCTCCGAAGTAATGGGCCCCTTCCTGATCCTTGGTATAGCGCAGGCCGTGGGGGTGCATGCCGGCGGCTCCCTGAGTGCGGTTGCAAAAGCGGACGTTGATCGTGTCTCCGACTTCCGCGCGGATGATCGGTCCCAGGATGCCCAGCCACTCCGGCTGCGGCACCGGACTTTTGAAGCCGGCGTCCCGATACTGGATGAACCGGGTGACCGGAAAGCTGTGACTGTTGGTCCATGGCTCCGGTATCTCGCAGGGCGCAGCATCGGGATGACAGTGGACCAGATTTTTCCCTGACGGCGCGAAATCCCAGATACCGTCTTCGGCAGCAATAAAGTACTGACGGGTCTGGGCGAAAGCGGCGGTCGCGATCATCACCACCAACGGAAGCGCAAGGAAGCCTATCGGGTGCATGCAGATGGTTTGGCCATTCATGAATTTTTCTCGGAGGAATCGTTTACGGCAGTAATTGCAGTTCCTATGCGACTTTAATAATAATCATTCTCAATCATATTTTCACCATTTAAATATGCCGCGACGAGCCCCGAATTGTCCGTTTTGAGTGGAACGCTCATTTGCTCTGCGCCGTCGGCAGTACAGATAGAGTCCACTCCCGCTCAATCCGAGCAGTACCATCCCGAACAAGGCCGTGAATTTGGGACCGTACGTTCCCCACAGCCGACCGCTGTGGAGCGGATACAAAAGATGGGTCCAGTGAGAAAAAGGCGTGGCGATCTTGAGCACCCGGCCGCCGGCATCGAGATAAGCCCAGCCGCCGTCACGAAACCGGAACTGCCAAGGCGTGCTTCCGTCCGCCGGGAAATAGATCCGCTCCAGCGGCGCCGCGGGATAGGCGCTGGTGGCGCTGGACACGTGGCGGGCAAGAGTTTTCGTCGTCACCGTCGGCTCGCTGCCGGCAAGCCGGGGCGGCGGGTCCAGCCATTGTTTCAAGGGCCCGGCAAAATTGAGAAGGCTTCCCATAACGGCCAGCACGGCGAGGAAACCACCTACGATCAAACCCAGTCCCCGATGCAGGCCCCGGATCGTGAGCGAGTCCCACCTCCCGGTACGATAGGTCGGGCGCCGTTGCCGGAGCAGGAGGCCGACACCCCAGAGGATGGGAACCAAAACCCCGGCGGCGCTGGCAAGGATTTGCCCGGTCAGTCCCAAGGGCTTGCCGCGATGCAGGGCGTAAAGAAAATCCAGCCCGTCCTGTTCGGCGGCATCGCGCATGGCCAAGGTTTGACCGGTTCCGGGATGGATGAAGGCCAGACGCCGGTCCGGCCCGACCAGTTTGGCCCGGGCGGCGCGCTCCGGAGCCGTAGGCAAATAGAGCACCTCCAGCCGATAGTCCGGATAATCGGCCGCGATGCGCTGCTCCAGGACAGCAGGGGGCAAACCCGCTTCGACCGCCCGGTTCAGGCGATACGGCGACTCCGCGTAGCGAAGCTCGTCGTAGAAGCCCAGCAGGATGCCGGTTGCGGCAATGATCATCAACGGCAGCGCCAAAGCCGTCCCCAGGTAAACATGGGTCTTGAACAGCCATCGAATCATTCTGCACCTTTCGTGGGATTACGCTCTGAAGCCTTGCAAATGCGCTTTGAGCGCTCGAAAGGCGACGCCGCGATCATCGCCCAGCAGGAAGGCGCGGACGCCGCGCTCGCTCCAGTATTCACGCTGCCCCGGCAGACGGGGAACCGCGCAGAAGGCGACGCCATGACTTCGGCAGGATTCGGCGATGCGCTCGATGGCCGCCTGTACCGATGGATGCTGGGGCTGGCCGGGCACGCCGTAAGATTGGGAAAGATCGACGGCGCCTTCGAGCACCAAGTCTATGCCGGGCATGGAGAGGATGTCGTCGATCCGCTCCACGCCCTCGCGGTCCTCGATCATGACCGCGACCAGAATCTCGGCGTTGGCGCACTCGAAATAAGTCGGCAGATCCAGGCGGCCGAATCCGGTCGTTCGTCCGCCGCTGATGCCGCGCGTCCCCAAAGGGTGATAGCGGCTGGCCTTGACGATAGCCTCGGCCTCCGCCGCATTTTTCACATGGGGCACGACGATGCCTTGCGCGCCACAGTCGAGAACGCGCAGGATGACGTCCGCCGCGATGCCGGGCACCCGCACCAGCGGCGTGATGCCGGCGCACTCGGTCGCCCGCACCATGTTTTCCAGCGTTTCCGGATTGGTGGAAACGTGTTCCAGATCGAGGATGACGAAATCGTATCCGGCGTATCCGAGCATCTCCGCCAGGAGCGGCGATGGGATCGAGTTCAACAGACCGAATACCGTCTCGCCTCCTCTCAAGGCCTGCTTGAGCCTATTGGTTTGCAGCATGGTGATTTTCCTCTAAGGGCAGATAAATGTGGGCCGGATGGGGGTGACGCAGAAAGTCATGATGGGAGATATGCCAGGCGTAGGCCCCCGCATAGGGAAAGATCAGCAAGTCGCCGACGCGGACGTGCGACACGGCAGCATCGGTGGCGAGCACGTCCTTGGGCGTGCACAGCTGCCCCACCACCGTGATTTTGGCGTCCCTGATCTCGGGACGCGCAAACGGATACGGCCAGCGCTCCACGGGCAGCACGAAAAAGGGATGACTGTGCCCGTGGGCATAAGGCGTCCGGAAGTGATGGGTCCCGCCCCGCCCGACCACGAAGTAGCGGCCGAGGCATGGCTTGATATCGATCACCTGCATGACGTAATTGCCGCAGAATCCGCTGACGTAGCGGCCCAACTCGAAACGGATGCGGTAGCGCTCCATCTCCTTGTCTTGAACCAGGCGCGCAAGGCCGGTGCTGAAGGCGGTCCAATCGAATTGTCTATCCGGCTCCCGATAATTGATGCCGATACCGCCCCCGACGTTGAGGTGCCGGATGTCCAATCGGTGTTCTTCCTGCCACTGCCGCACCTGATAGAAATAGGCCGCGAGCAGACGCAAATGGGCTTCCGCGTCCAATTGGTGGGACAACAGATGAAAATGGAAACCGCGGAGACGGATCTCGGGATGAAGGTCCAGCCAGGCCAGGCACTCGGACAGCCGGCCGGCCTCGATGCCGAATTGGGTGGCGCGGCCGCCCATGGCGAGGGAGGTCGCCGGCACTTCGTCCAAGGGTAGATTGAGGCGCAGCAGCACCGAGGCGGGTTGCCCCGCCTCGCGCGCCAGCCAAGCCAGCCGTTCGAGCTCCCACAGGCTCTCGACATGCAGCAGTTCCACTTTGCCGCTCAGGGCGGCGGCGAGTTCCGAATCCAGCTTGCCGGGTCCCCCGAAGATCACAGGGATTTCCCGGAAGTGTTCACGCACGAGAGCGAATTCGCCGCCCGAAGCCACTTCGAAGCCCGCAACCCAAGGCGCCAGTGTCTCCAGGATCGGCAAATCCGAATTGGCTTTGACGGCATAGAACAGCTCGCAACACGAGGGAAGCGAGGACACCAGATGAGCGACATGGCGGCGCAACGCCTCCAAGTCGTAGACATAAGCGCAGCAGGGTTCGTCGGCTTGATACGTGAAGCGCCGGACGGCGGCGACGACCCGGTCGTGGTTGATCGCCATCCTACGGCTCCCCGGCTTGGGCCAAGAGATGCGGAAGCGGCACATAACCTGCGTCGCGATCGGGACGCTTGAGAAAACGGTTGATGAAGTTGGCCTTGGCCGGCAGCGGCTGGCCCGCCAGAAGGGCGTTGATGCGCCCGGCGGAGCGAAGATCGCCGTAGCGCCACTGATACTCGCGAAGATGATGGCGCAATACGGTCCACAGCCGCCTTTCCAGGCTAGGCCCCATTTCGCCTAGCTGTGCGATGGCTTCGCAGAAATTGTTGACGAACAGGCAATAGGCGATCCGGTTCCACCCTTGCTCTTCGGAATAGAAAAGCGCCTGCCGCGCCCGCTCGCTGACTCCCTCCAGTTCCTGAAAAACCCGCCGTTCCCGCACCAGCTTGACCCCTTCGAAATCGCGCAGCCACACGCGGCAGGGCCTCCCGCCCCGGATGCCGGCCAAGACGTTTTGCAGATGCGGTTCGAAGACGAGCCCAAAGCTAAAGAAACAGTGGAAAACGGGATAGAGGAGATGTTCGACATAAGCATCGAACCAGCTTTCCGCGGCGGCAGCTAGGGACAGACCTTCGCGTTCGGCCAGGCGATTCACTGTTGCCATGAGCCGCACTCGGCCCAAGGAACGGTTGCCGAACAGGGCTCCCGCCAAAAGCGGCGTTTCCCCTTCCGCCAAGCGGTCTAGCCCCTCCCGCAGGATCAGTCCGAAGCCTTCGGTCACGGCCCGGTTCTCCTGCCTATCCGAGCCGTGAAGATCCAGCGAAAGAAAAGCCGGCTCTTCGAGCACCCTGAATTCCGGAAAGAGCCCCCGAATGGCGGGCAGGTATTGCCGCATGATTCGAGTCACGGCAAGGGCTCCCTCCAACTCGTAATGAGCATTCTTGCGCACGCAATTGGTGATGCGGACGTTCAGCGACAGCTTGTAGAAGTAGGGGTTTTCGGGATGGAACAGCGTGCGGATCGAAGAAGTCGGAAAATAGGCCGGCCCTCCTATTCCAAGGTCGCGCAGCCGATCCTCTCGAAGCGCTGCCCGCACCAAGGGATGATCGAACAGGTAGCGCGCCTGCCAGGGATGGACGGGCACCACGGCGAAATCGTCGTCGGTCCTCGACTCGGCAGGCGCCCGGAGCCGTATCAATTCTTCCGCGGATTCGGAGAGCAGCGACTCCTGGACCAAATGCTCGCGGCGTACGGCGAAGTAGTACAGCGGAAACGAGGTCCCAAGCTCCGGCGAATAACGCTGCAGATCCTCCGGCGAAAAGCCTTGGCGGCTCTTGGGCGCGGGATGGAAGGCGTGACCGAAGGTCAAGGATTGTTCGGATTCCAGGTAGGCTGCCAGCGGTTCGGCCGAAAACGCCTCGGGCTGAGATTTCGCGAGAATCGTTGCCGTGACGGCGACGCTATCCCGGATCTGCTCCATCAGCTCGGCATTGAAAGGCAATGCATGCCGCAAGGCCATTTCCCTGAGCAGCAAACTCGAGAGCATTGTCCAATCGAGGAGCGTCCAGGGTCTTCCCGGCAATTTGTAATAGGGTTGGGAGCGGTAGCGGTAATTGCCGGTAGGCGACGGCGCATCGACGACCACGAGCAGGCGGCTTCCGATCGAGGACAAAAGGACGTGCATCACCTGCCCTCCGGTACGGTGCAAGGCGGCGCGCAAGGCCAGCGGCCAATCGCTTTGGCCGAACAGGGGTCCGATGCCGATCTGTCCGGACGGTCCCGCGACTTCTCGACAATAACAGTTCAGCAGATTTTCCATGCAGCGCCGTCCGGCCTGATCTTCGGCGGACAGGATGCGATAGACGCTTTGCAGAGCTCTTTGCGACATGATCATCTCCTTTAGGTATTGCCGCTGGTTAACGGGGAGCAGGCCCGGCCTGTCGAGCAAAAGGCGGCGACGGCGACCACCGCCGCGCCGAGCAAAAACGGGGCATGCAAATTCAAGGATTGAGCGACGAGGCCGGCGGAGAGACCGGCGGCCACTCCAGCCCATTTGGAGCTGCTGTCCAGGCGACCGAAGGTTCGGCCGGCTGTGCGGTGATGAGCCGCACGGGCCATCAGGCTGTGCAGGGCGATGAAACAGGCGGTCATGGCCAGCCCCATCAAGAGCCGCCCGAGTCCCAAAAGGGCCGGCGTCGGGGCCAGCGCCTGCCCGATCAGGGAGACGGCCAGGAGAATAAACCCCGGCATCAGCGTCCTTTCCGGACGAACCGAATCGAGCCGGCGGCTCATGGGAGCGGCGCTCAGCAGGTAGACGAAGTGGGGCAGACCGAACAACAGCCCGGCGAGCGTGGCGGTCAGATCGGAAAACGACGCTTGGGCAAATGGGATGAAATAGGGAAAGGTCACCACCGTGGCGAAGATCAGGGCGAACTGCAAGGCGCAAAGCCGGAATAGCGCACCGTCGCCGGGCATGGAGCCCGATGTGTCCTTCGTCCTGGCGGAAGCTGCAGTCGAGCCGTCCGGAAGCCGCCACAAGAGCAGCGCCGCCGAGAGCGGCAGCAGGGCCAGATAGCAATAGATCCGAACCGGCGAATCCCACGCCATGAACGGCCCGAACACCGCCGGAGCGCCCGCCAGGGCGGCGCGCGCCGAGCCTTGCGTCCAGGTCAGGCAGCGGCTCAGCTGATTGCCGCTGACCACGGTCGCAAGGTAAGCATTGGAGGCGGCGAAGGTGCCGCCCAACACGCCTTGCAGGATGAGCGCCACGAAGAATGTCCAAGGGTTATCGCTGAGGCCGGCGAGCAGGAAACTTGCCGAGAGACCCAACTGGGCGCGCAGCAGGGAGATTTTCTTGCCGACGCGGTCGGCCAGCGCCCCCCACCAGGGACCGGCGAGCGCCGCAAACAGGGCGGGCACGATGTAAAGCCCGCCCACGAGGTAAGTCTCCTCACTGTGGAACGACTTGCCGAGGATCACCGCGAAAAAGGGCGGCAGCCCCAGGGCGGCGAAGGCGGACACGAAGTGACAGGCGAGCACCGCGGTCACCGTACGGCGCTGAAGCGGCGTCATGACGGATCCCGGAGAAAATTGGGGGCGGTTTTCCCGTAGAACTTGTTGACGTCGGCAGCGCCGGTCGCTTGCCTGGTTTGCAGGCTTGCGGCGGTAAGCAGATATTTGAGGTAGTGCCGGTCGTCTTCCAATAGAACCCGGCGGGCCAGGCGGGCGTCTTCCCCCTGCCCCTCCAGCTCGGTCAGGATAGCTTCCAGCTTGCCGCGCACCCCCACATAGAGCTCGCCGGCGGTCCATCGCCCGGTGGCGGTCAGCCCTTCCAGCGGGGCGGCGACGTTGAGCTGAAGAGTGATGGTCAGAAACATCTGTGCCAGCGCCAGCTCCTCGTCGACCACGATGCGGCGGTCCTGAAGACGCTCGACGAATTTCCCGAGTTCGGGCCAACGCCTTTTCAGCATGTCGCCGTGAATACGCGGGGCATCGTTGTCCTTGAGCAAAATCCGGAGCCTTGGGGCCTCTCGGCTTATTACCAGGATCGAATTCTGCTGGTTGGATTCGAGGGCTATACCGTAACGCAGCCACAGCAATAGATGCACGCGCAAGGTAAGATCCCAATACGCGTTCAGAAAATCTTCCAGACGACCGTCGAAAAAGCGCTCCGCCACTTCTTCGGCCACCAGCCGTCCGTCGGGCGTCGCGGCCGCCAAACCCGCGACCGGCAGCAAGGTGGCGTGCTCCAGTCCCGCGGGATAACGGCGGAGAATGTAGCCGAGGAACGGCAGATGATCGACATGGGCGCCGCGGCTTTCGTCGGTCAATAAAAGCAGGCCGGACAGCCAAGGCTCCCGTTCGGCGATGCGGCCGAGCAGCGTCTGCACCGTGTGTCCGTCGGCGATGGTGCTGGGCTTGATGGTGCGGATGTTTTTGCCGCCCAGGGTGCGGATGGTAAGGGGCAGCTTGATGTGGGTATCGGGCTCTTCGCGCACGACCACGGTGCGCACCGAGAGGGTCGGCAACACCGAAACGCGGCTTTCCGGAGCGGCGATGACTTTCGAACGAAGCCCATGCTCGTCCAGCAGACCGTCCAGCCGCCGGTTCCACAGGAACGGATGGACCGGCAGCAGCGCGTAGTCGGCCTCGAGACGGGATGCCAATCCCACCTCCTCGAAAGAAGGCCACCAGATTTCCCTGCCGGGAAACGAGGTTTCTTGGCAGAGATCCTTGGCGACCGCCAGCCAGCGCAACGGGAACGGACGCTGAAATTCAGGTCCGTAAGCCGAGAGATCGGCCGCTTCGAACCCCAGCTTGGCCCGCGCCGTCGGATAAAAGGGGTGATCCAGAAAGGAAGCGAGGCGCTCGTAATAGAGCTGACGCTCCGGCCAGTAGAGGCTATCCGCCGGTGTGCGCGGTGCCGCGCGCAGCTCGGCGAAATAGCGCTTCCGCTCCGCTTCGCACAAGACGCCGTGCTCGATCGCCGCACGGCATTCCGTTTCGAAATCGGCGAACAGCGCGGAGGCCTCCTCATCCAGACCTTGACGGAAACATGCCAGGATGTCGGCGATGTCGGACAATCTTTCATGCCGTCCGTCTCGCCGCCGAATAAGGGGCAATTCGTCCAAGGTCAACTCCTGAAGAAGACCCTCGCGGCGCACCGGAATCCATAAGCTGCCATCCCCGAGATGGTCCGCGACCAGCCATTGCTTCGGCCGTCCGCCTTCCGGTAAGGAGGAAAACGGAGTGGGGCCGGAGCCGACCAGCCGGCCTCGGCTGACAATCTCCCGGAGGTTCTCCCGCAGCAGGGCATCCACGACCCGGCGGCAGATGTAGTCGGCCAGGGAAGACGGCGCCAGCGTTTGCGGTGCCGCGCTCATTATTGGAACTCCCAAACCAGGGAAGCGGCCGCCCGATCCATCGTTCGCCGTATCAGCTCGGCCTTGGGACCGACACCGCTGAGAACTCCGAGATAGTCCTTGTTCGAATGGCTCAATGTGACGGCATCGCCGGTTCGGCGCAAAGGCCGGAAAGCGAGATGAACGCCCTCCTCTCGCCGAGTGAAATCCTGCGGCGCGCTTATCAGCCGGCCCTCCTGTCCCGCCGGAAAATAGCGGATCTCCGCGCTCCGGGCGGTCGGTTCCAGAGTCGGCAGAGCTTCCCCCAGATGCAGACGCAGCACGATCTCGAAGAGCGAGATACCGAGAATCTCCTGAAGCAGAAAATCGCGCCGATCGCCGATGCAACGGTAGTTGATCTCGATCAGGCGCGGACCCTCGGGCGTGGCGACGAATTCCGTATGGCAGGCACCGAAGCCGATGCCGAAGCCGCGGATCTGATCGCAGACTTCCCGTAGCCAAGGAATGGAGCGGCTTTCGTTCCAGCAGGCTTCCAGCTCGATGAAATGGGGCGGCGGCGAGAGACGTACGCGGAATCCGCCGAGCACGTTCAGGTTCTGTCCATCGCCCAGCGTTTCAAGGGTATAAAGAGGGCCCTCGATGTATTCTTCGAGCAGGATGGCCTGGCCGGGCTGAGATTTCCAGAGCGCTCGGCAGTGCCGTTCCAGCTCGCTCGCATTCCGCACCAGACCGACCTCGAGGCTCGCCACCCCGTCGCGCGGCTTGGCCACGCACGGGAAAGGGGCGTCGGACATGCGGCGTGCCAAACCTTCCTCGTCCCATACCACGGCATGCCAAAGCGGATCGATGCCTTTCAATCTCAGAGCGCACCGCATCTCCGCCTTGTTCTTGGCCCGATAAGCGACCCGCCAGTCTTTGCCGGGCAGGCCGAAATATTCCGCCGCGATCGCGGTGCTGGTCTGTAAATGGTCGCTATTGGAAAAGATCGCCGCCGGTTTTTTTCCGCGCCGCGTGATCGCCTCGATCACGGCGATGGGATTGAAGACATCGCAGGCGACCACGGCATCCGGATAGGCCGGCAGCTCGCCTCCTCCGAAATGCTGCCGATGCGCTTCGGCTTGGTCGGTCAGAAGCACGACCGGTAGACCCAAGGCGCGTGCCGCAGGTAAAAAGCCTTCGTTCACCGAGTCCGTTGGGACATGGGCTAGCAGAATCAATTCAGACATGGATGTTCCCTTTTTTCCAAAAAATTAAAGATCGAGCTGCAGGCTGAGCATGACGGAGCGCCCTGGCCCCGGCACTCGGCCAAGGCTGGTGTCCACGCCACGGAAGTAGTAGTTCTCGTTGAACAGGTTATTGGCTGCCAGCCCAGCCCGAAGGTTAGTCCCGTCGATACGGAAATCCTTCGTCACCTGAGCGTTCCAGACCCAATAGGACGGAATCTCGCCCCGGCTGCCCGTGGCGTCCTCCCGCTCGGTGTTGGCGGCATCGGTGAAGGCGGAACTGAGATACAAGCCATTCACGTTGAAGTTGTAGGTACCGATTCGGTAGTTGCCCTGCAGGGTGAATTGATGCGTGGAACTGAAGGGCACCCGGTTGCCTTTGAAGGCGACCTGGGTGGCTCCGCTGAACACGTTGTTGAGCTGCTCCGTATCCACGTAGGTGTAGCCCGCCTTGAGATCCAGCCCCGGCAGAAGCGAGGGGGTCCAGCCTAATTCCGTTTCGTAACCCTGGTGACGGGTTTTGCCGAGATTGCGGAATTTCGTGGTGCCGTTCTCCACGACGGCGACGATCTGGTTTTCGAAATCGAATTGGAAAAAGGTGAAAGCGGCCGAAAGCTCCGGCAGCGGCGTTAAACGCATGCCCGCTTCGTAGTTCCAGGCTTCTTCCACCCCCGTATCACCCTCGAGGGTAATTTGGGTGAACTGAACCGGCTGCAAGGATTTGTGCAGGTTGCCGAACAGGAAAACCTTGTCGGGCCAAAGATGAAACCCCACATCAAGGCCCGGCAGAAGCTCGTCGTTTCGGCTGCCGGCCTCGGTTCCGTTAAGCCGGTTGTGGCTGGTTTGATCAATCCACTCCACGCGCAGCCCCGGCGTGGCGCTCAGACGTTGGTTCCAGACGCTTAGCGTATCGCTGGCGTATAGCGCGACGGCATCAGTGGTAAATTGGAAATCCTGGGCACGATTGACTCGACCGGTGCTCAGACGGCGCCGATCCACCGCTTGATCGACCTCCTCGCTGACGTAACGTCCGCCCAGGGTGAACTTGTGATCCAGCCAACCGGTAGTCGCCCCCACGGTCAATCGAGGCTCGGTACCATAGGCGGTGAACGTGCGCGGACTGGTTTGCACGCCGTTGGACACCCTGGACGGATCGAGACTGCACGAAGTCGCGGTGCTGTTCAATAGGCAGCCGACGGTAAACTCGCGGTCGCTGGTATGGGCGAAGTTGCTCCAATTGAATTCGGCCGGCGCGCCGAAAAAATCGAAATTTTGGTTATAGATCAGGTGCCCTCGCACGGTGTGGCCCTGGAACTTATCAAACGGCCGCTGCGACTGGAAGCGGTCGTCACGATAGGCCTCGGGCGACAAGCCTCCGGGCAGTTCCGTGTCGGTGTTGTAGTATTGCAAACGGGCTTTGATAGAAGCGTTGTCCGTGAGGAACCAATTGGCGTCCGCGATCAGGTTCTCGACTTCGGTGTCGGAATGGGACCGAAAGGAATCGCCTAACACGGTGTTCGCCTGGAACTGCAAGCCCAGCCTGTCGTTCACAAATCCGCCGACCCGAAAATAGCTGTCGGTGAGAACGTTTCCGGTTTCGCTGGAGATCGTCAGCGCTTCCTTCAGCGTGGTACTGAATGTTTCCGGGATCGGCTTGCTGACGAAGTTGATGACACCGCCGACGTTGTTGGGCCCGTAGCGCACCGCCACCCCGCCCCGCGCTACGTCGATGCTCTCCACCGTTTGCATGGTCAGGGGAAACATCGACAGTCCGGTCTGCCCGTAAGGTGCCAGCGCGATGGGTATGCCGTCGACCAGTACCAGCGTGCGCTGGCTGCGCCGGGGATCTAGGCCGCGCACACCGATATTCGGCAGAATACCGGTCCCGCTTTCATCCTGTACGCGGACACCCGGGACCAGCCTCAAGGCATCCTCGACGTTACGCATGCCG
Organism: Methylocaldum sp. RMAD-M; assembly: GCF_017832375.1. Taxonomy (NCBI): domain Bacteria; kingdom Pseudomonadati; phylum Pseudomonadota; class Gammaproteobacteria; order Methylococcales; family Methylococcaceae; genus Methylocaldum; species Methylocaldum sp. RMAD-M. Next base: position 150,956 of record NZ_JAFIBZ010000005.1, on the reverse strand, counting down.
GCTTGGTGAAGCTCCCGTTCGGTAATCGCCGTGCGGGCGCCGGGATAGGTTTTGACCGAATCTTCCGTGGGGGCTCCCAGCCAATCGCCCGTAACTTTCACTTCTTCGAGCTCGGTGGTTTCCAAAGCCGCGATAGACCGATTCGAGTCCGCCTCCTGCCCTCCGGCTCCCTCATCGGCAACCCGTTTTTCGCCCTGGAGATCCTGATTGGATTCCTCGCTAAGCGCCGGGAGCGCAAAGGCGGCGAGCCCAGCGAGAATAACGGTGGTAATTTGGCAAGACCCACGCTGCATAAATAAAGCTCCTTTGTTGTTTTTGTAAGCCCGGCAGATCGCCTCATCCCGAGGATGAGGTTTCGTCGCTCTCTGCCGTATTAGTAATGTGAATGCGAACGATTCTCATGTCAATAAAATTTAAGAAAGCGGCATGCCAGACCCCGTTTGGGCGCCAGCGACGCCGTCTAATCCGTTGAAACCTTGAAACTCAGCGGCGTTAGCAGGATATGAACTGTGCTATGCTGGGCGGGTCATGCGCCCCGGACTTGATACATTGCGGCGACTGAATCCTAAACCGTATACTCCGACCAACAACTAGAAATGGAGCGATCTGTGGAAAAACCTTTTATCCTGCATATGTTCACCCCGGAAAAGAACCTCAGCCCGTTCGACGTTAACATGGCTTTGGACGCCGGCTGGATTTCCGCCATTCCGTACCTCCATATCGAACTGGGCGAAGTCACCGCCCTCGTGCAAGATGCGATTTTCTCCAGAAGTCCGAGCGGCGTGAAACGAACCGGCATTTTCATCGGCGGAAGAGATGTAAAGATGGCCATGGACATGCTCCGCACCGCTCAGAAGTCCATGGTTCCGCCCTTCGTGATCTCCGTGTTTGCAGACCCTAGCGGCGCCTTCACCACGGCCGCAGCCATGGTCGCCATGGTGGAGCGGGAACTGGAAAAGCGCCATCAAACCAACTTGCAGGGCAAGAATGTACTCGCTTTGGGAGGCACGGGTCCGGTCGGACAGATTGCCGCGGTGTTGGCCGCCAAGGCCGGAGCCAACGTAAAAATCATCGGCCGCCAGCTGGAAAGAGCCCAGAAGATCGCGGAACTATGCAATGCCGAATTCGGTAACGGTCAAACCGATATTCAAGGCGATGCAGACGCCAACAAACCGGAGCTGATCAAAACCGCCGATGTGGTATTTGCTACCGCCGCAGCCGGAATTGAAGTGCTGAGCGCGGAATTGGTCGCCTCTGCTCCGCAACTCAAAGTCGCCGCCGATGTCAATGCGGTTCCGCCGTCCGGAATCGCCGGTCTCGGCCCTCACCACAAGGGCACGGAAATTGAGGGTTCCCGTAGCGGCGCCGTCGGCGTTGGAGCCTTGGCTATCGGTAACGTGAAATACCAAACCCAGCACAAACTGCTGAATATAATGCGCTTTCAGTTGCGACAATCGGATAAGCCGGTTTTCCTAGATTATAACGATGCTTTCGAAGTGGCTCGGGAATACGCAAAGAAGCTTTAAAGCGTCAAAGCAGAAATTCATTAATATGCTATTTCTTACTATGGATTCAATGGCCACATACTGAGTGGCCATTATCCGGTTGGTAATTAATTATTCGACCATCCGATGGCTAGGGACAATTATCGGGTTCGAGGGTATTTAATTATCCATATAAAAACAATAGTTAACTGGATCAGCCAAGAGGAGCATAATAATGAATAATACCGCCGAAGCCATTAAAATCACGGATGCCGATAATGATCGATTGCTCAAGGAAATGGTGGACAAAAGCTATACACGATGCCGACTAACCGGGACCTTTATAGATGACTTTTATAATGCCTTTATCGCAACATCGCCCAGAATTGCGGAAAAATTTCGGAAAGCCGACTGGGAAGCTCAGAGGCGTTTGCTGGATCACGGCATCAGGCATTTGATTCTGTTTTTTCACGAGCCTAGCCCCGTCACGGCGGAAAAGATGATTCAGCTCGGCGAATCCCATTCAAGAAGCAGACTTAATATAGAACCTGATCTTTATGATTTTTGGGTTTCTGCCCTGATATCGACCGTCGCCGAAAGCGATCCAAAATTCAATCCCGAACTCGACGCAGCCTGGAAAACGGTTGTCGAGCGCGGTATTGCCGTCATGAAATCCATGCATGACGACTAAGCTACCTAAGACCAAGTATCTTTATTACTGACGTAGAGAAACCAACACATGTCCAAACGCAGTGTTTTATACATGCTCGATCCGATGCCCCATAACAGCCCGTTCGATATCAACATGGCGGTCGATGCGGATTTCGACATGATTATTCCGCTCAACAACGTAAAGCTCGAGGAAATCAACGGCCTTACGCAAGACGCCATCTTTTCGCGCGGACCGGAAGGCGTAAAAAGAACGGGCATGTTTATCGGCGGACGCGATATCGGTTTGGCCGTGAGTATGTTGGAAGCTACCCAAAAGGCCATGGTGCCGCCCTTCCAGTTTTCCGTCCTGGCCGACCCCAGCGGAGGTTTTACCACGGCGGCGGCTTTGGTCGCAGTGGCTGAAAAACAGCTCAAGGAGAAACACGGCATGGAGCTGAAAGGGTGCAATGCCGTGGTGTTCGGCGGCACCGGCCCGGTGGGCATAGCCACCGGGGTTATTGCCGCTTTGTGCGGAGCGGAAACGACGATCATCGATCACGCGTCGCTCGACAATGCACTGGAAAAGGCCGATACCTACGGGCGCCTGTTCCAAACTCGCCTGGAAGGCACATGTGCGGCATCCGAGGCCGACAAGGCCCACTTGCTTCACAAGGCGGATGTCGTGTTCTGCACGGCCAAGGCCGGAGTGCAGGTTCTAAAAGCCAGCGCCCTGGCGGAAGCGAACCAACTCAAGGTTGCGGCGGATGTGAACGCGGTTCCGCCATTGGGTATCGAGGGCGTCAAGCGGACTGATTTGGGCACTCCGCTCAAGCATGCAGTCAACTCTCCGGGTGCCGTCGGCATCGGTGCATTGGCGGTCGGCGATTACAAGTACAAGCTGCAACAGCATTTGCTCCGCTCGCTCCTGACCCAGGAAGAGCCCGTTTTTTACGATTTCCGCGAGGCATTCAAAATCGCCCGGACCATGGTCTGACGCGTCGGCTTCGCAGCTTTCCCGAAGTCGAGCAAACCGCCACAAGGGATGCCAATCGGCATCCCTTTTTTCAGCCGACATTCGAAAGTCATCGAAGCTTGTCCGACGTTCCTTTAGAGCGCGTTCATCTCGCTCATACGGCATAACGGGCTTGGCGGAAGTCGTTGGCGCGTTCGGCTAGGGTAAATCGACTCAAGTATTTGTAGGTCGGCAATCCTTTGCCGACGAACCCGTTGCCCTAACGGCGGCGTCGGGAAGGGCGGCTTCGGCGCTCCAATCGCAAACGGTCATCCCAGGAGCGCTGGGATGACCCTTCCAATCGCAAACGGCCTGGCCGGGAGCGCCGGCCAGCCCCTTCCCGAAGACGCCGTTTGCGATTGGAAGGGTCGCGGCTAAAGCGACTGTTTGCGATTGGAAGAGTCGCGACTATAGCGACGTTTGCGATTGGGAAGGGATTCCCGACCTACTCGCGAGTTCCCGTACGGTAGATATGAAAATGCTTTAGTTTTTCCAAACCCGGCGACCGAAACCGCAGCAAAAGGGCTTCCGGGAAGTCCCGAGCCTGGGAGGGTGGATGAACCCCGCTGCGTTTACCGCGGTCTATTCGATATAGGGCCATCCGCCCCCGACCTAGATTATTTACCTCACGCCGAGCGATTCTCCAAAACGCATGAAAATCTATAACCTCTTCCCGCGGCTCGCGGGTCCTTTGAATCGTTGGAAGCCGCATCTGGAAAGAGCGGCGGATATGGGATTCAACTGGATCTTCGTCAATCCCGTCCAGAAGCTCGGACGATCCCGCAGCCTTTATTCCATCAAGGATTATTTTCAAATCGATCCGTGGTTGCTGAATGCCCGCTCTTCCAAATCGCCGGAAGAACAACTGCGCGAGATCGCAAGTCAAGCCGAAAGCCTGGGGCTCGGCATGATCGTCGATTTGGTCATCAATCATTGTGCCTATGATTCGGCTTTGCTCAAGCAGCATCCGGAGTGGTTCGTCAAACAAGGCAGGCGCATCGCCCACCCGTTCTGTATGCATGAAGGAGAAAAGGTCGTCTGGCGCGATCTCGCGCAATTCGATCATCAGCATACGTCCGATCCGGAAGGTCTGTACCGTTACTGCCGCGAAATCGTCGAATACCTGGTCGGCCTGGGCTTTAAGGGACTGCGCTGCGATGCGGCTTACCAGTTACCCAGCCGTTTCTGGGCACGGCTCATCGAAGAAACCAAACGGGCGCACCCCGAAACCGTATTCCTGGCCGAGACCTTGGGCTGTAGTGCCGATCAAACCCGGGAAACCGCGCAAGCCGGTTTCGACTTTATCTTCAACAGCTCGAAATGGTGGGATTTTTCCGGCTCCTGGCTGATGGATCAATACCGGCTCACACGTGAAATCGTACCGTCCGTCAGTTTCCCCGAAAGCCACGATACGGCACGCGCATTCGCGGAGTTCCAGCAGAATGTCGATGCGGTCAAACAGCGCTATTTCTTCTCGGCGCTGTTTTCCGCCGGTGTGATGATACCCATGGGATTCGAATTCGGCTTCCGAAAGCCGCTCCACGTCGTCGATACCACGCCTGATGACTGGGAAAAAACGGATATCGATTTGACCGGCTACATCAAACAGATCAATGGAATCAAGAGTCGGCATCAGATATTCGATGAGGAGAGCGCCACGCAAGTGCTCGACCATTCCAATCCGGAAATCTTGCTGATGCGAAAAACCGCCAGCCGGAAGCGTAGCGAGGCATTGATCATTATGAACAAGGACGCTTGGAATCGGCAGAATTTCTTCTCCGACAATCTGTACCATCTTGTTCAAAGCGAACCGCCGCTGTTCGATGTCTCGCCGGAATGGCCCCTGGATTACTTGCCGACGCCTTTCCAGTTCGAGCTGACACCGGGAATGGGACGGGTCCTGGTAACGCAGTGACGCTCTCTGCCCGCATCGAAAGTGCAACCAAAGTAACGCAAAATGCGGGCTGACCGGTGGAGAGGCCGATCTTCGGCAATCATTCCATCCAATAATCCGTGGCCGTCATCACCCCGATTTCGCGACGCACAGGCCACCCGAGTAAATAGGCTAACTCCTAACTTGAGCCGACATGGCGTTTTTTTCGAAACCCTGGATCGCTTAAACTAGCCTTGTCGAGTTCATGTTAGGCAACCGGACGCAACCTCATGACCCAAAAGACCCCGCCTCAAGATAAGAAAGTAAACGCTTCCGAGTCCCAAAAAGGAAAACCCGGAAAAGCCATGGAGAAGCCCGCGACAAAGGAAAAATCCCAAGCCAAGGCCACTCGATCCAAAGCTGCAAACGCGCGTTCGCCGTCGGAGACCTCCGTTGTTCGCGCGAAGCCTTCTACGAGGTCCAAGACTCCGGCATCCGAGAAAGCAGTTCGCCACGAGCCGGAGAAAGAAACCGTTTCCCTCGCGGCAGCCATGGCGCCGGCCGAAAAAATCGCGCCCAAAGCTTCAGGGAAAAAGCCGGAAAAAGCCGAACCGGAAGTGAAGCTGGTTAGCGCGAAGCTCGGTCGGGCGGATCAAAAGAAGCCGGTCGAACTCGCTTCAGCCGAATCTCCCGCGAAAGTTACGGAAGCTGAGGCATGGTCACGACATTCAAAGAAATCAGAGGACTCTGACGAAATACCGCCCGCTCCGATTTCTGCCGCCGATTCGCTGTCAGCACCTGAGCCGATAGCCCCCGAACGCCTAGAGACTGCGGAGCTATTGCCCTCAGAGACAGCTAGTGCAATTCCGGCTCCGACGCCGACGCCAGAAGAGTTCCGTCCCTTGGAGAAAATGCCCCCGCCCGAACCGGAATCCGTGCCGGTGGAACCGGAACCGCGATCGGCGTCGCAGGCTCAGCTCGCGCCTGAACCCGAACCGATGCCACACCAGCCTGTTTCAGCGATTCCGTCGATGTTTATCGTTCAGATCACGCCCGAGCTCGCGCCCGTCGCCAAAGTCGGCGGCCTCGCCGATGTCGTGTTCGGACTCGGCAACGAACTGGAAATCCGCGGCAATCACGTCGAAATCATACTGCCCAAATACGATTGCCTACGTTACGACCATATCTGGGGCCTGTGCGAAACCTACAAAGACTTGTGGGTGCCCTGGTACGGCGGCGCCATTCATTGCACCGTCTATTTCGGATTCGTGCATGGCCGCAAGTGCTTCTTCATCGAGCCGCATTCCAGCGACAATTTCTTCAACCGCGGCTGCATTTACGGCTTCAACGACGACGTTCTGCGCTTCGCGTTCTTCACGCGGGCGGCCATGGAGTTTCTCTGGAAATCCGGCAAGAATCCCGACATCATTCATTGCCATGACTGGCAGACGGCGCTGGCGCCGGTGTTTCTGTTCGAGATCTATAAATTCCTCGGCATGACCCACCCGCGGGTGTGCTTCACCATCCACAATTTCAAGCACCAGGGAGTCACCGGCGCGCAAGTGCTCCACGCGACCGGCCTCAACCGGCCCGAATACTATTTCCATTACGACCGGCTGCGGGACAATTTCAATCCCCATGCGATCAATCTGATGAAAGCCGGCGTGGTCTATTCCAACTTCGTGACGACCGTTTCCCCGCGCCATGCCAACGAAGCCAAGGACCAAGGCCAGGGTTTCGGCCTTGAACCCACGCTGCATATCCACCACGTAAAATACGGCGGCGTCGTCAACGGCATCGATTACAACGTGTGGAATCCGGAAATCGACCATCATATCGCGCAGCGCTACGGCGTCGACAACATCGAGGAAAAATACAAGAACAAGAAGGCGCTGCGAGACCGCCTGATGATCGCCGACAACGAAAAACCGATCGTCGCCTTCGTCGGCCGGCTGGACCCCCAGAAAGGGCTGGAACTCATCCGCCACGCCATTTTTTATACGTTGCACCGGCGCGGCCAGTTCGTGCTGCTGGGCTCCAGTCCGGACGGACAGATCAACAGCTATTTCTGGAGCCTGAAACACCAACTGAACGATAACCCGGATTGTCACATCGAAATCGGCTTCAACGAGGAACTGTCGCATCTCATCTACGCCGGCGCGGATATCATGCTGGTGCCGAGCCAGTTCGAACCCTGCGGTCTCACCCAGCTGATCGCCATGCGCTACGGCACCGTGCCCGTGGTGCGGGAAGTCGGCGGCCTGGCGGACACGGTATTCGACAAGGATTATTCGTACAAGCCGCTGAACGAGCGCAACGGCTATGTGTTCAGGGATTACGATTACAGCGGGCTGGAATCGGCGCTCGGACGGGCGTTGAGCTGTTACTACGACTATCCCGATCACTTCCGGGAACTGATGAAGAACGCCATGCGCTACGATTTCTCGTGGAAGAATCCGGGACAGGATTACCTCAATATCTACGACCTCATCCGCGAGAAATAAGACTCGCTCGGCAAGACCCGGACGATTATTAACCCGGCCTATAAATATAGGCCGGGTTAATCCGGGGCAGGGATGCCCCGGCGCGGCGACAAGCCGCGTGAGCCCAGGCCGGGCGTGTACCGGCCTGGGCGGCGGCCCGAAATACCAGGAGGGTATTTACGGGTCTGATTAATAACTCAAGATCGCGAAAGCTCGAGCGGCTTGATCAATACCTTGGAGGCGCGTTGGAGGCTATAAGATGCCCGACGCGCCTCGGGCAAATCGGCAGTGTTCGCCGGTTCGAAACCGCGTTCCCGGAACCAGTGCGCCGTTTGAGTGGTCAGCGCGAATAGCCGATCCAGATGCAGGGTGCGGGCCTTCGCCTCCAGATATTCGAGCAAACGCTCGCCCCGCTTTTCGCCGCGGTAGTCGTCATGGAGCGCGAGGCAGGCCAATTCTCCCATCCGTTCTTCCCGGAACACATGCAACGCGGCGCAGCCGATAATCAGTCCGTCCCGCTCGATCACCACGAAATCGTGGATATCGGTTTCCAGCCGTTCGCGGGAGCGCGGCACCAGTACGCCGGCTTGCTCGAGCGGCGCGATAAGATCGAGTACCCCCGCAACGTCCTGAACCTTCGCCGGGCGCATGGTTTCGAACGGCGTTCGGCTAATCAGCGTTCCGATACCGTCTCGGGTGAACAATTCGAGCAGTACGGCGCCGTCGATGTGGCGATCGAGCAAGTGAGCGCGCTGTACACCTTCGCGACACGCCCTGACCGCAGCTTTGAGGTGCGGAATAACCTCCTTGTTCGCTAAGGCGCTTTCGTCTTTCAGCAATTCCTCGGCCTCGCCGGTGGTAAGCTGCCGAATCAGCTTCCCGTCGGAACTGGAGATGCAGTCTTGTTCCGTCAACAGCAGCAGCTTGTCGGCCCTGAGGGCGATGGCGGCCGATGTCGCGACCTGTTCGGCATTGAGGTTGAACACCTCGCCGGTGGGCGAGTAACCGATCGCGGAGAGCAACACGATATCGCCCCGGTCCAGTGCTCCGCGAATCCCGTCGACATCGATGCGCCTCACTTCTCCGGTGTTCTGGAAATCCACGCCATCCCGAACGCCCACCGGCTTTGCCGCGACGAAATTGCCCGAGGCTACCCGGATACGCACACCGGCCATCGGCGAATTGGCTAGGCCTTGCGACAACAATGCCTCGATTTCCACCCGAACCGTTCCCGCAGCCTCCTTGACGCATTCGAGCGCCGTTTTATCGGTGATGCGAAGTCCTTGATGATAATTCGCCTCGACGCCACGGAATCTCAGACGGGCGTCGATTTGGGGGCGAATCCCGTGCACCAGAACCAGGCGCACACCCAGTCCGTTGAGCATGGCGAAATCGTGGATCGCGTTAGGGAATCCGCTATCGGCAACGGCTTCCCCGCCGAACGACACGACGAAGGTTTTTCCCCTATGAGCATGGATGTAGGGCGAAGAATCGCGAAACCAGCGAACGAAAACGTCGGGAGAAGTCGATGAAGGCATTTTCCGCTCAAGCCTCGGGCCGGATGCAAAACCGTTCGATCAAACGGCTCAGGATATCGGTTCCTGCACGGATATGAGTCATCGGAAGATACTCGTCGGGTTGATGGGCCTGTTCGATATGGCCCGGCCCCATGACGACGGTTTGCAGCCCGAGCCGTTTCAGAAACGGGGCCTCGGTGCCGAACGCGACGGCGCCGGAATCGTAGCCGCTCAATTCCTCGCAACACCGGACGATTTCCCCGTTGGCATCGCTCTCGAACGGCGGCAATCCCTCGAACATGCGGCGGATTTCGAGGGAAAGCCCATTGGCTTGGGCCAATACCGGCTCCAGCCGTTTTACCAGCTTCTCGTGCAAATCCTCGAGCTCCATTCCCGGCAACGGGCGAATGTCGATCTGGGTTTCGCAGTGCGCGCAAATGCGGTTGGGATTGTCTCCGCCGTGGATAGAACCGAGATTCAGCGTCGGATAATCCACTTTGAACGCCGGATTGCGGTGCCGAGCCCTGAGCTCGGCACGGAAAGCCAGCAATTCCGACAGTACGGCGTGCATGCCATCGATCGCGTTCGCGCCCAAGGAGGGATCGCTCGAATGCCCGGCCTTTCCCCTCACCACGATGGATTCGAGCATGACGCCCTTGTGCATGCGGATCGGCTTGAGACCGGTAGGCTCCCCAATGACGGCGTAACGCCCGAGTTTCACATTGTCCGCTACCAGGGATTTCACTCCCGACATCGAACTTTCTTCGTCGGCGGTCGCGAGAATGACCAACGGATGTCGAAAGTCCTTGGCTTCGAAGCGGTTTGCCGCCTCCAAGGCCAGCGCAAAGAAGGATTTCATGTCGGCGCTGCCGAGGCCATAAATACGACCATCCTTTTCCACGGCCTTGAAAGGGTCCGAAGACCATAATTCGGGATCGCAAGGAACTGTATCGGTATGGCCTGACAGGACTAGTCCGGTGGGATCCTCGCGACTGCCCAGGGTTGCGATCAGATTGGCTTTGCGATCGCCGATAGCACGGATTTCGACAGAAAAGCCCAGTCCGCCCAGCCACTCCGCCAAAAGATGGATGACCGCAAGATTGCTTTGGTCGTAATGGGGATCTGTGCAACTGACCGAGGGGCGCTCGATGAGCGCCCCGATCATTTCGAGCGTTTCCGGAATGGCCCGGTTCACGACCTTAGATGTCCTCCAGATTCATATCGGTTACCGCACCTTGGGAGGCGGACGATACGAGCTTGGCGTACTTGGCGAGCACCCCTTTGGTATAGCGCGGCTTGGGCTGGCGCCACTCCGCGAGCCGAGAGCGTATTTCGTCCTCGCCGAGGTGCAATGTGATTTCGCGCCTTTCGGCGTCGATGGTAATGGTGTCGCCGTTACGAACGATCGCCAGAGGGCCGCCCGCATAGGCCTCGGGCGTAATGTGACCGACGACGAAACCGTGGGTGCCGCCGGAAAACCGCCCGTCGGTGATGAGCGCCACATCCTTGGCCAAGCCTTTGCCCATGACGGCGGAAGTAGGCGAAAGCATTTCGCGCATGCCGGGACCGCCCTTGGGTCCTTCGTAGCGTATGACGATGACATCGCCTTTCTGCACCGTCCCGTCTAAGATCGCCTTCAGGGCCAATTCCTCACAGTCGAAGACCCGCGCCTGCCCGGTGAAGGAAAGCCCTTCCTTTCCGGTGATTTTGGCAACGGCACCCTCGGGCGCGAGATTGCCTTTCAGAACCACCAAATGGCTGTCCTTTTTGATCGGGTTATCGAGGGGACGTATCATCTCCTGCCCATCGGGATACGGACGCACGTCCGCCAAATTTTCGGCGAGTGTTTTACCCGTTACGGTGAGGCAGTCACCGTGCAAAAGTCCCGCGTCCAGCAACATCTTCATCAAAGGTAAGATGCCGCCGATTTCGATCAGTTCCGCCATGGCGTAGCGTCCGCTCGGCTTGAGATCGGCCAGCATGGGTACTTTCTCGCCGATGCGGGTGAAATCGTCCAGCGTCAGATCGACGCCGCAGGCGTTGGCCATGGCCAAGAGGTGCAACACCGCGTTGGTGGACCCGCCCAACGCGATGACGACCGTAATGGCGTTCTCGAAAGCCGGTTTGCTCATGATGTCGCGGGGGCGGATGCCGAGTTCCAGGAGCTTGAGCACCTGCTGGCCGGCTCTTTCACAATCCGATTGTTTGTCCGGCGAAACCGCCGCCTGGGCGGAGCTGCCTGGAAGACTCATGCCCAGCGCCTCGATGGCCGAAGCCATGGTGTTTGCGGTGTACATGCCGCCGCACGAGCCCGCACCGGGAATGGCCTTGGCCTCGATCTCTTTCAATTGAGCGTCACCGATCTTGTCATTGGCGCGAGCACCGACCGCCTCGAATACCGACACAACGTCGAGTTTCTTATCGCCAAGACAGCCGGGCAGAATGGTGCCGCCGTAGACGAATACCGCGGGACGGTTGAGGCGCGCCAGCGCGATCAGGCAACCCGGCATATTCTTGTCGCAGCCGCCTATGGCCACGACACCGTCGAAGCCCTGACAGCCGACGACCGTCTCGATGGAATCGGCGATGACTTCTCGGGACACCAGCGAGTACTTCATGCCCTCCGTGCCCATCGAGATGCCGTCCGAAATGGTGATGGTATTGAAGATCACGGCCTTGCCGCCGCTTTGATCCACACCGCGGGCTGCGTCGTCCGCCAGACGGTTGATGTGCATATTGCACGGCGTCACCATGCTCCAGGTGGACGCGATGCCGATCTGGGGCTTTTTGAAATCGTCATCCGAAAAACCGACCGCGTGCAGCATGGCCCGGCTCGGCGCCCGTTCCATACCGTCGACGACCTGGGATGAAAAGGAACGGGTTTCTTTATCGCTCATCAGTAATCTCCAACAACAGGACTTAGCCGATTTACGGCTTGTAACACAGTAACAAATCGACTGGCGGCTTAGAGGCCATTATGAACTTTCAAGGATGATCCGAAGAATCGAGCATTCGGCGCAAACGTGGGTAGTCTCGACAGGTTTGCCTGCTTCTGTAATTCAATCCGTTAAGCCGAAATCATTACAGGCGCTAGAACGAACCCCAAGCACTTTTCTTGCGCCAGCTCATGCGCGGCAGGACCACTCCGAGCACGATGCCCCCGAAAAGCACTCCGGCGCCGATCATAAACCAATCTTGACGATGATCCTCATCCAAAGCCTGCTTCTCCCGGCGAATCGTATCCAATTCCCGTTCAAGCTTGATAACGCTTTCCCGCAGCATATCGCGCTCGGCCTGGATTTGGAGAACATTGGCAGAGGCCTGACGTATCGCCATCAGTTCGGTGTTCAGGCGGGTAGTCTCTGCTTGAAGTTGTTGGGCTGTCTTATCGGTACTTTGTTTCCCTGATGTTACGGTAGACAGTTCACTTTTCAGCCGTTTGTTTTCTTCCAATGCTGTCTCGAGTTTTTTGGTCATTTCGTCCAGCTGGTTGATAGCGATTGGCTGATCAGAAAGATACCGACTGAGTATCCATCCCTCCTCACCGCTGTCCAACCGCACGAAGGAATAACCCGTCTGGGGATTTTTCTCGAGCACGTTAACCGCCGTGCCCGAAGGCACCATTCTTACAATCTTGTGTTGTAAGCTCTGACCCCGGCGCAACTGAACTTCCAATCTGTCGGTGACATAGGCCTTCTCGGCGGCGTAAATCGTGACAGGGGCAGAAAGAATAAGTACGAAGAGAATCGTTGTTAACGTATTTTTTTGCATCAGCAGAGCCACTTAACGTTCTAGCAATAGTTAAAGGGTGAGATTTGATTTCTCGCCACGACCGACCCTAGCATGAAAAGCCACAGCGCAGAAGAATTCTCTCGGGCAACATTCGGGCCGGCCCGTATCGCTCTCGCCCGGGCAACGCACATTCCGGCACCGAGAAAGTGTCGCGCTTTTTTTTACCCGCTCGGTTGCGACACTACATTCCCTTGAGCAGGATCTCGGCTTTTTCCCGTTCAGCAAAATTTTTCTTCTCCTTCAACAGGCGCTCCAGTTCCTTGCGTGCCTCGTCTTTCCGCCCAGACTTAGCCAAAGCCTCAGCCAAATGAATACGAATCTGCGCCACATGGGGTGCATGCACGGCAGCGTCCTGCAGTAAATTCAGGCCTTCTTTCTGTTTTCCGTTCTGGACGAAAATCCACCCGACCGTATCCATGACTTCCGGACGATTCTCGGATGCCGGGAGCAATTTTTCGGCTAAAGGCAAAGCCTTGTCGCTGCCCAATTCTTGATACAACCAGGCCAGGTTATTTTGGACGAGCGAGTTTTCCGGCTTCAGGCTTTGAGCTTTTTCGTAAGCCTCCACGGCTTCTTTCCGTCTCCCGGCCTCCTGATAAGCCATAGCTAGCATCATCCAGGACTCGACGTCGTCTTGGGACGATTGCAGCCAATGAGTCAGCCCGTCAAACGCCTCGGTATCCTGCCCCAAAGCATGGCGCGTCTGAAACAACCGCCGCGCCAAGGCCGAGTTCGGAGCCAATTGGAAAGCCTTTTCATAAGACGCGAGCGCTTCCTTGAACAGCTTCTGAGCGAACCGAATGTCGCCATCCATTTGGAAGCCCACAGCTAACTTCGGGTGCTTGGCCTTGATATCTTCCGCTATTTTTAATGCTTCTCGGTAATTCTTGTCCTGAAGGTTGAACTCCGCTTTAGCTAAGAGGGCCGGCATATAATCGGGAGCTTGCTTCAAAACACTTTCCCATTCGACCCTAGCCGCTTGCTTTTCGCCCTTTTTATACAGGACTTGGGCCAATTGATGGCGATATTCCGGATTCCCCGGAACCTTGCTCACCAATTTCTTAAACGTGGCGATGGCACTTGCTCCCTGGTCGTTGGCCGATTGAGCCAAGCCCAGACTTTGAAGCGCCAATGGGTGATCGGGATTATTGGCTTCGGCATCGCGAGCAACCTCCAACGCCTGCAAAGGCTTACCCTGTGCCAGGAAGTATCGGGACAGCAACACCGACGGCTGCAACACCTTTGGATTTCTTTCGCGGGCCTCCTTGAGATGTTTCTCCATATTTTGATAGTCCTTACGCATTTCGGCGATCTGAGCCAGACCGATGAGCGCCGCCAAGTTTTTCGGGTCGCGTTGGAGAATCTGTTGATAACGTTGGGACGCGGCATCATGGTTGTTGCCCCTGAGTTCAAGCTTCGCCAAATTAAGCGCGGCGGTAGCATAATCGGGATTGAGCTTCAATGCCGCCGTCCAGTGCTCGCGCGCCTTATCCGTATCGCCCTTGGACATATAGGCGGTGCCAAGCAAATTATCCGGCATTGGGTCGCCCGGCATCTTGCTCATCAGTTTTCGTGCCGCCTCGATCGCTTCATCCGGCTTCTTCTGCTGGATCAAGGCTAGGACCAACATGACGTCCGCTTGCAACAGGTTTTGATCCAGGTCGACGGCGGATTTGAGATCGACCACGGCCTGTTCCATTTGCCCGGACGCGATACGCCCTAGGGCCAACTGCGCTTTGACCGCCGCTACATCGGGAGCGAGTTCGGAGGCTCGATCCAGATACTCCGTAGCTGAGTCGTATTGTTTGCCCTGGAGGTAAGCGCTGCCGAGAAGAGCGAGAAACTGTGGATCGTTGGATGCCTGATCCTCGACTCCCTTCAATAGTTCGATGGCGTCATGGGCGCGTCCCAATTTCATCCGTGTCGCGGCCAGCAGCTTTGCCGCAGGCAGATGCTTTGGAACGGCTCCGAGAAATTGAGAAAGATTGTTCTCCGCGGACTCGTATTTCCCCTGTTGGTAAGCGATCGTGCCCAAAAGCAGCCTGCTGGGCGGATGATTCGGAAGCGCGTTGGTTACTTTGACGAGGGCGTCTTCGGCCTCTTGAAATTCCTTATTCTGAAAGGCTATGACCGCATGAAGATACAGCGCCAACGGCACATCTCCCGCCGCTTTTCGAACCGCATCGACATCTTTTTGCGCATCGTCCGCCTTACCCGAGGCGAGATAAACCGTAGCCCGCCCGAGCCGTGCCCGTATGTCGAAAGGCTGGACCTCGAGCGCCCTGGTGAAGGCATCGGCCGCCCCGGTCAGGTCGCCATCCAGCCGCTTGGTTTCTCCCAAAATAATCCATCCGCTTACATTCTTGGGATCCTTGACAATGGACTGATTGGCGTATTCGATCGCCTTCTTGTACTGTTTTTGCTGCACCTCAAGCATGGCAAGTCCCAACAAGGCGTCGCTCGCCATCGAGTCGAACTTCAGGGCGGCATCGAAGCTTTCCTTTGCCTGCTCCGGCTCCCGCAGGGCGATTTGAGCCAAACCACGAATGCCGTACACTTGAGCGCGAATCGTACCGGTCAAATCGTCTTCCGGCTTGATTTGGTCCAGAACGGCTTTCGGCTTGTCCTGCAACAGATAGGCCCGCGCCAGAGGAATGATCCACTTTTCTTTTGACGCCCCCAAGTCTCGGGCTTTTTCCAACTCTTTGACCGCCGACGGGCCATCAGCCAACTTGAGATACGACTCCCCGATCAATATGCGCGCGTCGGCATTTTCCGGGTCGCTCTGCAGCAAGTTTTTCAGCTGAATGACCGCCGCCTTAATCTCACCCTTTTGGATGTAATCCTGAGCCTGCTTGAGCAGGTCCACTTCGGCTATCGCCCAGTCGTGACCGATGACCGACGTTAGCAGGATAAGCGCCTGAAGCGTGCGGACCATATCAACCTCCTAAATCTTAAGATTGAATTTGCTCAAGAGTGCATAAAGCGTTGGGCGTGTAATCTCGAGGATTTCAGCCGCTTTGGTGACGTTTTCGCCGGCTTCGCTCAGGGCAGCGCAAATCGCTTGCCTTTCGGCCATGTCGCGAGCCTCCCGCAAACTCCATAAGCGCCGTTTGAATTCACCCGGTGCAAGCTCCATATCCTTGGCATCAATGAGAGGACCCGAGGCCATCACCACCGCTCTCTTGACCTTATGCTCCAACTCCCGAACATTTCCGGGCCAGTGATAGGTTTCCATGGCGGCCAGCGCTCCATCGCTGAAACCGAGGATGTTTGCACGACGCATTTGCTGCGCAAACTTGTCCAGGAAAGCGCGCGCCAAAACCGCCACATCTCCGGTTCTTTCCCTGAGCGGCGGAATGTTGATGATCATTTCGTTGATGCGGAAATAAAGGTCTTCTCGAAACTTTCCTTCACTGATCAGCTTCGAGAGATTTTGGTGGGTGGCGCAAATCAAGCGCACATCGACTTTGATCGGCTGCCGTCCTCCGACCCGCTCGACGACCCGTTCCTGCAGCACGCGCAAGAGCTTCGGTTGTAGCGATAGAGGGATATCGCCGATTTCATCGAGAAAAAAGGTTCCGCCATCGGCCAATTCGAACTTGCCCTTGGTTTGTTGAGTCGCGCCGGTATACGCCCCCTTCTCGAAACCGAACAGTTCGCTTTCCAATAAGCTATCCGGGATCGCAGCCGCATTGACGGCAACAAAAGGCTTTTTCGAACGCGGGCTCAACGCATGAAGCGCGCGTGCGAGTACCTCCTTGCCGGTACCGCTCTCACCCAACAGCAGCACAGTAATATCGGTCGGCGCCAGACGCTCGATCATGCGACAAACTTCGTGCATCTCGGGACTGGCCGCGATGACGCCTTCCAACGGGTTAGTGATGTGCATCCGCCGAAACTGCCGGTTTTCTTCCTCGAGGCTGTAAAGGCGAAATGCCCGCTCCACCACGAAAGACAAGGTTTCCGGATCGATCGGCTTTTGATAGAAGTCGTAAGCGCCGAGCCCGATGGACTTGACCGGATTGACTTGATCGTCGTTACCGGTAATGACGATGACCTTGGTTGTCGGCGCGATGGATAGAATCTCGCTGAGCACCGCGAAACCCTCGCTCACGCCGCCCGGATCCGGGGGTAATCCAAGATCCAGCGTAACAACCGCCGGTTGATTACGCTTGACCGCCGCGATTGCGGATTCTCGGTCGTCCGCCATCAGAACTTTGTATTGCTCGAAGTTCCAGCGAAGTTGACTTTGTAGCCCAGGATCGTCTTCGACGATCAACAGCGTTTGCTCGCTCAAGCGGAATTCACCTCGTTTAAGGCAAGCTCGTCGGAATTGGAAACGACGGGAATCGAGAAGCTGAACAGCGTGCGCTTGCCCGGTTCGCTTGTCACGCTGAGTTCCCCACCCAAAGAACGTATATATTCGCGGCTCTCGTACGCACCGATGCCCATTCCGGTCACTCCCTTCGTGGTTTCGAAAGGCTTGAACAGGCGAGTACGGATAAACTCTTCGTCCATGCCTCGTCCATTGTCCTCGATTTCAACGGCAGCATGGCCGGTCTTACTCATCTTCATTCGAATATGCACCCGACCGTTCTTGCCGGCGGCATCCTGAGCGTTCTGGATAATATGCTCGAAAGAAGACGCCAGGCGGTCGCGATTGGCTCTAACCAGGATCGACTGCCTAAACATATCACACGTGGGAATTGGCGCCTGAGCCTTCCGCGACTCCAGCACCTCACGAACAAGCGCCCCGAGGTCAATCACCTTTTCCGACTGCGCTGAGCCGGAGTTTTTCAATTGGGACATCAGCCGGCTCATTTTCCCGACCGCATGATCCACCGTTTTGATGGCATCTCGCATAAATTCGGGATTGTTGTGATGTCGCTCCGCATTGCGCACCACCAAGCTTAGTTGCGCAATAAGGTTTTTCAAATCATGGATGATAAAAGCGGAAAGCCGGTTGAAACCTTCGAACTGTCGAGCTTCGGCCAGAGCCCGGCCGGCATCCTCGAGCGCCAGATAGCTTGCAGCCAACCGACTGGAGGTCTTCAATAGGTCTATGACTTCCCAATTCCAGTGTATCGGAGTACGAGGACGAGTCAGCAGCAACAGTCCCGACATACACCGTTTCTGCTGAAATAACGGCACCAGCAACCATGCGTCGGAAGCGGGTTCGAGCCACATAGGCCGGTTGAGTCCGTCATAAGCCTCCGGCATCGTCACCATCTCGGGCAAATTGACGATCCACTCCTTATCTTCCATGTAGCGAATTACCGCATCGCCCCCATCGACCAGAGGGACATCGAGCTCCGGTTCTCCGAAGCTCGCCCGCCAGACTAAATGCCCGTTCGATTCCCGGACCCAAAGCACACCGCTAGGACTCTCCACGGCTTGCCCCAAAGCCACGATTATGCGTTCTTCGAGCGCTAACCCGGAGCCGGTATCCGAGAGCATCGTAATGATTCGAAGCCACTCCTCCCGGTAATCGTAGGCATAGTTAAAGAAATTCTTGCTTAGAAAAACTCTCGTGCGGGCCCGCATCTGCCCCGAAAAAAGCAGCAATGCGAGTAACAAGAACGCCCCGACCAGAAAAACGATTTGCGCGACGGTTCCCCATTCCCCGCCGTAAATCTTGATGTAATATCCGGCAGTCGCCATGAGCAACAAATAAATGCCGGCCCCGAGCAGAGTCGCGGAATGAAAGACGACCTGACGGGAAACGAACACATCCACCGACCACTGCGGGTTACGGGCGGCAGAAACGATGAAGAGGGGAGGCAACAGGGCTGAGACAGCGCCGCGCGCCAGCCATAGATCTGGATTGATGCGCTGGAACAACAAGGCGTCCGAGTAAAGATAAAAGTCGTAGGCGAACATTCCTCCCAACGCGAAACACAGGAATTTGATCCGCCACCGAAGATCGGTCCGGATATTGCGAAAATATTGTTCGACCAATACCAGACCGATCAAGGCCAAGCCGACGTGGCCGCAGAGCTGAAACGCAGGCTGAAAAACGTCCGGATAGTATCGTTCCAACCCCGGAGAAATCCAGACATAAACCACCTGGAACCCTACCGCCAGATGAACGCCCCGATTGATGATTCTCGACGTTGTCGAATTCGAATCGGCGCCGGCATCTTTAAGCGGGTTGAACAGCTTGCTGAGGAAGAGCAGCCAGACATAGGTGCGGACGATTTCGACCGACCAAACGACTGCCGCGGGGAAAAAGTGAAAGATTTCCTGTATCGCCAGAACGCCGGACCAGGCCGTGGTCACGAATGATGCCAGGACCAGCCAACGTCCGGTAACATTGCCGCGCCAGCTGACGAGCAATAACGCGCTTAAAAAAAGATAAGCGAAGAAACCTGCCAGATAGCTGGCGGCGCCGACAGTCATGCGTCCTCTGCGTTAAATAAGAATGTTCCGCGAATAAGCGTAGTCAGAATATCCGGAACCAACTTTTCTAAGCGGGCATTCAGCGAGCGCCCTTCCCCCAAACAACCACTTCGATCGTCTGCAACATAATAAGAAAGTCGAGAAAGAGACTGTAATTCTTGACGTAATACAAGTCGTACTGCAGCTTCTCGATGGCATCCTGATAATTCGACCCATACGGATAACACAGTTGCGCCCAGCCGGTAATGCCCGGCTTCACCCGATGGCGTTCCGAATAATAAGGAATGGTTTCTGCGAACTTTTCTACGAATTCAGGCCGCTCCGGACGAGGTCCGACGAAACTCATTTCACCTTTCAGGACGTTGAACAGCTGCGGCAATTCATCAATGCGAGTCTTTCGGATAAATCGCCCCACCCGGGTGACACGATCGTCGTTCCGTGTTGCCCAGCGCGCTTTGCCGTCTTTTTCGGCATCGGTGCGCATGCTCCTGAACTTTATCACCTTGAACAACCGCCAATTTTTCCCAACGCGCACCTGGTGGTAAAACACCGGCGCACGCCAACCGCTCTCGAGCACAATCGCCAAAGCGGTCAGCAACATGATGGGCCAGCTTACCGCGAGTAAAGCAAGGCTTGCCAATACATCGAATGCGCGCTTGGAAAGCTGCTGAAAGCCGCTGTACCGGAACCCGTCGGAAAAAACCAGCCAACTGGGATGCAGACAGTCGACTCGAATCAGCCCCGCCTCACGCTCGAAGAAGTGCAAAAGATCCACCACTTCCAGACCATTCATCTTGCAGTCCAAAATCTCGTCTACGGCAAGCCCTCCCCGGCGATCATCCGGCGCGACAACGATCTCATCGATATCGTGCGCGATGGCGAATTCGTTGAGAGGCATTTCCAACGCACATAGGCGGTGAGGTTCTATCCGACTGACATCTCCACCCATTTGCACAAAGCCGATAACACGAAAGCTCGGATTGGACGCTTTGTTTTCGAACTCTTGAATCATGTTCGCGTTGTAACCGGCCCCTAAAACCAACACCCGGCGCCTAAGCTCCTGCCGGTCCACGAACTTTAGAAACAGGAAACGCGAGAACAGCGTTAAAACCAGGGCCGATAGCAATGCATAGCCGAATACGCCTCGCCCCACGAAAATCGTCGGAATGGCATAAAAGACCAAACCCATCAGAACCGTACCGAGCACAAAACTGGCCAATACGCGAAGCAGCAAACCCGCATCGCCTCCGTGCTGTGCTCGTTGATAAAGCCCCATGCCGGTAGTGCTTGCCAGCATGAACGTGCAGAACAGCGCGGACGGATTGGTCAGTTCGATCGCCGAAAGGCTGCTTTGGAAATCCGGAAAAAATCGTAGAACCGACCCCATATAAAAGGCCGAAAAGAAAATACCGCAGTCCAGCAGGAAAATAACGACATAAATGCTTGAAATATAATGGCGAAAAACGCGGATCATAAATCTTGCCGATTCCTAATCAGATAGTTGCTGCCAGAGCGTACGAAGCTGCCTTATTCCGACAGAGCTACGGGATGAGAATCGGCCGATCAATTTCGAAGAAAAATTGTATCGAGGTCATACTCAAGCAATGTTCAAGACTGCGATTGCGCGGCAAATCAGTGCTGGCTTACTCGATGAATATCGAGTGAACTGTTCTTATTTATGCTCGCCCCCTAGCGCACGGATTTCTCTTATGCCTCAACACTCACCCCAAAGACGAATGCACTCGAGACTAGTCCGGGCTACGCTCGGCGGAGACCTTAAAGTGCATTTGTCTCCGCGATCTTCCAAACCCCAAGTCGACAAGCCGATAGATATTCGGCTTGCGGTCGTAATCGGGCCACAACTTTAACACATTCGCTTCGTACTAAAAGCGCACCTGATTTTGGATTTTTCATTCAGGAATTCGAGCTTACGATGCATGCCAGCCTTTTAAGGCTACCGCTCGGAAACGATGCTTACCGCAAACGGCCGAACAAGAACAATACGTCAACGTCGCCAGTCATTTCCCAATTTCATCTGCATCCCCACAATGCAGGGCGCTTATCGAACGACTCGAAAAACTTCCCGCTTCGATGACCGTCCTTTAGAATTGAAGGCGACATTGCGTTATCGGCGTCGCAAACAGTTCCGTCTTTCATGAAATCGTCTCGCTTTAAATCCGATACCGGCCGACCATGGGACTGAATGCGCGTTGTCAAGGCTTAGTCGTCACAAGACTCCCAAAATATAATCTAAGCTTTCGCTGAATTTCCATGATTTCTCACTCATTTGGAGGCATGATGCGCTCGCTCGCTGAAACGAAGATCGGCATAATCGGACTGGGCTATGTAGGACTTCCGCTCGCTGTGGAATTCGGCAAGCACTTCG
The DNA here is from genome assembly GCF_017832375.1 of Methylocaldum sp. RMAD-M. Taxonomy (NCBI): domain Bacteria; kingdom Pseudomonadati; phylum Pseudomonadota; class Gammaproteobacteria; order Methylococcales; family Methylococcaceae; genus Methylocaldum; species Methylocaldum sp. RMAD-M. Next base: position 129,356 of record NZ_JAFIBZ010000005.1, on the reverse strand, counting down.
ATACCGTAGGCCTGGATATCAACGCCCAGCGCATTGCGGAATTGAAAGACGGACTCGACCGATCGCTCGAAGTCGACGCCGAAGAACTCGCCAGCGTAAAACGACTGAGCTATACGGCCAATCCCGCCGATCTCTTGAGCTGCAACGTCTATATCGTTACCGTCCCGACCCCCATTGACGAACACAAACGTCCGGATCTGACTCCCCTGGAAAAAGCCAGCGACACGGTCGGCAAGCTTCTCTCGAAAGGCGATATTGTCATTTACGAATCCACGGTTTATCCGGGAGCAACCGAAGAAGTCTGCGTACCGATCCTGGAGGCTCGATCGGGATTGAGCTTCAACCGGGATTTCTACTGCGGTTACAGCCCCGAACGCATCAATCCCGGCGATAAGGAACACCGCGTGACCACCATCAAGAAAGTCACGTCGGGCTCGACCTCGGAAGTCGCCGACTTCGTCGACGAGCTTTACCGAAAAATCATCACGGCCGGCACTCACAAAGCCAGCAGCATCAAAGTCGCCGAGGCGGCGAAAGTCATCGAGAACACGCAGAGAGACGTGAACATCGCGCTCATCAACGAGTTGGCGATCTTGTTCAACAAGTTGGGCTTGAACACGTTAGAGGTTCTCGAGGCCGCCGGAAGCAAGTGGAACTTTCTTCCCTTCCGTCCAGGTCTGGTCGGCGGGCACTGTATCGGTGTCGACCCGTATTACCTGACCCATAAAGCCCAAGAAATCGGGCATCACCCCGAAATCATCCTGGCCGGTCGCCGCATCAACGACGGCATGGGCGAGTATGTCGCCAGTCGATTGGTCAAACTAATGACTCGGAGGCGCCTTCAAGTCTGTCAATCAAACATTCTCATCATGGGATTGACCTTCAAGGAAAATTGCCCCGACATTCGGAACACACGGGTAACGGACATCATCAAAGAACTTGAGAGCTACAATGCTCGGGTCGATGTTTACGATACGTGGGCGAATCCCGAGGAAGTCAAGGAAGAATACGGCATCGATCTCGTCAGGGAGCTTCCGGCCGGAAAGTACGATGCCGTCGTGATTGCCGTCGCCCACCGGGAATTCAAAGCCATGGGCGTCCAAGCCATTCGGGCGTTGGCAAAACCCGACGGCGTCTTGTTCGATGTCAAGTACGCACTGCCCCACGACATCGTAGATGATTACTTATAATTCACAGGGACATCGCCAATGAAAGTATTGGTCACAGGAACGGCGGGATTTATCGGCGCAGCGCTGGCGCAGGTGCTATTGGCACGCGGGGACGAGGTTATCGGCATTGATAACGTCAACGATTACTACGATGTCGGTCTCAAGGAAGCGCGGCTCGCCCGGCTCAAAAGTCACCCCGGCTTCACGGAAATCCGCATCGCCCTGGAAGACCGCGAGCGTCTGAATCAGGCGTTTGCGGATCACCGGCCGCAGCGCGTGGTGAATCTTGCCGCTCAAGCCGGGGTGAGATATTCGCTGACGCATCCTCATGCATACATCGATGCGAATCTGGTGGGTTTCTGCAATATGTTGGAGGCGTGCCGGCATCACGAGATCGAGCACCTAGTCTATGCCTCGTCCAGCTCCGTTTACGGTGCCAATACCGCCATGCCGTTTTCGGTCCACCACAACGTCGACCACCCGGTGAGCCTGTACGCGGCCACGAAGAAAGCCAACGAACTGATGGCGCACACTTACAGCCACCTCTATGGCTTGCCTACCACCGGCCTGCGCTTTTTCACCGTGTACGGCCCTTGGGGCCGCCCGGACATGGCTTTGTTCATGTTCACCCGGAACATCCTGGCCGGTAAGCCGATAGACGTCTTCAATTTCGGACATCACCGCCGCGACTTCACCTATATCGACGATATTGTGGAAGGCGTAGTCAGAGTTCTTGACAACATCGCGGCGCCCAACCCGAATTGGAACGGCGACCACCCCGATCCCGGCACCAGCAAGGCGCCGTACCGCCTTTATAATATCGGCAATCACCAGCCGGTCGAACTCATGCGTTTTATCGAAGTTCTGGAGGATTGCCTCGGCAAGAAAGCCGAAAAAAACCTTCTTCCCATGCAAAGCGGCGATGTACCCGACACCTACGCGGATGTGGACGATCTTATCCGTGATGTAGACTATCGGCCGGCAACGCCCATAGAAACCGGGATTTCCAATTTTGTCGGGTGGTACAAAGATTACTATCGTGTGTCCTAGCCGGGCGATGAGGAAAACAGACCCTGAATCGCACTTCCGAAGCGGACACCCATTGGAATGTGAGAGTCTGTGCACTGGCGCCCGGCAAAATCGTCGACTTGCCTCTCATCTCATTTGCGATCCGTCTATCGCTCCATCTGAATGCTGAATTTCCGCAATGCGCAGGTGCCGATACTAGGCTTTGCAGCTTTCAGCGGCACCGGCAAGACCACGCTTTTAAAGAAGATCATCCCGCTGCTCCGATTGAACGAGCTTAGCGTCGGACTTATCAAGCACAGTCATCACAGCTTCGAAATAGATTATCCCGGCAAAGACAGCTACGAGTTGCGGAGGGCCGGAGCAAACCCGGTCATGCTGAGTTCGTCGCACCGCCGCGCCATCATCACGGAACACCGGGTAATCCGAGAACCGACGCTAGCCGAGGAACTGGCCTATTTCGACCAGACCGGCCTGGACCTGATCTTGGTGGAAGGATTCAAGCGAGAACGCTTCCCGAAAATCGAGTTGCACCGTCCTGCTCTCGGCAAACCTCTTTTGTTTCCCGCCGACGACACCATCATCGCGATCGCAACGGACGCCGAACCGGCGGTTGAGCCCAACATACCGAGACTCGATATCAACGATCCGGAACAAATTACCCGTTTCATTTACCAGGAATTTCTTGCCCATGCGCGAGTGTGATTGCTGCTCCGAGAAACAGTCGCAACCCTTGGCATTGGACGAAGTGCTGAATCGGATGCTCAATGCCATATCGCCCGCGGCGGGAATCGAACAGATCCCTTTGAAACAGGCGCTCGGCCGTATCTTGGCGGAAACGGTCTACGCATCGACCGACCTTCCTCCTTTTTCCAGCTCGGCTATGGATGGCTACGCGTTAAGAGCCGATGAAATCCAGGAAACACCCGTGCTTCGCGTCGTCGGTACCGCTTGGGCAGGCCAGCCTCATTCGGCTCCGATCTCGGCCGGGGAGTGCGTGCGGATTTTCACCGGCGCCGCGCTCCCGGAAGGCGCCGATGCCGTGATCATGCAGGAGCACGCGCACCGCGACGGGGATCGAATTCGAGTCACCGAAAAAACCAAGCCGGGCGAATGCATTCGGTCTCGCGGGGAAGAAATAAAATCCGGCGACCGGCTTCTTGACGAGGGACAACGTCTCGGCCCCGCCGAATTGGGACTATTGGCGTCGATCGGCAGTCCCTCGGTTTCCGTCCGCCGCAAACCGCGCGTCGCTTTTTTTTCCACCGGCGACGAGCTCCGCCCTATCACCGAACCGCTGGCATTCGGCGAAATTCATGACAGCAACCGTTATGTGCTGGATGCATTGTTAGCCGGGTTGGGGGTCGAAACGATCGATATGGGCGTGACGGGAGATAACAAGGAAGAAATCCAACGCGTTCTGCTGGAAGCATCGAACCAAGCCGATGCCGTCATCACCTCCGGTGGCGCCTCGGTGGGCGATGCCGATTTCATCACTGAAGTCGTAAAAGAAATCGGCCACATCGATTTCTGGAAAGTCGCCATCAAACCCGGAAAGCCCTTCGTTTTCGGCCGGATCAATTCGAGCTTTTTTTTCGGTTTGCCGGGAAATCCGGTATCTATGATGGTGACGTTTCAACAACTGGCTCGCCCCGCACTGCTGCGCCTGATGGGCGCATCGATCGTCGAACCCTTGCGGCTCCGGGCCGTTTGCACCAATCGTCTTCATAAACAGCCCGGGCGACTGGAATTCCAGCGCGGCATTTATCGCCGCGACCCGAACGGCATCTTCACCGTGACCGGCCTGGGCGGTCAAAGCGCTTCACAGATGACCTCCATGAGTTCGGCCAACTGCTTCATCGTTCTTCCCGTCGAAAACGCGGGAATCGAAGCCGGCCAAACCGTGGACGTAGAACCTTTTCACGGCTTCCATCAAGCGATCGGATCCTGAGAAGCGCGCCGTTCACCATGATCACAAACCCCACCAATCCACCAACGAGGAGCACGATATGGAAAGAAAAGGCGTTTTAGTCACGGGCGGTGCCGGTTATATCGGCAGCCATTTGGTCAAGCAATTGGGTGAAATGGGGGAAATGGGGGAACGCCTGGTGGTGCTCGACAATCTCTCCACCGGCTTCAAGGAAGCCGTGCTGTATGGAGATTTCGTCGAGGGCGATACGGGCGACACGAACTTGGTATCGCGAATTTTGCGCGACTACGAGGTCGATTCGGTACTTCACTTCGCCGCCCACACCATCGTTCCGGAGTCCGTATCCGATCCGCTGAAATATTACGGCAACAATACCTGCAAGACGCGCAATCTACTGGAATGTGCCCGCGATGCCGGCGTTAAACATTTCATTTTCTCTTCGACCGCCGCCGTATACGGCATTCCTAACGAACCCTACGCATCCGAGTCGTCGCCGACCGCACCGATCAATCCCTACGGCGCATCGAAGCTGATGAGCGAGTGGATGCTTCGGGACCTCTCGGCGGCAACGGACCTGAAACATGTCATCCTGCGGTATTTCAACGTGGCCGGTTCCGATCCGGAAGGCAGGATCGGCCAATCGACCCGCAAAGCGACCTTGCTGATCAAGGTCGCGGCGGAAGTAGCCGTCGGCAAGCGGGAAAAATTATGCGTTTTCGGTACCGACTACCCGACCGAGGACGGCACCGGTGTGCGGGATTACATTCACGTCAGCGATCTCGCCGACGCTCATATTCAAGCCTTGACCTATTTGCGCAACGGTGGCGACTCGGCCACGCTGAATTGCGGCTACGGACACGGCTATAGTGTCCGAGAGGTCATCAACGCGGTGAATCGAGTAAACGGAAAGCCGATCACGGTGGAGGAAATGCCAAGGCGTCCCGGGGATCCGCCTCAGTTGGTGGCGGCGGTCGGAAAGATCCGGGAATTGCTCGACTGGACACCGCGCTACGACGACCTGCCGTTCATCGTAAAGACGTCCCTGGACTGGGAAAAGAAACTTATCGAACATCCTTGGGGCAATTAGAAGCAACTTGGGCTTGAATACCCTAAACACCGATATTCCCCGCTCCGTTCTACTCTATTGCCGCGGCGGATTTGAAAAGGAATGCGCCGCCGAAATTTTGGAGCGAACCGGCGAACTCGGGGTATCCGGCTATGTAAAGGCGAAGCCCGACAGCGGCTTCGTGGCATTCATACCGCATGCCACCGAAGCCGTTTCGCTACACGACAGAGGTCTTCGGCTCAAAGATCTAATCTTTGCACGGCAACTGGTTTTTGCGTTGGGTCCCTTTACCGAGCTTCCCGTCGCCGACCGCACGCAGCCCTTGCTGCAAGCGGCCCGGCACTTGGGAGACCGGTTTTCAGAGGCATTCCTCGAAACCGCGGACACCAACGAAGCAAAATCGCTCGCGGTCTTCTTGCGCAAATTCGCAGCACCCTTCGATCGCGCATTTAAAGACAGCGGATTGCTCGGCAGCCCATCAGATCCCCGCCTGCACCTCTTTTTTCTTAGCTCTATCGCCGCCTATGTCGGTATTTCGATACCCGGCAACTCTTGTCCCTGGTTAATGGGCATTCCCCGCCTGAAATTTCCCCGCGGTGCACCAAGCCGATCCACGCTCAAGCTGGAAGAAGCCTTTCTGACTTTTCTCGACGATCCGAAAGAGAGCCTTAGCCCCGGCATGACGGCGGTCGATCTCGGTGCAGCACCGGGCGGCTGGACTTTTCAGTTGGTCAAGCACCATATCAAAGTCACCGCGGTCGATAACGGAAAACTCGAACCCGCCTTGCTGGACACCGGTCTGGTGGAACACCTGCGGATGGACGCATTTCGTTATCGTCCTCCCAAGCCGGTAGACTGGCTGGTTTGCGACGTGGTGGAACAGCCTGCCAGAATCGCTGCCCTGATCGGCGAGTGGACTGCTCTGGGCTTATGCCGAAGAGCCATATTCAACCTGAAGCTGCCGATGAATAAGCGTTACGAAGAGGTCAAGCGCTGTCGCGAAATCATCGAAGCACGATTAGGAAGAACACTTAACGATTATTCTCTCGCGTTCAAGCAGCTCTACCATGATCGGGCCGAAATTACTGGCTACATTTCGCGGCATATCCGATGAAAACTGGATTTTCCCATTTGGCGCTTAGGGATGGCAGACCGTGGCGCACGAGCTTTCATGCGCCGGAATGAGTTGATAGAATGCGGGACGGAGACATCTCCGCCGTCGATAACCCCGATCACCCAGCACGATGACCAATTTCTTCGATACCGACAACTTGCATCAGCATATTTCCAAGCAGTATGACCACGAGCTGCTGGACATCCGCAATCGGGTGCTCACCCTGGGCGGGCTGGTCGAGGAACAAGTCGAGTCGGCCGTAACCGCACTCGTGAATAACGATGTAGAGCTGGCCGAACGTGTCATCACCGACGACTACAAGGTTAATTCCCTGGAAGTTTCGATTGATGAGGAATGCACTCAAATCATCGCCCTACGCCAACCCACCGCCCGCGACTTGCGGTTAGTGGTAGCGGTCATCAAAACCATTACCGACCTCGAGCGGATCGGGGACGAAGCCAAGCGCATCGCCCGGCTGTCTATCGATCTTGCCAGCCATTATCCGAAGAAGAACCAGTTGACCGAGGTCGAGCAACTGGCGAAACATGTGCGCGGATTGCTTCGAGAGGCGTTGGACTCTTTCGCGCGCATGGACGTCGATGAGGCCTTGCGCGTCGTTCAGGAAGACAGGATGGTGGATCGGGAATACGAAAGCATCATGCGCCAGCAGATCACGTATATGATGGAAGATCCCCGAGCCATTCCGGTGTCGCTCGATATCATGTGGTCGGCCCGGTCGCTGGAGCGCATTGGTGACCGCTCCTGTAACATTTGCGAATACGTTATTTACTATGCCAAAGGCAAGAATATCCGGCACATCAGTATCGAGCAGGTGGAGAAAGACTTGCGGGAAGCCTGATGTCATCGCCTTGGACTTCAAGGATTTTGGATTCCCTTCCATCAGCGAAGATTGAACTCGCCAGGATCGTCATGGATTTGATCGCAAGCGTGTAATGGGCCATATCCATTAGATTTTCCGAGCTACTTATACCAACCATCCCCTGCGATCCCAACTCCCCTAATCCATGAACCGCTACAAACTAGCGAAATTGCTGTTGTTAGGGATTTTCTGTTCCTTCTCTGCCTGGGGGCTCGAACCGTTCGTGATCGAAGACATACGTGTCGAGGGGTTGCAGAGAGTTTCAGCCGGTACTGTGTTCAATTACCTCCCGGTCAAAGTCGGCGACCTTTTCGACCAGCGGCAGTCGGCGGAATCCATCAAAGCCTTGTTCAAGACGGGCTTCTTCAGGGATGTTCGACTGGAACAGGACGGAAACGTCTTGGTCGTCGTCGTCGACGAGCGTCCTTCCATCGCGAATGTGAAGATCGAAGGCAACAAGGACATCAGCACGGAAGACCTCACAAAAGCCTTAAAAGGCGTAGGACTTTCCGAAGGAAAAGTATTCGATCGCCAAATCCTCGATAAAGTCGAACAGGAACTCCGCCGACAGTATTACAGCCGCGGAAAATACGGGCTGAAAATCGATTCGGTTGTGACCGACCTTCCGCGCAACCGAGTCTCGGTCAACATCAAGATTTCCGAAGGTAAGGTCGCCAAGATCAAACAGATCAATATCGTCGGCAACAATACCTTTGACGATGAAGAGCTCCTGGAACAATTCGAGCTCAGCACGCCGAACCTGCTTTCGTTCTACACCAAGAACGACCAATACTCGAAGCAAAAACTCTCCGCCGACCTGGAGCGTTTGCGATCGTATTATTTGGACAGGGGCTACATCAACTTCGAAATCGAGTCCACCCAAGTTTCCATTACGCCCGACAAGAAAGAAATCTATATTACGATCAATGTCAAAGAGGGCGAGGTCTACTCGGTCAACGAAGTCAAACTGACAGGCAAACTGATCGTTCCGCCCGAAGAGTTGACACCACTGGTCAAGATCGGCCCGAGCGATACCTTCTCGCGCAAGCTGGCTACGGAAACCTCCAAGGCAATATCCGATCGCTTGGGCGATGAAGGGTATATATTTGCGAACGTCAACATGGTGCCCGACATCAATGAGGCGCAAAAAACCGTTTCGATTACCTTCTTCGTCGATCCCGGCAAACAGGTTTATGTTCGCCGCGTCAATTTTCACGGCAACACCAAGACACGGGACGAAGTACTGCGGCGCGAAATGCGCCAAATGGAGGCGGCTTGGGCTTCCACCAGCAAGATCGAGCGATCCAAAACCCGACTGGAGCGGCTGGGCTATTTCCAGGAGGTCAACGTCGAAACGCCGGCCGTCGCCGGAACCACCGACCAGATAGACGTCAATTACAATGTCGTGGAAAAACCGTCCGGTAACCTGATGGCGGGCGTCGGCTTTTCCCAGGCGCAAGGCATCATTTTTAATGCCAACATTACTCAGGACAATGTCTTCGGCACCGGCAAAAGGATCAATTTCACATTCAACAACAGCAGCGTCAATACGATTTATCGACTCGGTTATTTCAATCCGTACATGACCCTGGACGGCATCAGCAGCGGTTTCGATCTCAGCTACAGAAACACCGATGCGTCGCGAATGTACCTTGCTCGTTACAACACCGACGTCGCCTCCGCGGGGGCCAACCTCGGTATTCCGCTGAACGAATTCGACAGTCTGCGCTTCAACCTGGATCTTGAACACACGAAGCTCGATGCCGCATCCAGATCGTCGCAGGAGATTCTCGACTTTATCGAAGAAAACGGCGACAAGTACAACACCTTGACGATGGCGGCCGGCTGGGTTCACGACACCCTGAACCGAGCCATCTTTCCGACGAAGGGTGGATCCCAGCGCCTTTCAATACTGGCATCGGTGCCTATCAGCGACCTGAATTACTATAAAGCCAGCTATAAGCTTCAGCACTATTTCCCGATCGCGAAGGATCTGACCTTCATGCTGGAGGGTGAAATCGCTTATGGCGATGGTTACGGCGATACCGGAAGCCTGCCGTTTTTCGAACATTATTTCGCGGGAGGTCCTCAGTCTGTCCGGGGCTTTCGACCCAATACACTGGGTCCGCTCACCAAGCCCAACAACCAGGGGCTCGGCGGCAACCTCCCTTTCGGGGGATCGAGCAAATTGGTCGGCACCGCCGAACTCTTCTTCCCGGTGCCCTTCATGCAAGACAGCAAGAACCTCCGTCTGGGGACATTCATCGATGCCGGCAATGTTTTTGACGGTACCTATGATTTAGGTGAAATCCGCTACTCCGCGGGACTTTCGGCCAAGTGGCTGTCACCTTTCGGCGCTTTGGGTTTCAGTATCGCGCAACCTATAAACGCTAGTGGCAGAGACGATGTTCAAAACTTTCAGTTCTCGTTCGGCTCCGGATTCTGACGATCCCGCCACGGCACAAGACGATGTCGAGAGTCGCTGGGCGCTGAACAGTTCTTGTATAATCCGTGAGAGACAACTCGGCGAATTTCAATTCCAAGACTATTAAGCTTCAATATTTCTTCCATCAATAACCTTTCCATTAACCGAATTTTCGAAGTGAGACTTAGAACATGTTAAAGAAAAGCATTGGTTTTGCACTGCTTGGCTTATTGGCGAGCATGAGCCTTGAGGCCGCCGAACTCAAAATTGGATTTGTCAATGTCGCTCGGTTATTGGAAAAGGCACCGCAGGCGGAAAAAGCCAAGAAAGAGCTGGAACGGGAATTTGCACCGCGCGACAAGAAACTGGTTACCGAGCAGAAAGCGATCAAATCGATGGAAGAAAAACTCGCCAAGGATGCCGCGATAATGAGCGATTCCGAACGGCAAAAAATGGATAAAGAAATCATCAGCCGTAAGCGCGAAGCCAAGCGCTTGCAAGACGAGTTTCGAGAAGATTTTAATCTCCGCCGTAACGAAGAATTGACCCAATTGCAGAAAGAGATCTTCGAAGCCATTCAATCCCTGGCCAAGGACGAGAGCTTTGACCTCCTTTTGACGGATGGGGTGGTATTTGCCAGCGAAACGGTTGACGTGACCAGCAAGGTCGAGAAAAAACTCAGAGATAGCTATAAAAATTAATTCGGCTGAGCTGTAATCTCATCCATACCCGAAAAAGGAAAAGCGCCTTTGGATATTCAAAAAATAAAAGAGTATCTACCTCATCGATATCCTTTTCTTCTTGTGGACAGGGTTCTTGAGGTAGATCCCGGCAAGCGGCTCTTGGCTTTCAAGAATGTGACCTATAACGAACCTTTTTTTACTGGACATTTCCCGGAACTGCCCATCATGCCCGGGGTTTTGATTATCGAGGCGCTAGCTCAGACGACCGGCCTGCTTGCATCGGAAACCGCACCGGATGTCTTGGGAAAAGGGATGGTTTACTACCTTGTCGGCCTGGACAAGGTTCGTTTTAAGCGCCCGGTCGTTCCAGGCGACCGTCTGATGCTGGAAGCGACTTATCTGCGTCACAAGCGGAATATCTGGGCGTTTTCCTGCCGTGCCGAGGTCGACGGGGAATTCGTAGCCAGTGCGGAAATCATGTGTGCGGCGGCGGAGCAGGAGTCTTGATTCATCCCACAGCTATTATCGATCCTTCCTGTGAGCTAGCGAACGACGTCCGTGTAGGAGCCTACGCGATCATCGGACCCGATGTCCGAATCGACTCCGGCACCGAAATTGGTCCTCATGCGGTTATCAAAGGGCCGACCCGTATCGGAAAACATAACCGGATCTTTCAGTTCGCTTCCGTGGGGGAAGACCCACAAGACAAAAAGTATCATGGTGAAGTCACCTATCTCGATATCGGCGATCGCAACGTCATTCGCGAGTACGTCACGATTCATCGCGGCACTGTTCAAGATCAAGGAACTACCCGTATCGGTGATGACAATTTGCTGATGGCATACACCCATGTCGCTCATGACTGCGTCATAGGCAGCCATGTCATCATGGCCAATGCCGCTTCGCTCGCGGGCCATGTCCGCGTGGACGACTACGCCATATTGGGTGGCTTTTCGCTGGTACACCAATTTTGCAAGATCGGGCAACACAGCTTTTCCGCCATGGGCAGCGTCATTACGCGCGACATTCTGCCTTATGTCATGGTTGGTGGCTGCCCCACGAAACCCCACGGGATCAATACGGTGGGACTGGAGAGACAAGGTTTTAATCCCGAATCGATTCGGCAGATTCGCAAAGCCTACAAGACTGTGTACAAGTCCCGGCTAAAACTCGACGAGGCAATCCAGCAACTCGACGAGATGACTTCCGAAACGCCCGAGATTCAAAAAATGGTGGACTTCCTCAAGCAAACCGGCCGGAGCATCATCCGCTGATAGACGGCGGATAGGCTCGTTCCGAATCGAATGCCATGGCACTGATTGCCGGTTGCGACGAAGTGGGCCGCGGATGTATCGCCGGACCGGTAGTGGCGGCGGTGGTGATCATCGAAGATCGTTTTCACATCTCGGGGCTGGCCGATTCCAAAAAGCTGACGCCGCAGCGCCGCCAAGATCTGGCCGCAGCCATCAGGACCAAAGCTTTCGCTTGGGCAGTAGGCCGAGCCGAAGCAAGCGAAATCGATCGAATCAACATCCTCCAGGCGTCGCTCTTGGCGATGCGCCGGGCCTTTGACGCTCTACCGATAAAACCGGATTGGGCTATGGTGGACGGCAACCAATATCCGGCATTCCCTTGTCCGGGCGAAGCCATTATCGGTGGAGACGCCACCGTGCCGGCGATTTCTGCCGCATCGATACTGGCCAAAGTGTTTCGGGACCGGGAAATGCAAATTCTCGACAGCCTGCATCCCGGCTACGACTTCGCCGTCCACAAAGGCTATCCCACGGCGGTCCATATCTCTCGCTTACGCGAATTGGGACCGACTCCGAGCCACAGGCGATCTTTCGGACCGGTAAGGCGAGCGAGCGTCCCGGGATCGGATTAGCATCAGTCCAACTTTCAACGAGGTGCCGATGGAACTCTTGGCAATCAGCCTAGCCGAGCCGAAACAGGTCGAACATGACGGCCGCCGGATTTTCACTGGCATTTACAAAGAGCCCACGAAGGGTCCGGTCAAAGCCGGCGCCTTCGGGCTAGAGGGCGATGCACAAGTCGATCTCAAGAACCATGGCGGCAAGGACAAAGCGATATATGTTTACACCGTAGAAAACTACCGCTTTTGGGAACGAGAATTGGAGAAGCCGTCCCTGCCTTTCGGGCAGTTCGGCGAAAACTTCACTGTCAGCGGAATGCCCGATGAATCCGTTCACATCGGCGATGTCTTTCGAATCGGCAAGATTGTGGTTCAAGTCACCCAACCGCGCGTCCCTTGTTTCAAACTGGGGATCAAAATGGGCGATCCCTCGTTTGTAAATGTTTTTCTCAGCTCGGGCCGAACCGGATTTTATTTTCGAGTACTTGAGGAGGGCGAGGTGCGTTCCGGCGACACGATTGTTCGCCTTCGGGAGGACGAGGAGCAATTGAATATCAAGGATGCGATGCTCGCTATCGTAAAAGGACCGCGCCAACAAGAGATTATCGAGAAAGCCCTCCGGGTCGAGGCGCTGTCGCAGTCCTGGCGGGAAAGTTTGGAGAAGCGCCGCTCGCGGCCATAAAAAACCGGCTCACGGCTCACGCATCCCGCCCCGCCGGGATCGCGTGCCCGATGGACGGCAGCCATGCACGGAGCCCCGGCGCCGTCATGATCGTACTGGCGATCGCCATGAGCACCAGCATGGTGAAGACCTGAGGAGGAATCACGCCGAGCTCGAATCCTAAATTTATGACGACAAGCTCCATCAGCGCCCTCGTATTCATCATGATGGCGATGTTCCGCGCCTCCGGTCTCTTCAAGCCGGAAATCCGAGCCGCGACGTAACAGCCGCCGAATTTACCCAAAACCGCTAGAAAAACCAGCGCTGCGCACCAAAACCAGAGCTCAGCGGTTTCCAATCCTCCCACATCGGTACGCAGGCCGGTATACGTAAAGAAGATCGGCAGGAAAAACACCGTCACCAAATCCGCGACCTTATGCTTCCATGCCTCCACGAGTTCATGCTGATCATGCAACAGCACGCCCATCATGAATCCGCCGAAGATGGCAAAAATTCCGAGCTTGCTGGTCAACATGGCCGAAGTGAACACAATAACCAGGAGAATCGCCATCAGGTCTTGCGGCAACGCCTGATGATTGAATTCGAAACGACGTACGATGAACCGCAGAGCTTGCCGCACCACAGACCAGCACACAATGACGTAAAGCAGAAGCGAGCCGACCTGCGCCAACATGCCGATAATGGAAAAATGCGCGGTCACCGCAGCGGATATGAACGCCAGCAAAGTCCACCCGACCGCGTCATTGACGGCAGCCGACGAGATGGTGATTACCCCGATCCGCGTGCGCGTCAGATCGAACTCCATCATGATGCGCCCCAAAATAGGCACCGCCGTAATCGAAAACGCAGTGGCCATGAATAAGGCGTACGCCGACGCCGAAATTCCGGAGGCGAGATGGGGAGCGGACCCATAGCCGAATACCAGTCCGAGCGTGAATGGCGCCGCAATTCCCATCACGCTGATTAGGCCGACCGCCCGCTGGTTTTGTCGCGATTTGAGCTGTGAGAAATCGAATTCCAGACCGACTTGAAACATCAACATAATCAGTCCGATCTGACTCATAATGCTGATAGGCGTCGTGTCGGCAGTCCGAAATATCAGCTGGAACGTTTCCGGCGCGAGCACGCCGAATAGCGAAGGACCGAGCAAGAGCCCGGCGACGATCTCGCCCACGGCCCGAGGCTGGCCGACCCGCCTGGCCAAATAGCCCGCCACGCGCGCCGCAATAATGATGATTGCGACCTGTACCAGGGTAAAAAAGAGCACCTGCTCGGTCGTCTGAACACCACCCTGAACCGAATCGATCGCCATTATCCGATATTCCGCTTCCGTAAAATCCGCTACGAGCCACACTGCTCGCAGCTTATCGGGCGCATGGTCAAGCTGCGCCAAAGTCCCTTTAAATAAAGTCCTTTCGTGATCAGCTTCCACGCCACCATGCGCGTAATTCTGAGGATATCCGTCACCGGGCGGAAATGGCTGGGACGCGCATTAGCGCGATAAACGGTACTGACCCGCACCGGCATGGCATAAAACCCCATGCGAGCCCCCTCGATCAGAATTTCGCTCTCAAATACAAAACTCCTTTCTCGAGTACAGGACAATTTCACCGAGCGGATCAAATCGGCGGGATAAATCCGAAACCCCGATTGGCTATCCTCTATCGGTTGCCCGGAAGCCCAAGCGATCCAAAAATTGGCGAAACGGTTGGCGCGGTAGCGTGCCGACGGTATGGCTGCCCTATTCCACAGCCTGGATCCGATCACGATATGGTGCGGGAACCGATGCGCCGCCGAAAGCAGCCTGGGAATTTCAGCCGGATCATGTTGACCGTCGCCGTCCATCGTCATTACGGCAAGGATGCTTTCATCTCGCAATGCGTGCTGTAAGCCACGCCAAAGACTAGCCGCTTTGCCCTGATTCGTTTCGTTCCGGAGCAATTCGATATCGAGCCCGTCCAGTGTCGAGGAAGTCCCGTCGGTCGAGCCGTCGTCCACGACGATGATGCGCGGCACGTACCGAAGCGCTGCGCCCACGACCTCCCGGATGGTCGCCGCCTCATTGAACGCCGGAATCACCAGGGCATATGCCGCGTTTCTGCCGCCGGTCCGATCCGGATTCATGCCATGCCGCCATTGACGGAGAACACCTGCCCCGTAATATAGGACGCCTTGTCCGAGGCCAAAAAGCCGACCAGATGCGCCACCTCCTCTGGCGTTCCGGCGCGCTTCATGGGCACCAGTTGCTGGATCAATTCGGGATTGAAGGCTTCTGAAATCATCGGACTTTCGATAATTCCCGGCGCAACCACGTTCACCGAGATTCCGCGAGATGCAACTTCCAGAGCCAACGACTTGCAGGCACCTATCAATCCCGCTTTCGCGGCTGCGTAATTGGCCTGCCCCCGGTTCCCCATGAGTGCAGCTACCGACGAGACGCTTATAATGCGCCCCCACCGAGTTCGGATCATAGGCAGCAGCAAGGGCTGGGTGACATTGTAGAAACCGGTCAATGAAACCTCGAGAACGTTCCTCCACTGCTCCCTGCGCATACCCGCCAGCGGCGCGTCGTCATGGATGCCGGCATTATTCACCAAGACCTGGATAGGGCCGGCCTCCAAGAGCGTCTCCAAAGCCCGTTTAGCCGATTCGTCATCGGCAACGTCAAAGAAAACGGCTTCTGCCGATCCGCCTTGCGCCATGATGTCTTCGACCACGCGGCACGCTCCGTCGCGATTTCCAAAACCGTGCACCACCACATGCAGACCGTCAGCGGCCAATTGTCGAGCAACCGCCGCGCCGATGGCGCCGCTACCGCCGGTAATGAGTGCTCTTCTCATCGATCAAGCCGCCTCAGTCCAAAAGCACGGCCCAACCGAAATTCAGTCCGGTATAGGCTCATTTTTTCTTAATCTATGCTTTACGTTAAGATTTCGGAATTCCAATCGTACGGCTGACATCTAAAAAACGAGCCGACGAGTTCGCAATGAGGAGCGAATTTTAAGTTTTGCCGGCCGTGAAAGCCATCCCGAATCCCGGACCGTTCGAAGAAAGCGAACTCCAATACGCGAAAATCAAGTTCGAAACGGTTATAGATGGACTCCAGCCGCTGGTTACTCCGTAACGCGGCTTTACCCGACCAACTTGCACATAATGAATTCCCGAATCGATGCCATCGCGCATCCTAAAGGCAAAGAAATCCACGTTTGGCACCTGAATCTCGGCGTTATGCCCGTTAATCGTGATGCGTTTTGGAAGGCGCTCGCTCCAGCCGAACGTGATCGCTGTTCGCAGTTCCGCTCCGATATTCATAAGCAGCGCTTCATTGCCACGCAAGGGGCATTGCGATGCTTGCTGTCTTGCTATTTAGGCATTGCACCGCATACCGTCCAGTTCGAACGCAACCAACACGGCAAACCCCGTCTCGCAGGGACAGAACCCGACCGAGGGCTAGTATTCAATCTTTCCCACTCGGGAGACCAGGCCCTCGTTGCCGTGGGCGTGGACATGCCACTTGGGGTGGATCTTGAAATCAGGCGTCCGCTTACCCACATAGAAGGTCTGGTTGAGCGCTGTTTTGCTCCTTCCGAACGCAACCGCTGGTGTTCGCTGCCCCCCTCTCACCGGTTGGCCGCATTTTTCAATGTTTGGACGTGTAAGGAAGCGTTTATCAAAGCGGTAGGCCGGGGCTTGGGACTCGGACTTACCCGATGCGTCCTCGCTTCCGGCGAAGTTCCACGCTGGGAAACGATTCCGGAATCGTGCGGTAATCCCGATGAGTGGTCCCTTCGAAGTTTAGATCTCGGCGAAAATATCAGCGCCGCGCTCTGCGCGCGGGCAACGGACATCCATTGGCGATTAAACGAGCTCGACCCATTCCCGCGCTGAGGCGCGCGGCCCCGGCTCTTTGATGACAGAAAACCTTGAATCACGGATAGGCTTTTCAGTAAGTCGAGGCCTAACGTATCATCCGCCTACCCGTCAATCTTGTGAGGCATTTCGATTATGCAGCAGATCCTTCGTTTTCCGCCTCCCGTCATCGCCTTGGCTCTTGTCGGTCTAGGTTTCGGCTTAGTCCCGATAACCTCCGGATTCCCGTCCTTCAGCATACCCAGCCTGGGAATCATACTTATCGCCGTAGGCATCGTCACTAGCGCTTCGGCGCTGTTTCAATTCCGCCTTATCCGAACCACATTCATCCCCACCGACGATCCTACGGCGCTCGCCAAAGATGGCCCTTATTGCTGGACCCGTAACCCCATGTATCTAGGGATACTAACGGCCTTAACCGGACTCGCCTTTTTTGTCGGCTCGCTATCGATGTTTATCGCTCCGATAGGCTTCTATTTCGTGATCGACCGGCACTTTATTCCTTACGAAGAAACCAAGTTAGCCGGCCTCTTCGCGGAGAACTATCTGGAATACCAACGCCGAGTACCGCGCTGGCTGTAAGCAAAGGGAAGGCGGCGTTCTGCGCCCGCGGCAAAAACTGCCTCGCAGGAATGAGTCAGGATAGATAAACAAATCTAAAGAAGAAGAAATAGAAAAAGGCCGGCGGCACTTTGGCTCAAACCTGTGCCGCCGGCCTATGTAAGAGAAATCAGTCGATGGCTTGGATGCGGATGGCCGGCCGCGCTTTGGCGCCAACCGTTTCCACATCGTACTCCGGCACCGGCTCGGGCGCCATCGGTCCATCGCTACGCGGCCCGAATAGAGCAACCCACGCCGCTTTCAAGGGATTTCTGACGGCATCTTCCACGGCGCTCGCCTCGTATCCGCAATGGGCCATGCAATTGGCGCATTTCGGATTCTTGGAGTTGCCGTATTTATGCCAGGGCGTCTCTTCCATCAATGCCTTGAAAGATGGAGCGTAACCCTCGTCGACCAACAAATAACAAGGCTTCTGCCAGCCGAATACATTGCGGGTGGGGTTACCCCAAGGAGTACAGTTGTAGGCTTGGTTGCCCGCCAAAAAATCCAGATACAGGCTCGAATGGTTCAGCTTCCACTTGCGGCCGCGGCCTAGTTTGAAAACCTTGCGGAACAATTCCTTACTGTCGCGCATCTTGATGAAGATATCCTGCAACGGCGCATGCTCGTAGCTGAAGCCCGGCGCGATGGTCGTGCCTTCGACTCCGAGTTTCTTGCAGTAGTCGAGGAATCCGGCAATTTCTTCGGCGTTCTCGCCTTGAAACAAAGTACAGTTGATGGTGACGCGGAACCCGCGCGCAATGGCCATTTCCACGGCTTCGGTAGCCCGATCGAACACGCCGTTCTGGCAGACTGAAGCATCGTGGCGTTCGCGATTGCCGTCCAAGTGTATCGAGAAAGTAAGGTAGGGGGAGGGTTTGTAATCGTCGATTCGTTTCTTGAGAAGCAGCGCGTTCGTACAGAGATAGACGTATTTCTTACGCTGAATGATGCCTTCGATGATCTGCGGCAACTCCTTATGCAACAGAGGCTCGCCGCCGGCGATGGAAACGATGGGCGCGCCGCATTCGTCAACAGCTGCCAAACACTCATCGATGCTCAGCCGACGATTCAGGATATCATCGGGATAATCGATCTTACCGCAACCGGCGCACGCCAAATTGCAGCGGAACAGAGGTTCGAGCATCAACACTAACGGATAACGTTTGTTTCCATTTAATTTTTGTTGTAGAAGATACTTAGCTACGCTGAGTTGTTGCCTTATTGGAACGCTCATTCACCTTCCCCCGATTTAACAAGTTCGATTCACTTAAAATTAGCCTGTATTCGTGTTTCCACCACAACGAGCACAGCGCCGCAGACTATAAACCATAACTAAATTCCTGACCAATGCACTTTGGAATTCATCAGACCACCTGTCATGTTGATAAGCAGGTTAATTCGGGTTGGTCCAGGCATTAATTCTAATGCAACATCCTAGCTTGTAGTTGTATTTTCCTCAACTAAATTTCGTTAAAATACAACACATCTTGACGATCGGGGCAATCCGGCTAGAATTTGCTGCTTTCCCAGCGAACCGTTGCTGCCTTATCTCAAGACGAACTGGCCGGAACATCGCATCTAGAAACTGGTTGGAATTTCAGAACTTGAACGGAGCAACACTCGTCCGCACGAGCGGAAGCTTTTCCTCGGATCCAAGCGTGATGAGCGACGACGACGCGTTGCAGTCTCACCTACTGGAAGGTGTCTCCCGCACCTTTGCGCTTACTATCCCGCAATTGCCGCCGGTCTTAGCCAAGCCGGTCTCGAATGCTTACTTGTTATGTCGCATTGTCGACACCATCGAAGATGAGACGGCACTTTCATCCACGGAAAAGCGCAAGTTCTGTCAGCAATTCGTGCGCGTGGTCCAAGGCAACGAGGCCGCCGAACTGCTTCGAGACGAACTCGGCCCTCGCCTTTCGACAGTCACCAGTCCGGCCGAGCACGAACTTATCCACTTGATTCCCCGGGTCATCGCCATTACTCACAGCTTCGATCCGCCGCAACGGGAAGCACTGGCCTCCTGCGTCGAAATCATGGCGAATGGCATGGCAGAATTCCAGGACCGAGACCTGCGATACGGTCTCGCAAACATGGAGGAAATGAGCAACTACTGTTATTACGTGGCCGGCGTGGTCGGGGAAATGCTGACCAAGCTTTTCTGTCACTACTCCCCCGAGATCGCCGCCCATCGCGACGAGATGATGAAGCTCGCGGTATCGTTCGGACAAGGTCTGCAAATGACCAACATCCTCAAGGACCTTTGGGATGACCATGCCCGCGGCGTTTGTTGGCTGCCACGCGATATTTTTGGCCAGTGCGGATTCGATTTACGCAAGCTTAAACCGGGCCATAACGACCCCAAGTTCTGCGAGGGATTCAAGCATCTGATTGGAATTGCACACGGACATCTGAAGAATGCGCTTGCCTATACCTTGTATATACCCTCGCGCGAGACCGGTCTTCGCGAGTTCTGTCTGTGGGCGCTGGGGATGGCAGTGCTGACCCTGCGCAAAATCAACAAAAACCTTTATTTCAGCGACTCATCGCAAGTCAAGATTACACGCCGGGCAGTGAAAGCGACCGTTCTGACAAGTCGTCTGCTGCGTTCGAGCGATATCCTGCTCAATACCGCATTTTTCCTTGCAGGATCCGGCTTGCAACGTAGCAGCCGTCAGCTCCCGGCCCTCGGTCACCATACCGACACGTGAGAAGCCAACCACAAACAGGGGATTCCTTGCTCATGTTGAAAGAAGCGACTGCACTTTCCGCTCTCGATACGGCTTTCCTCCAGCCTTATAACGAATCACCCTTGGATAACGCTATCCGTCGCGCCAAAAAGGAGTTGCTCGGATTGCAGCACCAGTCCGGCTACTGGGTGTTCGAGCTCGAAGCGGACTGCACGATTCCATCCGAGTACATCTTGATGATGCACTACATGGACGAAATCGACGCAGCATTACAGGCCAAGATCGCCAACTACCTGCGCGCCAACCAGCAGGCAGACGGCAGCTATCCGTTGTTCTTCGGAGGTCCTGGCGATATCAGCTGTACTGTCAAAGCCTATTACGCACTGAAACTGGCCGGCGACGACATCGACGCTCCGCATATGAAGAAAGCCAGAGCATGGATTCTGGCCCAAGGCGGCGCGGCACGCTCCAACGTCTTCACCCGCATCATGCTGGCCATGTTCGAGCAAGTGCCGTGGCGCGCCGTGCCGTTCATTCCGGTGGAAATCATGCTGCTGCCGCGCTGGTTTCCGTTCCACTTGGACAAGGTCTCCTATTGGTCGCGCACAGTGATGGTTCCCTTGTTCATCCTGTGCAGCTACAAGGTTAAAGCGCGCAACCCAAGAAAGATCGGCATTCGCGAACTCTTTACTGTCGATCCGGAAAAGGAAAAAGGATATTTCAGCCACGTCAAGACGCCGCTCGGCAAGAGCATTCTGGCGCTGGAACGCATCGGCCGCCTGATGGAACCGCTCATCCCAAAAGCGATGCGGCGAAAAGCCACCGAGAAAGCACGCGATTGGTTCATGGCACGATTGAACGGGGTAGACGGTTTGGGCGCCATCTTCCCCGCCATGGTCAACGCTTATGAAGCCATGGACTACTTGGGTTTTCCACCGAAAAACGAGCATCGCCGCATAGCCAAGGAGGCCATCGAACGCCTGCTTGTCGTCGGCGAAAACAGCGCTTATTGCCAGCCGTGCGTATCGCCGATTTGGGACACTGGGCTATCCAGCCTGGCACTGCAGGAAGTCAACAGGTTCGAGAAGGATCCCGAGATCGACGACGCACTAACTCGCGGGCTACGCTGGCTGGCGAGCAAGCAGTTGACCGACGAGCCGGGTGACTGGCGTATCAACCGGCCGAATTTGGAAGGCGGCGGATGGGCTTTCCAGTTCGAAAACACTTATTACCCCGACGTGGATGACAGCGCCGTAGTCGCCCAAGCCTTGGCTCAGGCCGAAAACCACGAGTTCGACGAGAACATTCGCCGCGCCACCAACTGGATTGCCGGCATGCAATCCGACAACGGCGGATTTGGTGCGTTCGATGCGAACAACACGCATTATTACCTGAATCACATTCCGTTCGCGGATCACGGCGCCCTGCTCGATCCGCCCACCGCCGACGTCAGCGGACGCTGCGCGATGTTCTTGGGCAAGATGCTGGAACAACGCCCGGATCTTAAACCGGCGCTGGATCGTACGATCGAATATCTGAGAAAAGAACAGGAAGTCGATGGCTCGTGGTTCGGTCGCTGGGGCACCAATTACATCTACGGCACCTGGTCGGTACTCGTAGGCTTCGAGGCGGCAGGCATCCCCAAGACCGACCCGAGCATACAGAAAGCCATCGCTTGGCTGAAGAGCGTACAACGCCCGGACGGCGGCTGGGGCGAGGACAACTTGACCTATCACGACGCCAGCCCGGAACGGCGGGGCCGTTTTCACACCAGCACGGCCTTTCAGACCGGATTGGCCTTGCTCGCGCTGATGGCGGCAGGCGATACCGATTCGCCCGAAGTCGAGGCCGGCATAGATTACCTCGTCAGAACGCAAAACGCCGATGGTTTCTGGAAGGACGAATGCTTCACCGCGCCGGGCTTCCCGCGGGTCTTTTATCTCAAATACCACGGCTACGACAAATTTTTCCCGCTGTGGGCGTTGGCGCGTTATCGTAACGAGCGCTACGGCACGGCGTGAAGTCCCTTGGGTTTGTGATTGCGCTGCCGGCCGAGGCTCGTACCCTCGTCCGGCAGCGCGTCTGCTTTGACGACCTGCTGGAACTGCCGGACGGTCATCGGTTGGCCGTCTCCGGCTCCGGTCCGAATCATGCGCGCAGTGCCGCATTCCGACTTCTCGAACACAAGGTCGATGCCTTAATCAGCTGGGGCTGTGCGGCGGCCCTCGACGGTTCCATGAATGCAGGCGATCTGGTATTGCCCGATCGAATCTTAAGCCCGGACGGCATCGAGCATGCGGTCTGCCCCGAATGGCACGACCGGGTTCGGCAAGCCTTAGCCCCGATGCTGCCGGTCACGACGGGCCTTCTGCTGGGAAGCCCCAAGGTCGTCGCGAACGCGGCGGAAAAACGAGAACTTCATGCCAGCAAAGGCGCAGTTGCACTCGATATGGAAAGCGCCTCCGTAGCCTCGGTCGCAAACGCCCGGGGCGTACCTTTTCTAGCAGTTAGAGCCATCGCCGATCCGGCATGCATGAACCTTCCCAACTCCGTGGCCGTCGCCGTAGATGAACGCGGCGACGTCAACATTCCGAAGCTCCTGAGATATGCCTTGGCTCATCCTGCCGAATTCGTTGCCTTGGCCCGACTGGGGAAGGCTTTTTACGCAGCCGCAAATACACTTCGCCGAACGGCGCATCTTTTGAGAACCGACATCTCTCTTACGCCGTCCGCCGACCGTTAATTCTCGCAACTAAAACGTCGATGAGCAGAACCGCCGAGAACCTTTTTATTCGTGTCGTCCACTGGTGGGAAGAAAACTTCCTCAACCGGCCGTGGTTAGTCACATTGCTGTTCCTGATCGCCTCCGGCTTTACGCTCCAGTACACCATGGAGAACCTGAAGTTCGACACGAACACGGCGGACATGATTTCGACGGAGCTGCCATTCCAGAAAAACCGCATCAAGCTGGAAAAAGCATTCCCTCAGGATGTCAGTACCATCATTCTCCTGGTCGAGGGAAAAACGCCGGAGGAAACCGCCGACGCCGTCAAACTGATCGGCGAGAAACTCAGACAAAATAGGACCGAAATCAAGTCGGTCCATATTCCGGACGAGGGAGAATTTTTCGCTAGGAACGGCTTGTTATATTTGGATTTAGAAGAATTGGAGGATTTGTCCGCCCAACTCGCAAATGCCCAACCTTTTATCGGCCGGATTTCCGAAAACAACAGTCTCGGCGGTCTCCTCGATATCTTGGGCGAGGCCTTGAAGGCTTCGGAAGAAGGCTTCGAAATCGAACTGAATCCTTTGCTAGAGAAAATTCGCGAGGCGGTCGTTGCAACGAGCGAAGGCAAGCCTTACCGGCTGTCGTGGCAGCAATTGATGCTCACCCGAGATGAGGGGCTCGGGGTCACCAAGCGGTTTATTAATATCACGCCGGTCCTCAATTTCGAGGAATTGCTGCCCGCCGAAAAAGCAATCGGGGCTATCGATAAAGTTTTGGCAGAAGTACTGCAGGGCGATCTTGCCGATGTCAGCGTCCGCAAAACCGGCGAGGTGGTGCTGGAGCACGAGGAAATGCAGACCGTCGGAACCGGGGTTTCGATCGCCAGCGTCGCATCCCTTATTCTCGTGTCCGCCACCTTGTGGGTCGCTTACCGATCCTTCAAGCTGATGTTCGCCACTTTCGTCGCGTTGACCATGGGGCTGATTTTTTCGCTCGGTTTCGCTACCGTCGCCATCGGCCAGCTCAATCTGATCTCCATCGGCTTCGCAGTCTTGTTCATCGGCATGGGCGATGCGTATTCCTCCCATTTCTGTCTGCGTTACCGGGAATTGGTCCTGCGCGGCGTCTCCCAACGGGAAGCGTTGCGGGAAACCTTGACATCCACCGGCTCCTCGCTCGTTCTCTGCTCCATCACCGCGGCAACCGGCCTCTATGCCTTCATCCCCACCAACTACTCCGGAGTCGCGGAACTCGGTATTATCGCCGGCACCAGCATGTTCATCGCTCTGGCGACGACCTTCACCATACTGCCGGCGCTGTTGAAGATCATGCCCTTGAGGCCGCCACGTCGGCGCAAGGAAAAGAAAGGCGCATCGTTCCTGTCCTCGAACTGGCCGATCCGCTATGCCCCATCGATTCGCACGGCCACGGTTGTTCTTGGCTTGATCTCCGTGGGTCTCCTCTGTGACGTCACCGTGGACTTCAATCCGATCAACCTGCGCGATCCCAATACGGAATCGGTCAAGACCTTTAAATATCTGCTGCAATTCGAAGACACCTCCCCCATGACATTGGCTTCCCTGGCACGGAGCGAAGCCGAGGTCAAAGCCAAGAAAGCCGCATTCGAGTCCTTGCCAACAGTCGACAAGGTTGTCAGCATTTTCGACTTCATTCCCGAGAATCAGGACGATAAGCTCGCGATTATCAGCGATCTGTCGCTCATCATGGGTCCTCAACTCGAGAGTTTCCCCCCGTCCACGCGAGAGAAAGTCGATCCCCAGGTCATCGAGAATTTTCATCAGGTGTTGCGGGACCGTGCTGCGGCAGGTGAAAACGGCGTAATCAAAGCCTTGGACGAAGCTCTGACGCAGTTGCACGCCCGCCTGGAAACCGCCGACGAAAGCACGCGTCAAGCGATGCTCGGCCGGCTTCAGGACAGCATTTTAGGCCCGCTTCCGGCTACCATCGCCAATCTTCGCGAAAGCCTTCAGGCCCATCCGATTTCCATGGGGACCTTACCTCCCGACCTGAAAAATCGCTGGGTCAGCGCCGACGGACTGTACCGTCTACAAATCTTCCCGAATAAAGACTTGAACGATCTCGAGAACTTGCGCGAATTCATCCTTGAGGCGCAAAAAGTCGACAAGAATGTAACCGACGTGCCGGTCGCTTATCTCGAATCCATGAACGAGGCCATCAACGCCTTTCAGCAAGCGTTCGGCATTGCCTTCGTCGCCACCACGATCCTGTTGCTGCTGATCGTACGAAATCTGAAGGACACGCTGTTGGTCCTGCTGCCGCTGCTGCTGGCGTCCCTATTTACCGCCGCCTCGACGGTGCTGTTCGATATCCCGTTCAACTTCGCCAATATCATCGCCCTGCCCTTGCTTTTCGGCCTGGGAGTCGACAACGGCATTCACATGGCGCACCGTCTACACTATCTGCATTCGAACGATGAAAACCTGCTCAGTACCAGCGAAGCACAAGGGATATTCTACGGCTCGCTGACGACCGTATTCAGCTTCGGCAGCCTAGCCTTTACCGCTCATCAAGGCACCGCCAGCATGGGAATGATCCTGACCATCGGCCTCATGCTCACCCTGATCTGCGCGTTGGTCGTGCTGCCCGCCTTCAGTACGCTGAGAGTCTCCCACCGGCGTTGATCCGTGTAAAATTCGAGCGTCTTTTTAGCCCTAGATAATTCCCGAGGTCTTGATGTCCACCTACATTGCGGATTTGCTGGCCACCCATCGCGGCAAGAACTTCGAACTCCACGAAAATTACTTGAATACCCAAATGGTGCGGGTGCTCAAGGCCATCGGCTATGACCGCATCTACACCAGAGCCCGTGGCCCGTATCTTTATGACGATCAGAATAACGAATATTTGGATCTCTTGAGCGGCTTCGGCGTGTTTGCCCTAGGCCGCAATCATCCCGAGATCATTCAGGCGCTTCAGGACGTACTGCAAAGCGAATTGCCAGACATGGTACAGATGGACGTATCCGTGCTGAGCGGTCTCCTCGCGGAGCAAATTCTGAAGCGCTGCCCGGACAATCTCAGCAAGATGTTCTTTTGCAATTCCGGTGCGGAAGCCGTCGAAGCGGCGATCAAATTCAGCCGCTATACGACCAGGCGGGAAAAAATCGTCTACTGTGATCACGGGTTCCACGGCCTCACCATGGGCGCGCTTTCACTGAACGGCGAAAAGATTTTCCGCGAAGGTTTCGGTCCTTTGTTGCCGGAATGCGTCACGGTTCCGTTCAATGACATCAAGGCTTTGGACGAGGCCTTGCGCAACAAAGATGTCGCGGCCTTTATCGTCGAGCCGATTCAGGGAAAAGGCGTCAACCTGCCGAGCGACGACTACCTGCCGGAAGCGGCTCGCTTGTGCGCCAAATACGGAACGCTTTTTGTCGCCGACGAGATCCAAACCGGCATCGGCCGCACCGGCAAGTTTTGGGCTATCGAGCACTGGGGCGTGAAACCCGACATGATTCTGATGGCGAAGGCACTGTCCGGTGGTTTCATCCCGGTGGGCGCCGTGGCGATGACCAAGAGCATCATGGATGCCGTCTTCAGCCGTATGGATCGCGCCGTAGTTCATGGTTCAACCTTCTCCAAGAACAATATGGCCATGGCGGCGGGGCTCGCTGCACTCAAGGTCATCGATGATGAAAAGCTGCTGGAGAATGCCGAACATCTCGGGGAAAAACTTCTGGCCGGAATGCAGAACCTGGTCGACAAGTACGAGTTATTCCAGGAAGTCCGCGGAAAGGGACTGATGATCGCTCTGGAGTTCGGCTCTCCCAAGAGCTTCTCCTTAAAGGCCGCATGGAACCTCCTGGAAACCGCCAATAAAGGGCTGTTTAGCCAAATGATCACGATTCCGCTGTTCAAGAACCATCGTATCTTGAGCCAAGTCGCCGGGCATGGCATGAACGTGGTGAAGTTTCTCCCTCCGTTGGTGATTAACGAAAACGATACGCAGTGGGTCCTCACTGCTCTCGACGATGTCATCGCCGATTGCCACAAGGTTCCCGGAGCCATCTGGGACCTTGGGAAAAACCTTACCAGCCATGCACTTAAGTCCAAAGCGGGCTGATTTCCATCATCCACGACCAACACCGGCACCACCATGCACCAACCACTCTCTTCTCGCAGCCGTAAATTTGCCGTTTTGCTGTTTTCCATGTCTTTGCTGCTGGCCTATGGCCAACGGCCTTGGGCGCACGCCGTCGTCACCGAATCCTCTCTGACCCAAAACCCGATTCAGCCGAATCACGCGACGACGGTAGTACTCTTTTTCAATTCCAATGTGGAATTGCCTTTGTCCCGAGTTTTTCTGGTCAGCAAAGGCGATGTCTTCCATCCGGTACAAATCGAAAAAGGCAAGAAACCGGGCGAGATGCGCATCCAGGTGCCCGCACTGACGCCAGGCGAATATGCCTTGAAATACAAGGTATTCGCTGCGGATGGACACTTCACGGAAAATGTCATTCGTTTCCACGTCTCTGAACCGCGGTAACCCCTATGTACATGCAAGGTTTGGCCAATTTCATCGATGATTTCCTCGGCGGGCTGATTTTGATCAGCTACGCGTTAGTAGTGGGGAGCCTGCTCTGGAGTGCGTTTATCCTCAGAGTATGGTCGCCCGGATTCGCCGCGCATGAATCCGTGGTCCGCCGAGCCGTTAGCTTGCTGCGCGCCGGCGCCATCGCCCTAGCTATCACCCAAGGGCTCAAATTGATCATCAAAGCCGTGGTTCTGGCATCGGTCTTGGGCGATTTTCCGGCCGACGCTTATATGGGCACCGTTCAGTTCCAGGCCGGTTTGATACGTTTCCTGCTTGCCTTGGGTCTGATCTACATCGCCGGCCAGTTGCGCCAAATACCGGATAAGCGGTTTTTGTGGAATCTCGCTGCGATTTCGATGATTCCCATGGTGATTGCCGGCGCCTGGCTGGTGCATGGCGTGGGCCGCTTCGAATATCGGGAGCAGCTCATGACCATGACCGTTCTCCACCAGTTTGCGGCGGCCGTGTGGTTCGGCGGCGTTGCGCAACTTTTGTCGCTCTGGCACATGAGCCGGGAATCTCAAGAGGCAAAAGCACTATGGCCCATCGCGATCACCCGTTTTGCGCTGCTCGGCGTCAGTTCCGTCGTCGTTCTTCTGTTGACCGGGCTTCCCCTGGCCTGGACTTACGTCGGCAGCTGGGATGGCCTTTTCGGCACCGGTTACGGCAGCCTGGTCGTCACCAAAGTCGTTCTTCTCATGGTCGCGCTCGGCTTCGCCTATCTGAATCACCGGGCCGGTCGGCAGTGGTTGAGACACCGCCAAACCGAAGGACTGAATAACAAGGTTCCGCATTACATCGAGGCCGAGACCTTCATACTGGTAGGGATACTTTTCATCGCCGCCACCCTGTCCTCGCAGCCGCCGTCGGAAGATATCAAGGAACTGTCCGCGACCGTCTCCGAAGTCGCCGAGATGTTCACCCCGCGCATGCCGCGCCTGACCTCGCCCACGCACGAGCAACTCCTGGCCGGTGAGCCGGGGCGTGTGGCGGTGGTCGACAAAGTTCCCTCACCCGCGGCCACGGAATGGTCGGATTACAATCACAACGTGTCCGGAGTCTTCCTGACCTTGATGGGATTGGTCGCTATGCTTTCCTACTACAGGCGGTTCGAATGGGCGAGGTATTGGCCGCTGGGCTTCGTAGGATTGAGCATTTTTCTCTTCTTCCGTAGCGACGCCGAGACTTGGCCCTTAGGCCCGATCGGCTTTTGGGAAAGCACCTTCGGCAACGGCGAGGTGTTCCAGCATCGTATCGCCACCCTTCTGGCTTTCGCATTGGGGGTTATGGAGATGCGCGCGCGCACCAATCGGAACGCCGACCGATTACGCTATACGTTCCCGGTCTTGTGCGCGTTCGGCGGCATTTTGCTGCTCACCCATGCCCATGCGGAGTTCGAGCTGAAAAGCGAATACCTCATCCAGTCCACGCACACCGCAATGGGGCTCCTGGCCGTGATCATGGCGAGCGGGCGCTGGCTGGAACTGCGCTTGGCGGAACCCAACGTGAGTTACGGCGGGTATGTGGACGGAAAGATTGCGGGATTTATATCCATCGTGGCGATGTTCCTGATCGGCGCGATATTGCTGGTCTACCGAGAACCGTTGTTCTGAAGCCGAAACAGGAAAAGCACTCTATTCTAGTTGCGTGGCTGAAACGCCTTAGGGACAAACGAAAATGCCCGCCACTCACGTGACGGGCATTTTTTGTTACGAACTGTAATCCAAGATAAGAAAGAACCGCCTCGAACGCATTTGCACGGCCTGCGGCGGCGCCTCATTATCCGGACGTCGCATTATTACTCGAGTAATCGGCGATCTTTTGGGACAGTTTGTTCAGAAGACTGTCGAATCCCTCGCGGTCGATGACACTGGTATATTGGGCCTTCTTGAGCGCCAAATCGCTGATACCGTCCACGATGATATTGATGATGTGCCACTGCCCGCCGAACTGGTTCACGATGTATTCGAACTTGATGGGCTTTTCATCCGGCGAAGTAAGAAAGTAGCGTAGCAGCACGCGATCGCTCTTCATGTCTTGGGCGGAATCGTATTTGAATTCTTCCCCCGAGTAGCCGTTAAACTGAGCGGCATAAGTGGCAATACTTAGATCGGTCAACTTCTCAATAAAAGCCTTTTTCTGTTCTTTATCCAGTTTCTTCCAGTGATTTCCAAGCGCGATCTGGGAAACAGCCTCGAACTCGAACACTTGCTTGACCACCGGCTCTAGCTTTTTGTAACGTCCTTGATATCCCAATTGTTTCGCATCCTTCATAACGTCAATTAACGTGTTGTTGAGCAAGTCTACGGTTTTCTTGGCTTCCGTAGGGGCCTCCGCTGCAACGGACAACGGAGCTAAAGCAATTAGAAACAATCCCAGGAAAAATTGAAGAAACATTGTCTTTCCCATAAGTCCGAAATCGAAATCGTCGCGACTATATCATAAAACGCCAATCAGAACGCTACGCTTAGTTGCGATCGCGCTACGTTTTTGCGTCTGAGCAACACATAATCTTCGAATCGAGCTCCTGGTATTCGATTCAGAAGCGTGAGAATCGTTCTCGAAAGCCGGCTCGACTTATTGACCCTGTCGCTGCGCATAAAGATGCGCCAGCAAGTTTGCCTCGGATAGGGAAAGGCCCAACTGGGACACCAGCTCCTGGGGAGCGACGCCGTCCTTAAGTCTTTCGATTGCAGCTCGATAGGATTGGTAGCCGGTATCCTGCGACGAGAGCGACGCCAGTCTCTCGTCGCACTCTCGAAGCCGGCGTTCTTGATCCAGCATACGCCGATCCACTTGCACGGCGGCTGCCGACAGCCCGATCAAGTCGTTTTGCTGCTGTACGAGCCGTGCGCCCAGCGTTGCATAATCGCGCCTGAGGGCCAGGCAAGCACGGGTCAGCATGAGCATTCCCGCCACCAACGCGACGATCAGCCCGACCAGAATAAAATAGGGGAGATGCCAATCCATCAGGCGTATTCATCGATATGGGGCAGCGAATCATCACTCGCCGGTCCCGGTTTTTTCTTTTCTTGTGAATCGGGCTTTTGCTGTTTGCGATTCTCGTCGCCTTTGACCTTGTTCGCCGCCGGCAAAGGTCCGACGTGTTCGACGGGATGAATCTCGACCATAACCCTATCTCGCCATTCTTCGAAAAAGCTCTCCCTCCCAGGGTGGGCGGGATCAAAGCAGATCGAGCTGCGCCTTGTCTTCGTCGTTCAAGAACTGATTCAGGTCGACCAGAATCAGCAAGTCGCCATTATGACTCGTCACGCCCTGAATGTATCGGGCGCTTTCTTCATTGCCGACGCTGGGAGCCGATTCGATTTCGGAGGCTCTGAGTTCGACCACCTCCGCGACACTATCGACCAAAATACCGATGACTTGATCGTCCGCCTCGATAATGACGATCCTCGACGCATCGTCCGGCTGCTTGGGAGGCAGCCCGAAGCGCCGCCGGGTATCGATTACCGTCACCACGTTTCCGCGCAAATTGATGATACCCACCACATAATCCGGCGCTCCCGGAACCGGCGCAATTTCGGTGACACGCAGCACCTCCTGTACCTGCATTACGTTGATGCCGTAAGTTTCTTCGCCCAAACGGAATGTGACCCACTGATTCACCGGGTCGCTGCGTCTTGCCAACGCTTCGCTCATATTACCCTCTCGCCTCTAGCATTATCGTAAAACTCTCAGATTTTTGGATCGGCCGGCCGGAATCAGGCTGTGCGGATCCACCAGCACGCATAAGCGATCGATAATCGTGCCGGCCGCCCATGCTCGCCGGGATCGGTTTACGCGCCAGCGGACATCGCTTTCGCGCAGCCGGACCATATCGACGATCTCGCCGCACACCAACCCCCACCGCCCTTCATTAAGTAATAAGGCATGACGATGGGAATCTTCTAAGGAGATGGAACGCTTGCCGCCTATGAGAAGCTCCGTGTCCGCCAGTTGAATGATCTCGCCCTGAAATCGGGTCAGCCCTTGAAACCAATCTGGCTTTCCCGGCAAGACCGTCACTCGCGTCGAATCGTCAAGGCGTTCGATTCTCCTCACCTCGGTCAACGGCGCGGCAAGAACCGTATGACCGATTCGAAAATAAACCACTTGAAATTCCGATTGCGCCCAGTCGGGCAAAGCCGCGGGAGCAGACAGGACGGGCTGGGATGCCGCTACCGAGTCGGAATCCGTGCGCTCGGCCGGCAATGCTTCCGACTGGCCGTAGGTTTGATTCAGCAGGTTCCGCAGATAGAAAAGGAGTACTTGATCCTGCCATCCCGTAGTGCTTCGGGCTAGGCGATCGGCTTTCATGCGGTTGCCAGAGCCGGCTCGACCGAGCGTGATCGATTTTGCGACAACATATGCTCGAGCAGTTCGGTGTAGGCGATGACAGCCTTGGCCTTGGGCATGTAATAAGACAGCGGAATTCCGGCGTCGCTCGCTTCCCGCACCTGGGTATCGACCGGAATCACGGAATCCCAGACCTGATCCCCATAACGCTCGCGCATCACCCTGAGGGTTTGTATCGACGCGCGGGTACGCCGATCGAACAAAGTGGGAACGACCGTGTAATCCAATCGCGTTTTCCGAGACTTACCGATCATTTCCAGGGTGTGCAGCATGCGCTCCAGCCCTTTGAGCGCGAGAAACTCGGACAGCACCGGAATGAACAAATGTTCGCAGGCGGCTAGTGCGTTCACCATCAGCACACCCAGCATGGGTGGGCTGTCGATCAGCACGAAATCGTACTGCTTCCGAACGGCTGCCAGACTATTGGCAATTACCAGCCCCATGCCGCCGGCGCCCCCCTGCCGCTCTACGGTCGCGATAGCGGTCGAGGCCGGCAGTACCGACAGCCCTTCGAAATCCGTAGAGGCGATATAAGGACCCGGAAGCAAGCTTTTCTTGGCAATTGCGTCTTGAAACAGGTTGTAGACGCTGACATCGATTTGATCCGGGTTCATTCGGAAATAGCTGGTCAGCGAACCGTGCGGATCGAGATCGATCAATAAAGTTCGGTACCCCCGCGACGCGAGAATCCCCCCCAAGGTAACGACTGTCGTGGTCTTGCCGACGCCGCCTTTCTGGTTGGATACGGCCCAGATTCTCATGGCTTCGAAACCTCCGTCGGAGTGATGGGCGCTTCCGTAGACACCGGCTTTTGCGAAGCGCCGAAATCCTCAATTCGGTCCCCGGAAGAAAGCTTGTAACGAGCCGCTCCGTGGGACATCAGAACGATGACCACTCTCCGATTTTGGTAGCGTCCTTCCTCCGTCCTGTTGTCGGCAATCGGATGATGCTCGCCGTAGCCTATCGCCGCCATGCGGCGCGGATCGATGCCGTTGCTCATCAATTGGTTGACCACCACGGCGGCGCGGGCGGACGACAAGGCCCAGTTGGAAGGAAATTCGGGAGTGTTGATCGGCAGATTATCGGTATGACCCTCGACGTGAATGGTGTTGTCGATTTCGCGGAAAATTTCGGACATTCGGTAAAGTATGGGCAGCGATTCCTTAGAAAGTTCGGCTTTGCCGCTGGAGAAAAACATCCCGCTCTTCATTTCGACCTCCACCCACAGCTCATGGCGTTTGACGGCAACTAAATCGTCCTGAATATACGGCGATAAAGCCGCTTCGATCTGATCCGCCAGGCTCTCGAGCTGGGCGTATTCCGCATCGAGATTCTCCGGCATCGGCCGAGTCTTGTCCTGGGACGATGCCGAACCGTCCGACGCCGCGGGTTCGCCCAAAAGGTCTTGTCCTTTCTTCAACTGGCCGAATTGAATCGGCTCCAGCGTATGCCCGAGGTTGTGCTCCTTCCCCGGCTCCTTGAACACCGCGGAAAGCGACTCCGACAACACCCGATACTTGCCTTCGTTGACCGAAGAAATTGCATACATGACGACAAAAAACGCAAACAAAAGCGTAATGAAATCGGCATAGGAAACCAGCCAGCGCTCCAGGTTCACATGCTCTTCTTCCGAATGCTTCCGCCGCGACATACGTTAGTCATCCGTCTAGGAAACCGGTCAGCTTCATTTCGATATTCCGCGGGTTCTCGCCTTCCGCGATCGAAATGATTCCTTCCAGAATCAGTTCCCGCGCCTGGTTATTGGCCTGTGCTCGGGATTTCAGTTTGTTGGCGATGGGAAGAACGATCAAATTGGCGAGACCGACGCCGTAAATCGTCGCCACGAATGCCGTCGCGATGCCGCTCCCCAGCTTGCTGGGGTCGGACAAATTCTGCATCACGTGAATCAACCCCATGACCGCGCCGATGATTCCCACGGTCGGCGCGTAGCCGCCCATCGCCTCGTATACCTTGGCCGCGCCCAAATCCCGCTGCTGGCGAGCGAATATTTCCACCTCCAAGCTGTCCCTTATGGCCTCGGGCTCGTTGCCGTCAACCAGCAACTGAAGCCCTTTCTTCGCCAGCGGTTCTTTCTCGGCGCTGATGAAGGTCTCTAAGCCGAGCAGACCTTCCCGCCGCGCCAAGGCACTCCAGCTGACGATTTTCTTGATTTGTTCCTTATGATCTATCGGCGGCGTCATGAAGACCCATTTGAGCATTTTGACGGCATAGAAAAACGCTGCCGGCGGCGTCTGCAGCATGGTCGCACCCAGCGTACCGCCGAACACGATCACTATCGCCGGGCCGTTCAGCAGTGACTGGATATGCCCACCCTCGAGCCAATTGCCGCCTAGAACGGCGGCGAGCCCGAGAGTGACTCCGATAATGCTTAAAGGGTCCATGCCTAAAGATTCTTCAATTCGCCGGCCATTTCATCGAGATCGTAGATGCAATCGGCCAGGTTAGCTTCGACGATCGCTTTCGGCATGCCGTAAACGACGCAACTCTGCTCGTTCTGGGCCCAGATGGCCGCGCCCTTGGCTTTCAATTTTTCCGCTCCGAGCTTTCCGTCCGATCCCATGCCGGTCAGCACGATGGCGAGAACCTTGCCGGGCATGTTCTTGGCTATGGAGCTAAACGTGACATCGGCACTGGGACGAAAATGTTCCCCGCTTCCGCTCTCCCGAACGACGACGGTTTTCCGCGCCCCGTGCTCGCTCAGCTCCAACTGAAAGCCGCCGGGCGCCAGAAGAGCGACACCGGGTCGCAGTTCGTCGCCGTTCTGGGCCTCCTTGACCCGAATTCGGCAAAGCTGATCCAGGCGTTCGGCAAAGCTGCCGGTGAAATTTCCCGGCATGTGCTGGACCAAAAGAATGGGGACCGACGCGGTCTCCGGAATTTGCGTCAGAACTTTCTGGATAGCCACCGGGCCGCCGGTAGAAGCGGCGATGACCAGCAAACGGAAATCCCGAAGTTGCGCTTTGGCGGCCGGAGGCCGGGCAACGACCGGAGCGGCGACAGGCCTCGATGGCCGACGGAGCCGCCTCAGCCTCCCCGCATGCTCGGCCAAATCGCGAACGCGCCGCCGCAAAATGCGCTTGGCCAAGTCCTGGTCTCCGCTGATTTCCTGCAATTGTTTGGGCATGAAGTCCATTGCGCCGGCCTCGAGAGCATCCAAGGTAGCCTTGGCGCCCGCTTTGGTGGACGCGGAAAACATCAGAATCGGCGTGGGCCGATCTTTCATGATCTCGCGCACCGCGGTAATACCATCCATTACGGGCATATCCACGTCCATGGTGATGACGTCCGGATTCAAGGATGCCGCCTTTTGCACGGCCTCGGCGCCGTCGGCGGCGCTTCCTACGACCTCCATGTCGCCATCGGCGTTGAGGATTTCGGTCAGTCTGCGGCGTATGAAGCCCGAGTCATCCACCACCAAAACCCTGATTGTCATTAAAACCTCTTAGTTGTCATAGACTTAATGCAAGGAGGCGTACCGTTTCATCAAACCGGGTATATCCAGAATGAGGGCGATTTTTCCGTCGCCGGTAATCGTCGCACCGGCCATTCCGCATACCCCTTGAAGTTTCGCCCCCAAAGGCTTGATGACGACTTCTTCCTGTCCGACCAAATGATCGACCACGAAGCCGACATGTCGTCCCCCGACATTCACCACCACTACATGGCCGCATTTCCCGTCCTGATTTCTATCATGCCGGTAGCCCGGAACCAGCCATTCCTTGAGATAAAACAATGGCAACGCACGCTGCCGGACCAGCACCACCAACTGCCCATCGACCGTATTGGACTTCGTGAGGTCGAGGTCCAGGATTTCGACGACGTTCGCCAACGGAAGAGCGAAGGGTTGATTGTTCAGCTTGACCATCAAAGTCGGCATGATGGCCAAAGTCAGCGGCAATTTGATGGTGATGCGGCTGCCCTTCCCCTTGCTCGAATCGATGGCTACCGAGCCGTTCATCTGGGCTATTCGGGTCTTTACCACATCCATGCCGACACCTCGTCCGGAGATATCGGAAATCTCGGACTTGGTGGAAAAGCCGGGCATGAAAATCAAGTTGTAACAATCCTTGTCGTCCAGACGGGCGGCGCTCTCCTGGTCCATCAGTCCCTTTTCCACGGCCTTGCGCCGGAGCACGTCCGGATCCATGCCTTTGCCGTCGTCCTCGATGGTCAATTCGATATGATTGCCCTCCTGAGACGCGGTCAGAACGACCGAGCCCTCGCGCGGCTTACCCGCTGCGATCCGCTCCTCGGGGGTCTCGATGCCGTGATCGACCGCGTTGCGAACCAAATGCACCAATGGATCGGCCAAGGCCTCGACAAGATTTTTGTCGAGATCGGTTTCTTCGCCGCGCAACTCGAGCTGCACCTCCTTGTTGAGGCTTCTGGCCAAATCCCGCACCACGCGGGGAAAGCGGCCGAATACCTTTTTGATGGGCTGCATGCGCGTCTTCATGACGGACAGCTGGAGATCCGAGGTCACCACGTCCAGGTTGGCGACCGCTTTGGCAATCTCCTCGTCATTGAGCGCGATCTTGAGGGTTTGAAAGCGGTTGCGAACCAAGACCAGCTCGCCGACCATGTTCATGATCTCGTCGAGACGCTGGGTATCGACGCGGACCGTGGTTTCAACTGCCGCGGCCGCCTGTGGCTTGACGGTCTTGGCCGGTTCCCTTGTCGCGCTGCGCGCTTCCATAGGTGCCGAAGACAGAGCCGCTGGACGCGCGCTCTCCTGCTTCGGTACACCACCATGCTGGCCTTTGCCATGAAGCTCGTCCAGCAGGCGATCGAATTCTTCCTCAGTGATGCGATCACTTTCGGCTACAGGTTTCGGCGCCTCGGGAACCACGGCGCTCGGCATGCCGGTGTGCTTGCCCTTGCCATGGAGTTCATCCAGCAAGCGCTCGAATTCTTCCTCGGTGATGTCATCATGCGATTTGGCATTCGGAGTGTTTAGCGCTGGCGCATCGGGCACACCGCCATGCTTGCCCCTTCCGTGAAGTTCGTCCAGCAGACGCTCGAATTCTTCTTCGGTGATTTCATCCGAAGTCGAGCCGTTCGAGTCAACCGCCGAGACGGGCGAGGGCCGGCTCGGCTCCTCCGCCGCATCCGGCAACGGTTCGAATTCCGCCCCGGCCGGATCGTCGTCTTGGCCGGGTTCCAGCATCGCCGCGAGCGCCTGTTCCACAACATTCATCGCGGACGGAAACCTCTCGGGTTCGACCGCCGAAACGGATTCGGGCTCCACCGACGCCGGAGCCGGCGGGACAAGAGTAGAATCGCTTCCCGGCTGGGCGAGAACTTTCAGCCGATCGATCAGCGACGGGTCGGCCGGTTCGGGATCGTGTCCGGAGCGGATGTCCCGAAACATGGCGTTGACGACGTCCAATACTTCCAGAATGACGTCCATCAAGGCCGGGTCGGCGCGCCGCTCGCCTTGTCGAAGCACGTTGAATACGTCTTCGGCGTTGTGGCAAACGTCGACCAAGGCGACAAGATTGAGAAACCCCGCTCCACCCTTCACGGTGTGAAAACCGCGAAAAATGGCGTTCAATAAATCGTAATCGTCCGGTGACTGCTCAAGCTCGACCAGTTGAGCATTGAGCTTTTCCAGTATTTCCCCGGCTTCTACCAAGAAATCCTGAACGATTTCGTCATCGAGATCGATCGCCATTGCGCCTTACCTTCAGAAACCCAAACTCGACAGCAAACTGTCCACGTCGTCTTGATTCTGCACGGTATTCTTGTCCACCCCCGGAACAGCCGGGCCGAGTGGTTCCGATTTGGTTTCCGGCACGCTATCGCCGGAGGGCTTGAAGCGCCGTCCCGAAATTCGGATCAATTCGACCAGACTGTGCTCGAGATCCTGAACGAGCTTGATCACGCGCCGAATGATCTGGCCGGTGAGATCCTGAAATCCCTGCGCCATGAGCACTTCGGTGAGACTATGCTGAATGGTCTGCAAATGCCCCGCGGAAACGTCGAAATACTGCGCCAGGTCTTGAGTCAGGGACTTGAATTCCTCATAAGGCATTTCCCGCTGGCGAAAGCGTTGCCACTGGGCGCTGAGTTCGTTCGACTGCTCGCGAAGACTTTCGGCGAACGGCAAGATGGATTCGACTGCATTCAAGGTGGTGTTCGCCGCCTGCTCGGTCATGGTGATGACGTAATTGAGGCGCTCTTTGGCGTCGGGAATTTCGTTCTCCGTGAGATCCGCGATTCTTTCGTCCAGGGAAAAATTCGCCAGCGTGTCGTGGAGCTGGCGGGTCAACTTGCCGACTTCCTGAAACATCAGGGTTTCCCGGACGCGGCCGATATCATCGAGGATACGGTCGGCCGACTCGTCGTCGCCGCGCTCCAATGCCGCCAGAAGTTCGCGGGCCTGTTCGATCCGCCCGTCGGCGGACGGTTGCTTGTCAATCATTAGCCGCCCCCAAAGGTTCGATCAGGCTTCCAGGCGTTCGAAGATCTTTTCGATCTTCTCTTGCAGAGTGGCCGCGGTAAACGGCTTGATCACATAGCCGTTTACGCCGGCCTGCGCCGCTTCCACGATCTGGTCACGCTTCGCCTCGGCGGTCACCATCAACACCGGCAACTGAGCCAGGTTCGGATCGGCGCGTACGGCGCGCAGCAGATCGATACCCGTCATTCCGGGCATATTCCAATCGGTGATCAGAAAATCGATTCCCCCCGACTGCAATTTGGGCAGAGCACTCTGCCCGTCGTCGGCTTCGAAAATATTGTTGAACCCGAGCTCCCGCAGCAGGTTTCTGATGATCCTTCGCATGGTGGAAAAGTCATCCACAACCAGGATTTTCATGTTCTTGTTCAAGGACGCTCACCTCGTTCCGGTTAACCATTTTTTATTATCGATTCATCGGGGCCTCAGACTTGCGCGGCTTTTCGCCTTCCCTTCGAACGGGCTCCGGCGGATTGCTCCGCATCCAGCCAGCCTTGCATTCTCGCCCTAAGGCGCAACATGGCCTGGCTTTGCAACTGACACACTCGGGACTCGCTGACCCCCAGCACTTCGCCGATTTC
Source organism: Methylocaldum sp. RMAD-M (assembly GCF_017832375.1). NCBI lineage: Bacteria > Pseudomonadati > Pseudomonadota > Gammaproteobacteria > Methylococcales > Methylococcaceae > Methylocaldum > Methylocaldum sp. RMAD-M. The sequence continues at coordinate 90,624 of NZ_JAFIBZ010000005.1, read as the reverse complement.
GCGCAGGTTGAGTTCCTCTTCGTAATAGAGCGAAATCACCAAGCGCTCGCGCTCCGGCAATCCCGCGATCGCGTTCGCCAAAGCCTCGGCAAATCCGGACTGGGTCAATACCTCGACCGGAGGCGCGGCCGAATCCGCACAGTCGTCCAAAGCCGAATCGCCGGCCTCCAACAACTCTTCGAAACTGAACATGCGACAGCTCAAACTATCGTGAAGAACCTGATGGTATTCGGAGAGCGACAGTCCCAAATGCTCGGCGACTTCCGCATCTCGGGCGTCGCGTCCGGTCCTGGCCTCGATGCTCCGCATTGCTTCAGCCACATCACGCGCCTTGCGATGAACCGAGCGCGGCGTCCAATCGTAGCGCCTCAGCTCATCCAGCATCGCGCCGCGGATCCGGATCCCGGCATAGGTTTCGAAACTCGCGCCCTGAGCGTGATCGTACTGGCGGGCTGCTTCCAGCAAGCCCACCATGCCGGCCTGGATCAAGTCCTCCACTTGCACGCTGGACGGCAGCCGGCTCATGAGATGATAGGCAATCCGTTTGACCAGTGACGCGTGCTGCCCCACGATGGCGTCCAATCCGGGCGCCTGTACCGATGCGTACAAGGCGATGCCGCTCATAAGGCTGCTGCGCTGTGGTACTGAATCATCCGCTCTACGAAAAACTCCAGCCGCCCACTGGCTTGGCCGGAAATCGGCAAGGCATCCATTTTCAGCGCCAAGGCGCGAAACGCCCGCGCCGCTTTGCTGTGCGGATAGGCGACGACCACCGGAGTTTGCTTTTGAACCGCCTTTCTCAATTGCTCGTCGCGAGGAACCACGCCCAATAGATCGAGCGTCACGTCGAGATAGCGGTCCGTCACCCGGCACAGCTTGCCGAACAACGCCTGACCCTGTTGATAGTCCTGGACCATATTGGGCAGGATTTGGAACCGATGAACGCCGTAGTCCCGGTTCAGCAATTTGATGAAGGCATAAGCGTCGGTAAGCGACGTAGGCTCGTCGCACACCACCAGAATGATGTCCTGGCAGGCGCGCGCGAAGTTGACCACCCCCCCCGAAATACCCGCTGCCGTGTCGACCAGCAGCACGTCGATGTCCTGGTTCATCTCCCCGAAGGCGCGAATCACGGCGGCCTGTTCCGCAGTGGTAAGCTCCGACATGCGCTGAATACCGGACGAGGCCGGCACGATCTTCAGCCCCGACGGCCCTTCTACGAGGATTTCGTCCAAACTGCGCTCGCCGCTCAACACATGGGACAGATTGAATTTGGGCTGCAAACCTAGGAGCACGTCGACGTTTGCGAGTCCCAAATCGGCATCCAGCAGGACCGCGTGCCGACCGAGCTCGGATAGGCTGACCCCGAGATTGACGGCGACATTGGTTTTGCCGACCCCGCCCTTGCCGCTGCTCACCGCCAAGACACGCACCGGCCTGGGCTGTGCCATACGTCGAATTCCGTCGGCCTGATCAGTATCAAACATTCGCATGGACTATCCAGTCTTCGTAGGTAGGCATCGGAGCGCCGACAGTCTCCGCTTCGGACCTTTCGGCAAAACACCGGTTTAATAATAGATGAGTTCTCGCCACGTGCAGGTCTTCCGGGACCTGCTGTCCGTCGCACACGAAGGACACCGGCAAGCGGTTCTCCACCACCGTGGACACCGCGGCGCCGAGTTGGCCGGTTTCGTCCAGTTTGGTCAGAATGCAGGCTTCCGGGGAAAAGACCTTGAAGGCCTCCACCGCCTCTTGCATCACGCGTAGCTGGCTGGCCGCGGACATGACCAGATAGGATTTGACGGGCATGTCGGTGCGGCTGAACAGTGCGGCTTGCTCGGCCAGGCGCCGGTCGCGCTGCCCTATGCCGGCGGTGTCGATGAGTACCAGGCGCTTATCGTAGAAACTCGACAGCAGCTGACGCAGATCCTCGATACTGGAAGCCGCCCGGACCGGTACGTCGAGGATGCGGCCGTAAGTCCCGAGCTGCTCATGAGCCCCGATGCGGTAGTTGTCGGTGGTGATCAGCGCGATTTGGCGCGGTCCGTGCTTGAGTCTGAACCGGGCCGCCAGCTTGGCAATCGTCGTCGTCTTACCGACGCCCGTAGGCCCGACCAGGGCGACGACGCCGCCGTAATCGAGCAGGTTGTCTTCGGCCAGCGGGATCTGCCGTGCCAAGACATGTTGACTCGCTTGCCACGCGACGTCGGCGTCGGCGACGCCGCCCAAGCGCTCGGCCAGTTCCAGACTGAGTTTCTTGGAGAACCCGAGCGCGCCGAAACGACGCAAGAGATCCAGTCGGGTCGGATTTCGGCCCGACGCGGCCTGCCATCCGGTTTCACTCAAATGGGCGTCGATCACGCGCCGCATCTGTTTGAGTTCCCGTTGCATTTCCTTCAGCGCGTCGGCATCGACGCTCGGTTTGGCAGGAGCCGGCTGGGAAACGAAGGCTTCGACAGAAGATTCTCGCTCGGGCCGGGAAGCCGGCTTTCCGGCAGCGGGTTCGACCGCAGGACCGCCCTGTTCGCTCCGCCCTGATATGGCATGGGTATCTACACAAGCTCCAAGATTGTCATTCCGGCAGGGAGTACTCGCCCCTTCCCTGCCGGGGTGGCGATTTGTGCGAATATCTTTGCCCGATACGGAAGGAGCCGGCTTGCGAAGGCTCGTCGCTGCCGAACCTGCTCCCAGTGCGGCCGAGCTCTTTCCAAGAGCCTCGCGAAAGGCGTCCTCGGCGCGCCGCCGGGTATCCGTTTCGGCTTTCGCGACCGGTTCGGCATCGCCCGTCTCCGATTCGCCGCGCGACTCCGATTTCGCACGATCCAATAACAGCTGCTCGTCGAAGTCCCGAGCCGCGACGATCTCCACCCCGCCATCCACTTTGCGGTTGGACAAAATCACGGCGTCCGGCCCCTGCTCTTCGCGGACCATGCGGATCGCTTGACGAATATCGGGTGCGAAATATCGTTTGATCTTCATGCCTATGTCCTAGTCTTTCGGAAGCCGTCCCCAAAACTTTGCTAACGACTCCGGCAAGCGCAGCGGGACTGTGCGCGGCGGCTCAACCGCGCTGGCCGATGCTGGCCACCACCCTGACTTGCCGGTCTTCCGGGATCTCGTTGTAAGCCAAAACATTGAGCCCAGGGATGGAATGGCGCACGAAGCGCGCCAACCAGGGCCGCACCGGCGAGGACACCAGCAGAATGGCGGGATGTCCTTCCATTTCCAGCTTCTGCGTCTTCTCGTCCAAGGATTTGTGAAGCTGCTCCGCCAAGCCCGGCTCGATGCCGGCGCCCTCGTGTCCGGCCGTTTGCAGTATTTTTTGCAACAACTGTTCCAGGTCGGGATCCAGGGTCAAAACCGGGATTTCCTTCTCCATGCCACTGATTTTCTGGACGATTAGCCGTCCGAGTGCGGCACGCACCACCGCCGTCAAAACGCCGGGATCTTGGCTTCTGCCGCCGAACTCCGCCAAAGTTTCGGCGATGGTCCGCATATCGCGAATCGGCACGTTCTCCTGAAGAAGGTTTTGCAGCACCTTGACAATGACGCTGAGAGGCAGGGTTTTCGGCGTGAGATCCTCGACCAGCCGCGGCATCGATTTGGCGAGCAGGTCGAGCAACTGCTGCGTCTCCTGATGTCCGAGCAGCTGGTGGGCGTGGGACTGCAACAAATGGCTGAGATGGGTGACCACCACGGTACCGGGATCGACCACGGTATAACCGAGCGTCTGGGCGTGGTCGCGCTGATCCGGTTCTATCCAGACGGCCTCCAGTCCGAAAGCCGGGTCCTTGCCCTCGACGCCCTTCAGCGTTCCGTAAACCCGCCCCGGATTGATGGCCATCAGGCGATCCGGAAACACTTCTGCCTCCCCGACGGTGACGCCGAGCAGGCTGATGCGGTAGGCGTTGGGAGTCAGGTCCAGGTTGTCCCGGATGTGCACCGAGGGGATCAGGAATCCGAGATCCTGGGACAGCTTCTTGCGCACGCCCTTGATCTTCGACATGAGCTGTCCGCCCTGATTCTTGTCGACCAGCGGGATGAGCCGATAGCCCACTTCCAGCCCGATGAGATCGACCGGCACGACATCGTCCCAGCCGAGCTCTTTCACTTCGGGCGCGGCGGCCGAGGGCCTGGCCGCGACGCGCGCTTCCGCCAATTCGCGCTCGCGCCGCTGACGCTTGGAAATGGAATAGGACGACGCGCCCATGGCGCCGGCCAGGAGCAAAAAGGCAAGATTCGGCATGCCGGGAATCAGGCCCAAGAGTCCGACCACGCCGGCGGAAAGCGCAAGAGGCCTCGGATCGGCAAAAAATTGAGCGCTGAACTGGGCGCCGATGTTCTCGTTGCTGCTGGACACACGGGTCACGATCATGGCCGACCCGACCGACAGCAACAGCGAGGGGATCTGAGCCACCAAACCGTCGCCGATGGTCAGCAGCGTGTAATTGTGCAGGGCTTCGGAAAACGCCAGATCGTGCTGCAGCATGCCGACGATCAGCCCGCCGACCACGTTGATGAGCAAGATGAGGATGCCGGCTATGGCATCGCCCCGGACGAACTTGCTGGCACCGTCCATCGATCCGTAGAAGTCCGCCTCGCGCGAGACCTCCTGGCGTCTCGTCCGGGCTTCATCCTGATTGATAAGACCGGCATTGAGATCGGCATCGATCGCCATCTGCTTGCCGGGCATCGCATCCAGGGTGAACCGCGCGCTGACTTCCGACACGCGCCCGGCGCCCTTGGTAACGACCACGAAATTGATGATGACCAGAATGATGAACACCACCAGACCCACGGCGTAGTTGCCGCCGATCACGAATTCGCCGAATGCCTCGATCACCTTGCCGGCCGCGTCGGGACCCTTATGCCCTTCCAGCAGGACCACGCGGGTCGAGGCCACGTTGAGGCTCAGTCGGAGGAGCGTGGCGACCAGCAGGACCGACGGAAACACGGCGAAATCCAGCGGGCGCAGCGTATAAATCGTCACCAGCAGGATCAGCAGCGAAAATGCGATGTTGAAGGTGAACAGCAGATCGAGAATGAACGGCGGCAGCGGCAGCACCATCATCATCATCATGAGAAGAATGACGAGAGGAGCCCCCAAGCCGAGTTTGCCGGCGACTTTGATTCGTTCCAAAACTGTTGCGGCCATGACGAAACCCGTGCGTAACCTTCAGTGACAGCGACAGCAATCACGTTTCGTGCCGACCGGCCGCAGAGCCGGACCCTCCGAAAAAAAATACAGGCAGTATGCGGCTTACGCGTCGGCAGCCTTGCGCAAGAATTCTTCCGGGATCTTGAATTCGGTCGGCGGCGTCGGAATGTCGCCGCCGAAAACCCGGGCCGCCTTGAGTTGATAGACGTAAGCCAAAACCTGGGCAACCGCGAAATAGAGACCGGCGGGAATTTCGCGGTCGAGATCGGTGGACGCATAGAGCGCGCGGGCGAGCGGCGGCGCGGACAGGAGCGGCACACCGGCACCCACGGCCAAATTCCGGATTTGGGCCGCCACCAGGTCCGCGCCCTTGGCGACGACTTTGGGCGCTTTCATGCCGGCCTGGTCGTATCTCAGGGCCACCGCGTAATGGGTCGGGTTGGTCACGATGACATCGGCCTTCGGCACCTCGTCCATCATTCGGCGCCGCGCCAGTTCCATCTGCAAGCTGCGAATCCGGCTTTTGACTTCCGGTTTGCCTTCGACTTCGCGCATTTCGTCCTTGACTTCCTGGCGCGTCATTTTCAGCTGGCGCTTGTGGTTCCAGAGCTGAAAGGGCACGTCCACGATCGCGATCAGCCCCAGCGAAGCGCACAGCCAGAAAATGAACGTCATGACGAGGCGCGCGGTTTGATTCGCCGCCGGAAGCAAAGCCTCGCGGCCGAGACCGACGAGATCGTCGAAATAAGCCGTCAGCAGTCCGGCGGTCACAAAACCGATCAAGAGAAATTTCAGAACCGACTTCACGACTTCCGCGAGGGCCTGAACCGAGACCATGCGAGCCAGGCCCTTCATGGGATTGAGCTTTTCCGGCTTGGGCATCAGGTTCTCGCCGCTGAAATTCCAGCCGCCCAGCGCCATGGGAGCGGCCAGGGCAGCCAGAACGGCAAGACCGAGGATCGGGAGCAGAACCTGGCCCGCGGCCAGCAAGTCTCGGCCGAGATGGGCAAGCGGCGCCGCAGGATCGAAAAGGTCGCGGCGACTCAGACGAAAGTCTCCCTCCATGATTTGCCACAGGCTTTGCGCCATGCCGCCGCCAAAGACGAATATCGCTACCGAACCGGTCAGCAGAAGAACAAGAGTGTTCAATTCGCGGGAACGCGGAATCTGACCTTTTTTCCGAGCATCGCTCAGGCGTTTACTGGTAGGGTCCTCTGTTCGTTCCTGATCGGATTCCTCGGCCATGACACCTTATTTCAAATCGCTTTCAATTACGGAATTAACTTTTGTAAGGGTGGGTTATTCCAAATCGCTTTCAACAGGAATTCATTTTTGTAGGATGGGTAGAGCGAAGCGAAACCCACCGAGCGACCTCGGATCGGTGGGTTACGCTGCGCTAACCCACCCTACGATTAATGCCCATTCGAATACCGAATCGAATTAGTCCTACTGCAGAATCGCGCTCATCAGTAGATAGCCTTCATCGAGAAAACCGGAAAAAAGGCCTAGGACGTCCGGCACGGTAATGCCGATCAGAAACAGTCCCAACCCCAAGCTGACCGGGAATCCGACCGAGAAAATATTGAGCTGGGGCGCCGCACGGCTGGCTACGCCGAACCCCAGATTAACCAACAGCAAGGCCGTTACCAGCGGCAAGGAAAACAGAACTCCCGCAGCAAACAAGCGGCTCGCCCAGAGCGCCAGCCGCCGCATTCCGTCGGCACTCAAACCTTCGAACCCGACCGGCAGCATTTGAAAGCTGTCGACCAGCAGCCGGATCAGTATCAGATGTCCGTCCATGGCCAGGAACAGCAGCGTCGCCAAGATTTGGTAAAACTGGGCGATGACCGGAACCTGCACGCCGGTCTGCGGATCGACCATGGACGCAAAACCCAGTCCCATGCTGTAGGCGACGCTCTGCCCGCCGAAAACGACGGCTTCGAAAACCAGGTGCAGAACGAGACCGATTGCGAGACCAATCAGGAATTGCTGAACGGCGATCCAGAAACCGGACAAGCTGAATAGTTCCGCATCGGGCATGACCGGCAACATCGGCGAGATCAGCCAGGTGACGGACGCCGCCAGCATGACGCGGACACGGACCGGCACCATATGGCCGGTAAAGACCGGTATCGCAAGAAACAGCGCGCTAACGCGCAAGAAAGGCCATGCGATGCCGGCGACCAGAGTCAGGAGCTGGCTTTCGCTGAACTGCACAGACTTCAACCGATCAGGCTGGGTATGCTGCGAATCAACGACCGGGTGTAATCGATCAGCAGTTGCAGCATCCAGGGTCCGGCCAGCATCAGCACGATGGCCATGGCGATGAGCTTGGGCACGAACGTAAGGGTCATCTCGTTGATCTGGGTGGCGGCCTGGAACAGGGCGATCACGAGTCCGACGGCAAGGGCCACCAGCAGCATGGGCGCGCTGATCTGCATGGTGACGGTCATGGCTTGCTGGCCCAGGGCGGCAATGGTTTCGGGTGTCATTTACTGTTCGTAATGAAAGTCAAACCATATCGTCACCCCGGCAAGGAATGCCGGGGTCCAGGTTACAGGGACGTAGACGCCTCGCCATCCTTGGCCTCTGGATTCATGCCGCACAGTCCCTGTGCGGCACCCTACGGGCGCTTCGCGTGCAAATCGGCAATCCTCTGCCGATTTGTCATGCCGGGCCATCCTGTGCGGCACCCTACGGGCGCTTCGCGTGCAAATCGGCAATCCTGCCGATTTGTCATGCCGGGCCATCCTGCCCGGCACCCTCCGAGCGGCTCTCGCCGTGCAAACCGGCTGTCCTGCCGGTTTGTCATACCGGGCCATCCTGCCCGGCACCCTCCGAGCGGCTCTCGCCGTGCAAACCGGCTGTCCTGCCGGTTTGTCCGGCACAAATTTGCCTGGAGCAAATTTGGACGTGCGGAGCACGGTCCGAAGGACGAGCCCCAGGGAAGGGGCGAGCAATCCGTGCCGGAATGACGGGTAATCCCGGCATCTCTTCCCTATAGCATTTTCTGATTCGGTGTAAGGGAGCCCCATAGGTAGGTCGGCAATCCCTTGCCGACGTACTGGCTCGGCAAAGGGCTTTGTCGGAAGGGCAGCTCTGGCGCTCCCAGAGATGCCGTTTGCGATTGGGAAGGGATTGCCGACCTACGCTCTTCCCACCCCACACGAATCCGTACACCGGGATGAAAAACGCTCTAATACCTGCTGTAAAGACCTACTCGACGAAAAAACTCGCCGCGAGCGTCTCGACCACCAGCGCCCAACCGTCCACCAGGACGAACAGCAAAAGCTTGAAGGGAAGCGAAACGATCATGGGCGACAGCATCATCATGCCCATCGACATCAGTATGGTGGCCACCACCAGATCGATGATCAGAAACGGCAGGAACAAAAGAAATCCCATTTGAAAAGCCGTCTTCAGCTCGCTGGTCATGAAGGCCGGCACCAGCAAGGAAAATGGCGTCGCCTCGGGACTGGCGATGTCCTGCTTGCCGGATATGCGCGCGAAAAGCTCCAAATCGGTTTCCCGCGTCTGCTTGAGCATGAACTGGCGGAACGGAACCGCGGCTCGTTCGAGGGCCGCGCCCGGCGCCAGCTGTTCTTTCATATAAGGCTGCAGGGCCTGTTCGTTCACCTGCTCGAACACCGGCAGCATGGTAAACAGGGTCAGAAACAGCGAAATGCCGAGCAGTACCTGATTGTTGGGCGTCTGACCGGCGCCTAGTGCCTGCCGCAAGATCGCCAGGACGATCATGATGCGGGTAAACGAGGTCATGCTGAGCAACAGCGAGGGCAGCACGGTCAGCGCCGTCATCAGCGCCAGAACCTGTATCGTGACCGTGTAGGTCTGGCTGCCCTGGCCGTTGGCGGCCACGGTGAAAGCCTCGATGCCGGGAGCGCCTTGCGCCGAGGGAATCGACAACGCAAATAGAGCCGCGATCATCCCGAGAAACGTCAGAGCGAAGTACGGCCGACGGTTCATGATCGCCGCCCCGTCAACTCGTGCAAGCGTTCGGCGAACGAGGCCCCGGCCGACGGCATTCCGCTCTCGACCGGGATGATTTCCGAATTTTCCAGGATGCACAGGGTCTCGACCCGTCCTGGCGCTACCCCCAGCACCAGTTGTTTCCCACCTGCCTGCAACAACACGACCCGCTCCCGAGATCCCAGCGAAACCGCGGCCAACACGCGAAAGCTTCCCGGCGCGAGCCGGGAAAAGCTGCCGAATCGCCGCAGCAGCCAGGCCAGAGTGAAAATGACCGCCAATACCGCCAGCAATCCGGTCAGACTCTTCGCCATATCCACCGAAGGCAAGGCCTTGGGTACGGCGGAAGCGGTGTCGGCCAGCAGAACCGGCGACATCAGCGACGAAACCACCGCAAAGACATGGGCCTTCATTTCAGCTTTCTCACCCGCTCCGCGGGACTGATGACATCGGTGAGACGAATACCGAACTTGTCGTTCACCACCACCACTTCGCCGTGAGCGATCAGCGTGCCGTTCACCAGCACATCCATGGGTTCGCCCGCCAGCCGGTCCAACTCGACGACCGAGCCCTGGGTCAGCTGCAACAAATTGCGGATGTTGATCTTAGTGCGCCCTATCTCCATCGCGATGGTCACCGGAACGTCCAGCAGCACGTCCAGGTTGATGTCCTCGATTTTTGCCACGTCCGCCGCCGGCGGAGATCTCCCGAGATCTTCGAAGGTCGCGGGTTCGGGTTTCGGAGCCGCCGGCTGGCGGGGAGGCTCCGCCATTTTTTTGGCAGCCTCTTGCTGCTCCAGCAGGGCGGCGGCCCAATCGTCGGCTAGATCTTCGGATTCGTCGCCCCCGTCAGCGCCTTCGATCGATTCTTCCAATTCGTCGCTCATGCTCGTTCAACTCCGCTTCCCAATACCCCGATTAAGCGTTCTTTATCCCCGCTTGCGCGGCTGATCTTCTCCAGAATCTGCACTGCGTAATTGCCCCGCGAGATCCCGACCTTGCCGCGAAATACGGGGATGTCGTCGACGACGACCGTAATGGTCTCCGGCATTTCGATCGGAATCACGTCGCCGGCTCTCAACCGCAACATGTCCTCCAACGACAAGGTCTTTTCGACCAAGGTGCTGTGCATCTCGATTTCGGCATCCAGGATTTCCGCTTGCAGAGCCGTGCGCCAACGGTCGTCCGAATCATCGCTTCTATCCCCCTGAATACCGGCATCCAGAAGTTCCCTGATCGGCTCGATCATGGAATACGGCAGGGTAATGTGCAGATCGCCTCCCCCGCCTTCCACTTCGATATGTATGGTGGAGACCACGACGACCTCGGCGGGACTCACGATGTTGGCGAACTGCGGGTTCACTTCCGAACCCAGATACTCGAACTCGATCGGCATGACCGGCGCCCAGGCTTCTTTCATGTCCTTGAAAATCAGCTCGAGCAGCATCTGAATGACCCGCATCTCGGTCGGCGTGAACTCGCGTCCCTCGATCTTGTTGTAGAACTGACCGCTGCCGCCGAAAAAATTGTCCACGACGGTGAACACCAGGGTCGGCTCCATGACCATCAAACCACGCCCACGCAAGGGGTTGAGCCGGATGACGTTCAGATTGGTCGGAACGAACAGGCTGTGCACGTATTCCGAGAACTTCAGGACCTGAACGCCCAATACCGAAATCTCCGCGGAGCGCCGCAGCAAATTGAACAGACTGATGCGGAAATGACGGACGAAGCGGTCGTTGATCATCTCCAGAGTGGGCATCCGCCCGCGCACGATGCGGTCCTGACTGGTGAAGTCGTAGGTCCGTACCTCGCCGCTTCGAAAATCGATCTCCGATTCGGTTCCGATATCTCCGTCGTCGACGCCGTGCAGAAGCGCGTCGATTTCTTCCTGAGTCAAAAGATCATGAACGGCCATGGCTATTGCATGATGAATCCGGTGAAAAAAACCTCTTCGGCGCCTTCCTTGTGGCCCGTTTGCTTAGAAACTACCGCGTTGATTTCCTCGAGCAGCTTGCCCCTGAGCGCCTCTTTGCCTTCGGCCGTCTTGAGCCCCGCCGGCTCCTGGCCGCTCAGCAGCAAAAGCACGTTGTTGCGGATCATCGGCGAATGCTTTTTCACCGCGTCGATCACGGCTTGATTTTTCGAAGCGACGCTAAGGCCAACCTGGAGCAGGCGGGCATCCGGATTGCTCTTGAAATTGACCACGAAAGCCGGGTCCATAGCGAAATAGATCAACGGTAGCGCGTGTGCTCCGTCGTCATGGGATTCCGCAGCCGCCTCATTCTCGTTCTGCTTCGGTGGAAAGATCCCCCAAAAATAAAGCGCTGCGAACACGGCAAGGAGCGTTCCCAGCATCGCTCCGAGAACGATAAAAATAACGCTCTTGGATGACTTCTTCTTTTCTTCGCCTAAATCCAGTTTGTCTTGTTGCGCCATCGCGGTTTTCCAAAGTTTTCTGCTGCCTTCAGCAACAATGATGCCCACAAAAAAAGCTTAGCACCGACAAGGCATTAGCAAGCCCTGAACGCTTTTCGTCGCACTACGGCAAGACAAAAGCCAGCAAGGCGCCAAAATTCGGACGCTTGGAAACGAAAGGAGACTGATGGCTGAATGCTCCAAGAGCGAGATCAACGCCGGCAGCACTACGGCCGATACGCGGAGAGAGCAACTGCGGCAAGGGAACGGGTATTCAGATACAGAGCCAGAAAAGGGGGGATCGGCATAATCTGTATCAGCCGGCTAAGCCGATCCCTTAGGCATTATGAAATCGAGATTAGTAATCCATGCTTAATTGGCAAGCGTTCCGGTAATACTCGTGAATACATTTTGGCCGGTACAGGCATTGATCGTACCCTTTACAGTAAGGGTGCCGCCTGTAACGCCACTGAACATTCCAGTATTTCCGGGAGCGGTAATTGGCCCCACCGTGAGCACGGGCGCCTTGACATACATGATTTCCGTGACCGCCCATTTACAAGGATATGCTACCGGAGAAAAGCTGACAGGCGTATCGCCATCGGTGCTCAACCGCGACAGTTCCGAACCCGACGAATCGGTACACGTGATGACATGGCGAAGATGGCCGGGCACCACGAGAGGCTGTCCTGTCGGAAGCATGACGGGCGCTCCGGAGCCGTCCGTAAAAACCTGTAGATCGTATCCTTTCCCCAAGACGGCGCATACCAACGTAGTCTTGTTATCTACTTTTACGGCCATTTCTCCGAGCTGGGTATCTCCCTCGTAATTCGGCGCTATCGCCGGCCAATCGATATCGTCATTTCCCAAATCGTCGTAATGAATCGAGGCTTCCATAACCGTTTGAGTGCGCCCTACTCCCGATTTGATCACGATATCCGCAGAAGCAGAGGCCGAAATGATCATCCCGGTAGCGACGCAAACGGTAATTACAGACGGTTTCTTAAACATTATTGTTTCCTTGTAATTGATGAACAAACTAAAGCGCGACTGAACTCCCAAAGCGTGTTGTTCCTCCGCCACATGAAGATAGCAGGTTAAATTGGCCTCAGCCATTACAAAGACTTACCTAATCCGGGCGGGGCGACGTTCGCGCAGGCCGACAGCCGGTCCAAAACCGGAATACATTGTCAAAGGACCTCCATGCAAGGCAGAATTGGGCGGACAAGCCAAATCATTGAGAATGAATCTGAAAATAAGAAATCTCGATTAATAAATTCTAAAACTCATCCACCCAAGAGGAAGACCCCATGGATAGCAAGATTCATCATCGTGTCGTAGTGATCGGCGGCGGCGCCGCCGGGCTCGGCATCGCCGCCCGTCTGCTGCATGCCGGGATAACGGATGTCGCCATCATCGAGCCGTCCGAGAAGCATTATTACCAGCCCTTCTGGACGTTCGTCGGAGGCGGCGTCGTCACTCGCGAGCAGTCGGTCAAACCGATGGCCGAGTTGATCCCCAAAGGCGCCACCTGGATACGCGATGCCGCCGCGGAGTTCGATCCCGCCAACAATTCGCTGAAAACCGAGGGCGGCAAGGAAATCGGCTACGACTACCTGGTCGTCTGTCCGGGGCTACAGATCGACTGGGACAAGATCCCGGGCGTAAAGGAAGCGGTAGGCAAGGACGGGGTGTGCAGCAATTACAGCTACGACACCGTGAACACCACCTGGGAAAACATCCGGAACTTCAAGGGCGGCAACGCCGTGTTCACTTTTCCGCCGCCGCCCATCAAATGCGCCGGCGCACCGCAGAAAATCATGTATTTGGCGGAGGATTATTTCCGCAAGCACGGCCTGCGTGACAAATCCCGCGTCGTCTACTACTGCGCCACGCCCACCATCTTCAGCGCGCCCAAATACGCCGCCAGCCTGATGGAACAGGTGGTGAAACCGCGCAATATCGAAGTTCATTTCAAGCACAATCTGGTGGAACTGCGCCCGGCGTCGAAAGAGGCCGTGTTCAAGAATCTCGATACCGGAGAGAGCGTCGTTCAGCCCTACGACATGATCCACGTGGTTCCGCCCATGAGCGCTCCCGACTTCCTCAAGAAAAGTCCGCTCGGGAACGAAGGCGGGTGGGTGGACGTAAATAAGGACACCTTGCAGCACGTCCGCTACCCCAACGTGTTCAGCCTGGGCGATGCCAGCAGCCTGCCCACGTCCAAGACGGCGGCGGCAGTCCGGGCGCAAAGCCCGATCCTGACCGCGAATCTCCTGTCGGTCATGAACGGCGGACAGCCGGTAGCCAAATACGACGGCTATACTTCGTGCCCGCTGATCACCGGTTACGGCAAGCTGATCCTGGCCGAATTCGACTACGACCTGAAGCCCAAGGAAACCTTTCCCTTCGACCAGGGCAAGGAGCGCTACAGCATGTATCTGTTGAAGCGTTACATCATCCCGGTGATTTACTGGCAAGGTCTGGTCAAGGGTTATCAATGGCCTCACTTGGGCAAGGCGTAAACCGGCATCCCCGCGCCGCAGGAATGGCAAAGTCCGTAGGCTGGAATGGAGCTTTGCGTAATCCCAGTTCGATCTCGCATCTGATCTCCTGAAAATGCTGGGTCTCGTTCCTGGACCCAGCCTACGGCGCTGCACCTCGTAAGCCGGAGCCTTTCCCACGAGGCGGGCCCAAGCGCAATCCGCTATTTGCATGGCAATACCGATCTTTCCCTCTCCCGCTGGGAGAGGGCTAGGGTGAGGGTATTAAGAACGAAACCTAACTGACCGCCCCGTGCTTCGCCTCTACCACTCCGACAAGCTGGAATTTCTCGCCGAACTCTTGACGGCGGACAGCACACCGCCGGCCTCCCCCTTCGAACCGGAAATCGTCATCGTTCAAAGCCTTGGCATGGGACGCTGGCTGTCCCTGCGCCTTGCGGACAATCTCGGCATCTGCGCCAACGTCCGTTTTCTGCTGCCGGCCTCGTTCATCTGGGACCTGCTTCGGCAATTCCTCGGCGAACTCCCGAGGCGTTCGGCATTCTCTTCCGAGGTACTCACCTTCCGCATCTTCGACTGGCTGGGACGAACCGCGAATCTGGAGCGAACTCCGCGCCTGTCCGGGTATCTCCAAAACGGAGACGAACTCCGCCGGTTCCAACTCGCTAAGCGGATCGCCGATCTGTTCGATCAATATCTGATGTACCGGGCCGACTGGATAGCCGCCTGGGAACGCGGCGAAACGCTCGCCTTGGACGGCGACGAGGACTGGCAAGCCCTATTGTGGCGCGACCTGAGCATGGGGGAAGCTGCGCCCCATCGCGCCCGTTTCATGAACGAACTGCTGACGGCGCTCGAATCCGACTCGGCGGCCGATCGGCTTCCGCGGCGCATCGCCATCTTCGGCGTTTCCTCGCTGCCGCCGGCCTTTCTGGACGTGCTGAATGCGCTCGCCAGGCATACCGAGATCAATCTATACGCGCTCAATCCCTGCCGCGAATACTGGGGCGAAATCCGGGATGAACGGGAAATCGGCCGCGTGGCCGGAGAACGCTCGCCGGAAGATCTGTACCTGGAAGTGGGGCATCCCTTGCTGGCATCGCTAGGGAAACAAGGCCGCGAATTTTTCGATTCCGTGGCCGAGCATTCCGAGCTGCACAGCTTGTTTCGGGCGGAACCGCCGCGCGATTCGCTGCTGCACATACTCCAGGCCGACATCCTGGAACTGATCGACCGCCGCAGCGCCGGGCGCTTGGCCGTACGGCCGGACGACCGCTCGCTGCAAGTCCATGCCTGCCACAGTCCGATGCGCGAAGTCGAAGTCCTGCGCGATCAGCTTCTGGCACTGTTCGACGCCGATCCTGAATTGAAACCGAGCGACGTGGCCGTGCTGACGCCGGACATCGAGCAATACACGCCTTACATCGAAGCGGTATTCGCCGAAAGCCACGATGCGCCGCAAATCCCCTTCAGCATCGCCGACCGCGGTTTGACCCACGAACAGCCGCTCCTGGAGACTTTTCTCGCGCTGCTCGATTTGCCGGAGAGCCGATTCGCGGCGGACACGACGCTCGGCTTTTTGGAGCAACCCGCCATACAGCGCCGTTTCCGGCTATGCGAAGACGATCTTCCCATGATCCATCACTGGGCGCGGTCGGTCGGCACCCGCTGGGGACGGGACGGGACCCACAAGACCGAATACCGGTTGCCGGACATTCCCCGCCACACCTGGCGCGACGGCCTGAAGCGCCTGATGCTGGGCTATGCCCTGCCGCAGGAACTGGCGGGCGACGGCTTTCCGCTGTTCGCCGAAACCCTGCCTTACGACGACATCGAAGGCAGCCGGGTCTTGATCCTGGAGCGGTTCGCGGAATTTCTGGAAACCCTGTTCGAATGGGCGGACCGGTTCAAGGCGAAGCAGCCGGTGACGGAGTGGATCGAACGATTGAACGCGTTCATCGATCGGCTGTTCGATCCGCGGGACGAGGACGAAACGCTGCTGCTCCAGCTGCGCGGCACCCTCGATCTGCTGCGGGAACTCTCGGAACAAGCCAGCTTCCGCGAGCCGGTCGGGATACGGGTGATCAAGCGCTGGCTCGCCGATCGCCTGTGTCAGCCATCGAGCACCGGCGGCTTTTTGACCGGCGCGGTCACCTTCTGCGCGATGGTGCCGATGCGCAGCCTGCCGTTCAAGGTCATCGCCGTGCTCGGCCTGAACCACGACAGCTTTCCGCGTCAGCGCCATCCCCCCGACTTCGACCTGATGGCGAAGCATCCCCGCCGGGGAGACCGCTCGCGCCGGCTGGACGACCGCTATCTCTTTCTGGAAACGCTGCTGTCGGCGCGCGAGGTACTTTATCTCAGCTATGTGGGCCGCAGCGTCCGCGACAACGCCGAACTCCCGCCTTCCCCTTTGGTGTCCGAACTCATCGACGTCGCGAAACAAAGCTGCGAACTGGCTGAGGGCAACATTGAGAGACATCTCGTGACCGAACATCCGCTGCAACCGTTCGATCCCGGCTATTTCAAGGACGATCCCCGGTTGCCCGGCTTTTCGTCGACCTGGCGGGCCGCGGCCCGCCTGATAGGACGGGGCGACAAGGAACCCGCGCCCTTGTTTGCCGGCCCTCTACCGGAACCCGAAGACGAGTGGCGAACCGTCGATCCGGAGAGCCTCGCTTATTTCTTCAGCAACCCCGCCCGCTATCTTCTGCGGCGGCGGCTGAACCTCATTCTGGAGGACGCCGCGGCGGAATTCGAAATCCGCGAACCTTTTGCGCTGGATTACCCGACGAGAAACCAGGTCCGCCAAAACCTGCTGAACGCCTTGGCACAGGATCGAGAACCGCAGAGCGCGCTGTTGCTCGCCGACGCCCAGGGCCTTTTGCCCCACGGCCGCTTCGGCGAAGCGCTGCACGGCAAGGAGCAACGGTTGGTCGAAAGCTTCGCGGTTAAACTGCTCCCGGAGCTCGTCAAACCCCGCTTCGAGCCGATGCCGGTGGATTTCGAAGCGAACGGGCTGCGCCTCATCGGCTCCCTCGCCGAAGTCGGCACTAGCGGCCTGACCGACTACAGCTTCGAAGAGCCGAGCCCCCGCCAGCTCTTCGACCTCTGGCTCCGGCACCTGATGCTTTGCCTGATCGCCCCCGAAGGCGCGACACTCCAATCCCTGCTGCATACCCCTAAGCAAACCCTCACATTCCAGGCCGTAGCCGAGCCCGAAAACGAGCTTGCGAAACTCCTGAACGCCTACTGGCAGGGACTATCCGCCCCGCTGCCCTTCTTCCCCAAATCGAGTTATGCCTACGCCCGCTGCATACACGATCCGCCGGCCAGACTCGGCGGTGATCCGGAGGCTATCCGGCTCAACGCGCTAAGGCAGGCCTGGAGTATCTGGGAAGGCTCCGAATTCCAGTCCGGCGAAAGCACGAATCCTTATTACCAGACGGTCTACCGGGGTAGTGGTCCGTTGAATCAAAACTTCGAGGTATTGGCCGTCGAGCTTATAGGCCCAATGTTGGCTTCGATGGTGAAAGAGGTATGTCCGTGATTGTCGATAAGACACCGCAATTCGGTGAATTCATGCTCATCAATTTGAGATCAATCTGATTAATAACATTAAGATATCAAAATTGACGCAAAGAAAGACGTTATTGTCCCGGCAATTAAATCAGAATCATCCGGCCGCGGCCGCATAGGTTATGTTCGGGTGTTTGAAATAGCGCCTGATGCGCTCGGGCCGTTTCTGTAACCGGTGCAGATGGGACCGCGCTTTGCGTTTCAGCTCCGCCTTATTCTTCGCCGGTCGCCCAGCGTGCAGGACGCCCTTTAAATCGCTGTTCAACAGCTCATCCGGATTCAATTCGGGTGAATAAGCCGGCAAGTAAAAGACTTCGATCCGGTCCCGACGGGCCTCCAACCAGGTTTGCACCGCCTGGCTCCGGTGCACCTTCAGGTTGTCCAGGATTAAGAAAAGCTTCTTCGGCTGGCCCTGAATCAAACGGCTCATAAACTCAATCAAAACCTTCGCTGTCAACGTCTGCTCGTAAACCCTAAAACGCATTAGTCCCTGATTCGTGATACTGGAAATCAGATTCAAGCGGAGCTTCTTCGCCGGTTTTCGCACCACCGGCGTATGTCCTGGTGGGGCGTAACCGCGCTCGCGTTGCCCGTCCTGTTCAATTCCGGTCTCGTCCCCCCAGTGGATTTCAGCGTGTTCCACCCAGGCACGGGCAGCGATCGCCGGGTACTCCTCCCGTAACCACCGGGTGACCGCCCTCGGATCTTGCTCGTAGGCTTTCTTCAGCGGCTTTTGTGGGGTTAACCTCCACCGTTTCAAGTACAGCCCCACCGTCCGGATCGGTAGCCAAACTTCGGTCTGCTGGACAATCAAGAACTGCACTGCTTGCCGGGTCCACAGGGCAAACGGCAAACCCAACGCGTCCGGTGTTTGGTGACAAATCAGCGCCTGGAGGGCAATTTCCTGCCCAACACTCAGGCGCCGCTGCTCACCCTTGCGGCGCCCACGTCGTTGCACTACGAGGGCCGTGTCGCCCCCGTTCCGGGCCTGACTGGCCCACCGGTACACCGTGTTCGGATGCACCTCCAAGATCGTGGCAATGGCCTTGGCGGTATAGCCTTCAGCCCGCATCCGCACGGCCGTTTTCCGGGCCTCGGTCAGCGCCTGATCGCTCCGTTGTTTCACTGGACGTCTGCTCATCCTTCTCAGACGTCATAATCTCGCTTTAGTTACCGAATCAATAACTACGTTCATGTTTCAGATTTGACCTTGCTTTTGAGGTCGACTTACGTTCGAGACCAAATAATGCCCTTAGCCACTCCCTTCTATGAAGACTGGTCTTTCTGGTCCATGCTGATTGCTGCGGCTGCACTTACTCTGTCACAGCTACCGCCCCTGCACATCATGTTCCGTCGCGCCAGGCTGGGTTGTGAAGCCTATAGCCTTCTTCATATTACACATAAAGTCGGCAATCCCAATGCACAGTGGCACTTGATTATTGAGAACAAGGGCGGTCGTGTGGTTCGTGTGAAGGGGTTGACCCTCGAGTTTCGACGGAAAGGCGCAGTGCCCTTCACGCTTCCTGCTCAAAACTACCTGATGACCCCCGATGCGAAAGAAACAGTAATGTTCACGCCGTTCCGACTCTTACCTAGAGAAGAACGGGCGCACATCATCAATTTTTTCCAGCTTTTCGCGCGAGACGAAGATAAAGAATATCGGTTTCTAGAATCGGCCGTTCGTTCAGATATCCTTCAACAAAAGCAAGAGCCCGAAAATCGTGAGAAATTATGCGAGGCGAGCCCCACTGTCGTTGCTGGGCTGCTTAATTTCTTTCGCAGGAAATATCAGTGGGTGCCAGGTGAATATTCTTTGACTCTTTCTATCCATACGGAGCCCGCTGCCGCTGGACTTAAGAAGCAATACCGTTTCACGCTGTTCGAGTCAGAGGCCCGCGAACTAGAGGAGTACTCACAAGGATACAAATACGGGGCGGGCGTTTATTGGATTTCAGATGCTCAGCCAGGGTTGCTTGTCCCAATATATGAGGACTAGCCCGCGTATGGCATATATGCGAGTAGGGGGCAATTCTTTACTTTATTGGCTAAAAGCAAAATGAGAGTGCGGTAGGATGCGGTGAGTATCCGAACCGCCCTTCGACTAGGCTCAGGACAGGCATCGACCGCGAACGATGCGCCTCCTATCGTCGGCACATCCTACGAACTGCCGCTGAACAATCAGTCACCGCACAAATGATCTAATCTTGTTTTCAACCGGACGAGGACGGCGCCGACCAAGGCTTGGATTTCATGCTGGTGGCGGCCATTTTTGCCGGCGGATGCGCTGGAAACTCGGATAATTACAAATGCCCGATCGGGCGGAAAAAATCGAGGTGAACTCATGAGATTGCAATTGGGGATTTCGTTTTTGTTTTTGGCGGTTCCGGCCCTCTTTGCCGGGACGGTGCAAGCCGAGAAAACCGATCTGGCCGGTTCCGCCGATCATGCCCTGGTCGGACGTTACGAGGGGTCGGTCATCACGTTTTACGAAACGAAAGCCTACGAAGAATTGAAGCTGCCGTTCAAACCGCTGGAGCGTGGCCAAAAAGACAAGCCCGAGGCATGGCAGATCGGCGTGTCCGGGAAGCTCACTTCGATCCGATATGAAGGCCCCGCGGATCGCTCGATCCTGGAGGTCATGCGCAACTACGAGGCGGCATTGAGCTCGAAGGGATTCACGATTCGTTTCTTCTGCAAGGGCGCGAAGGAATGTTCGCCCGGCGGATCGGTCCCAACCTTCTGGGAAGCCGGGAACGGCCAGATCGGCATGCCGACGACCTGGGATACCACTGTCTATTTGCTGGCGGAGCGGGATGCGCCGGAAGGCCGGGTTACCGTCGGGATGCTCGGGGTCGAGACCAAGGCGACCAAATCCCGGCCTCTGACGCCGCATGTTGCCGTGACGGTCGTCGAATCGAAGCCGATGGAGGCCGACAAGATCGCGCTGGTCAAGGCCAGCGAAATGCAGCAGGCGCTGGAGCGCGACGGCCGGATCGCGATCTACGGCATCTACTTCGATTTCGACAAGGCGGAGATCAAGCCGGAATCGGAACCGCAAATCGCGCAATTGGCGGCGCTTCTGAAAGAAAACCCTAAGTTAAAGGTCCTCATCGTCGGACACACGGACGGCAAGGGCGCGTTCGACTACAATCTCTCGCTGTCCCAGAAACGAGCCCAGGCCGTGGCGGACACGCTGGTGTCGGCCCATGGCATCGCTCGCGACCGCCTGACGCCCGCGGGCGCCGGCATGATAGCGCCTGTCGCTTCGAATAAGACGGAAGAAGGACGTGCGAAAAACCGGCGCGTCGAGATCGTCGAACACTACTCCGGCGGTTAAAGGCAAATACTACCCTCCTTCCACACGGCGTCAGCTTTCCCGGTCGTCTTGGGGACACCAAGACGACCCTTCTAATCGCAAACGGTTGCTTTAGAGCGTTTTCATCTCGCTCGTCCGGCAAAACAGGCTTGGCGGAAGTCGTTGGCGACTTCGGCTCGGGTGAATGGATTCAAGCACTCGTAGGTCGGCAATCCTTTGCCGACGAAGACGCTCGGCCGAGACGTGGTGTCGGGAAAGGATTCCCGACCTACTCGCGAATGCCCGTACAGTCGGTATGAAAATGCTCTAGCCGCAATCTTTCTCGTCGTTGCCGGAGAAGTGCTTCGTGGCGTAGGATGCGGCTCGTTCCTCACCGCGCTCTACGGCATTAAACGAAATCGCCCATGCTCCCTTCCAGCCAGCTATCCACCGACCATACCCCCGAGCTCGACATCTACGACGCCGAGCTCGCCGGGCTGAATCTGGTCGAAGCCAGCGCCGGGACGGGCAAGACCTGGACGATTTCGGGGCTTTACGTTCGGCTGATTCTGGAGCTTGGCCTCAGCGTCGATCAGATTCTGGTAGTGACGTACACCAAGGCGGCGACTGCCGAGCTTCAGGACCGCATCCGCAAGCGGTTGAGGGAGGTCCTTTCCGCCTTCGAAACCGGCGAAAGCGACGACGATTTCTGCCGCCGCATCATCGAACTGTACGGCGACCGGACCGAGACCGCCAGGCGCCTTCTCGGCTATGCGATCAGCGGGTTCGACGAGGCCGCGGTCTACACCATCCACGGATTCTGCCAGCGCCTCTTGAACGAAAGCGCCTTCGAGTCGGGAGCGGATTTCGATTGCGAGCTGATGCCGGACGAAACCGATTTGCTGCTGGAAATCGTCGACGATTTCTGGCGACGGGAGGTCTATCTCGCCTCCGCAGCTTGGGCCGATTATCTGGCCCAAACAAATCAATCGCCCGATGTCTGGCTGAGCGAAATTCAGCCCCATGTAGGCAAGCCGTTCCTGAAAATCGCCGGGCCCGTCGAACCGGCTGACGAGGAGGACGACATCGCGCGGTTCGGGCAGGCGGTGCTCGAAGCGGCGGAAGTCTGGTATGCCGAAAGGACTGCCATCGAGGCGCTGCTGCTGGATTATCCGAATTTCAATCGCACCCGCGCCAAACCCGAAAGCTTGCGGAACTGGCTAGCCGAAACGGCCGAATTTTTCGGCCGATGGCCGGCATCGGAACAGACTCCGCAGCCGGTCGTTTTACCCGAAGTCCCGCCCTTGCTCGATCTGCCGGAAGGTCTTCAACGTCTGACGCCCGAAGCCCTTGCCTCTGCCGTCAAGAAAGCTTGCGAGCCACCGCGGCATCCTTTTTTTCAACGTTGCCGGTCCGTGGTCGAGGCGGACGAGGCCCTGCGCCGAAATTTCGAAATCCGGCTTCAGTGCCTCAAGCGGCGCCTGATCGAGTTCTGCGACGCCGAACTGGACCAGCGCAAGAGCGCGCTGCAAGTCGTCTGCTACAACGACCTGCTGAACCGCCTGGCCAGCGCGCTGGATTCGGAACACGGCGAACGCCTGGCGGAAACCGTCAGCCGCCGCTACCGGGCCGCCCTGATTGACGAATTCCAGGACACCGACCCGATCCAATACCGCATCTTCCGCCGCATCTACGGAGACGGCGGCTCGCCGGTGTTCTTCGTCGGCGATCCCAAGCAGGCGATCTACGGGTTTCGCGGCGCGGACATCTTCAGCTACCTCGAAGCGCGGAGCAACGAAGGCATCACCCGCCGCACGCTGAAGACCAATCAGCGCTCCGAGCGCGATCTCATCGCCGCGGTCAATGCCTTGTTCGTCGGCCATCCGAAGCCTTTCCTGCTCGACGAGATCCCCTATCCGGAGGTAAGGCCCGCCGCACGGCAGCGTGCAGTATTGGATATCGAAGACGACGGCGAGGAGCCGTTCCGCTTTCTTTTGCTGCCGCCGGAGCAAGACGACAAAGGAAAGGAAAAGCCCTATTCGAAAGGCGCGGCAAGCCGGTTGACCGCCTCGGCGACCGCCTTCGAAATCGCCCGGCTGCTCAACGCCGCAAGCGAGGGCAAGGCGCGCCTGGGCGAGCGAAGCCTCGACGGGGGCGACATCGCTGTACTGGTCTCCACCCACGTCCAGGCGCGCTTGATCGAGGACGCGCTGTCGGCCTGCGGCATACCCAGCGTGCGCCAGGGGCAGGAGAACGTGTTCTCGACTCCCGAAGCGGCGGAACTCGAACGGATCTTGCAGGCGGTCGCCCAGCCCGGGCGGGAGCCGCTGATCAAGGCCGCGCTGGCGACGGAACTCATGAATCATACTGCCAACGCGATATTGGAACTGCAAAAGGACGAGAATGCTTGGGAAGCGATCTTCGACCGCTTCCAGACCTATCATCACGTCTGGCTGAGCGAAGGCTTCATGCCGATGTTCCGCCGCTGGTTCGAAGACGCCCGCATCACCGATCATTTGCCGCAATTCCGAGACGGCGAGCGGCGGCTGACCAATCTCCTGCACTTGGCCGAACTGCTGCAGGTAGAGAGCCGCAAAAAATCGAGTATCGATACGCTGCTGGGCTGGTTCGGCCGCGCTATCCGGAGTCCCTCTAAGAACGACGAAACTGCGCTGTTGCGACTGGAAAGCGACGCCAAGCGCGTGAAGATCGTGACCATACACACCAGCAAGGGGCTCGAATACCCGATCGTATTCTGTCCGTTTCTCTGGGACGGACGGCTGCGGCAGCGAAAGGCTCAGTCGGTGCTTCTGCACGCCGACGGCGAATCGGTACTGGACCTCGGCTCGGCGAAGCTGGAGGAAAACCGCCGTCAGGCCGTTCAGGAAGAAATGTCGGAAAATCTGCGTCTTCTTTACGTGGCGCTCACGCGCGCCGTTTACCGCTGCTATGTCGTCTGGGGCAATGTCCGGAACGGGCGGGACAAAAGCGAAGGCTTTCACTCGACCGCCATGGCCTGGCTGCTGCACGGCGGCTCGACGGCGCCGGAGGACGATCCGCTGGCGGCATTGGAGACAAGACTGCTGGAAGCTGATACCGGGTTTATCGCCGCCGACATCCGCGGCCTCGCGAAACGGGCGCCCGGCTGCGTTAGCCTAGGCTCCGTCGAAACCCGTCCGGTCCGCTACCGCGGCTCGGAACGGGAGGACGATTCAACCCTGGCCGTTCGCCCCTTCCGGCGTCCGCCGCTTTACCCGAACTGGCGCATGAGCAGCTTTTCGGCCTTGACCACCGGGCGGCACAGCGAAGCGCCGGATTACGACGTTCTGCCGGAATCCGAGTTACCGGAAGCGCCGGGCGATTCGATATTCGCCTTTCCGCGTGGCGCTCGGGCCGGATCTTGCCTGCACGCGATTCTGGAGGAGTGGGATTTTGCCTGCCGGGATTCCGAACGGCTAGCCGAACTCGTCCGCCGCAAATTGAAAGCTCACGGCATCGGAGATGGCTGGACGCCGACCGTACGGCAGACCATCGAAACCGCCCTCGAAACACCGCTCGACGACAGCGGGCTCAAGCTGTCCGATGTGCCGGAAGAAAAGCGCCTGGTCGAAATGGAATTCACTTATGCGTTGCGGGGGGGCGATTCCGAAGCTTTGCGGAAACTTCTCGCCGATCCGCGATTTCAACGCGACCGCCGCTATGCCGAAGCCGCCCGGCTGCTCGACTTCAAGCATATCGAAGGCTATATGAAAGGCTTTATCGATCTGGTGTTTGAAGCGTCCGGCCGCTATTACCTGCTCGACTGGAAATCCAACTGGCTCGGCAACACCCATGCCGATTACGCTCCGGACCGCCTCGCCGCCGCCATGACGCGCGAGCATTATTATCTCCAGTTCCTCATCTACACCGTCGCCCTGCACCGATATCTCAAGCAAAGGCTGCCGAGCTACGATTATGAAACCCATTTTGGCGGAGCGTATTACCTATTTCTGAGGGGTATCGCGCCGCAGAAAAAAACCGGAATCTTTTGGGACAAGCCGACGGAGGCATTGATCGAGGCTTTGGACAGCCTCTTGATGGGGACGTCGTAGCGCAAAACTGCGGCTCGATAACATCCCCGTCTAGTCACTTGGCCAACGCCGATACTGTTCATAAAGAAAAATACGGCGAAAATAGGCCATCTCCCCATTTCGAATAATAAGGTCATGAACTCCGAAGCCCGCGCTGCCTCGTTGCGTTCTTCCGCACGTTCCTTACCGGCCGCACCGGCCTCGGCCGCCCAGAAACTCTTGAAGCTTTCGACGCTCGGAAAGCAGTTCGCCACTTACTTGGGCCGGCTCGACGGCAATCCCGACGAAGCGGTCATCTGGGCGGCACAGCTGGCTTACCAGGCCGTCGCGGAAGGTCATATCTGTATTCGTCTGTGCGACTATGCCGGCTCCGAGGTAGCCCCCGACGACGGCGAAGGCGTCGTTAGGCTGCCGGGTCTCGCCGATTGGCTGGCGCTGCTCCGAAAGTCCAAGCTGGTCGGGACTCCCGGCAGCTTCGCGCCGCTCATCCTCGACGAGAACAACCGCCTCTATCTGACGCGTTACTGGCATTACGAGAAGACATTGGCGGACAACTTGATATCTCTCGCAGAAAGCCCTTGCCCGGAAATCGATCTGGCCAAACTTCGCGCCGAACTGGACCGGCTTTTCGCGCACAACACCGAGGTGCCCGATCGGCAGAAGCTGGCTGCGGCCGTGGCGACGTTGCGGCGGTTCTGCGTCATCTCCGGAGGCCCCGGAACGGGAAAGACCTCTACCGTGGTTCGCATACTCGCCGCACTCCAATCCCAGGCCGGAGAAAAGCCGCTGCGCATCGCGCTGAGCGCGCCCACCGGCAAAGCGGCGGCGCGGCTTCAGGAATCCATACGCGAACAGAAAGCGAAACTGCCGGTGCCGCAAGCCGTACTCGACGCTCTCCCCGAAACCGCCTCCACGTTGCATCGGCTGCTGGGCGCCAAGCCCGACTCCGTTTACTTTCGCCATAACCGGAAAAATCCGCTGCCGCTGGACGTATTGGTGGTGGATGAGGCATCGATGATCGACCTGGCGCTGATGGCCAAGCTGATCGACGCCTTGCCGAAAGGCGCGCGGCTGATTTTGCTGGGGGACAAGGATCAATTGGCGTCGGTGGAACCCGGCGCGGTGTTCGGCGATCTGTGCGAATCGTCCGGCTACAGCCCGGCATTTTGCGATCAACTTTACGCAGCCTCGGGTGTCAAGATTCCGTCGGGCGATCTGTTCACACCGGCCCTGTCCGATTGTATCGCGCTCCTCACCCACAGCCATCGCTTCGGGTCGGAGAGCGGCATCGGCCAATTGGCGCGAATGATCAATGCCGGGCGCGCGAAAGAAGCGGTCGCGTTGCTCGCCGGCGGCCGCC
The DNA here is from genome assembly GCF_017832375.1 of Methylocaldum sp. RMAD-M. Taxonomy (NCBI): domain Bacteria; kingdom Pseudomonadati; phylum Pseudomonadota; class Gammaproteobacteria; order Methylococcales; family Methylococcaceae; genus Methylocaldum; species Methylocaldum sp. RMAD-M. The sequence continues at coordinate 64,254 of NZ_JAFIBZ010000005.1, read as the reverse complement.
ATCCCGAGATTCATTGGGAGCGGACACGGGTCGGCGGAGTGGATTTGGTCCGAAGGATGGAAGGCGGCTATCGAGCTTTCTTCGAAGCCGTCGACTCGGGCGACGAAGCAAAGGACGTTCTGCGCCTTTTCGGCCGTTTTCGGGTACTGACCGCTCATCGGGAAGGCGATAGCGGAGCGGCGGGCATAAACCGCAGGTTCGAGGAACAACTTTACGTGCAACGGCGATTGCGCCGGGGAAGCCGATGGTATCCCGGTCGTCCGGTGATCGTGACCCGCAACGATTACGACCTCCGGCTGTTCAACGGCGATATCGGCATCGCGCTGGAAACCGGCGCAGGACTTCGGGTCTTTTTCGAGGATGCGGACGGCCACATCCGGGGATTTTCGCCGACACGCCTTCCCGAACACGAAACCGTGTACGCCATGACCGTTCACAAAAGCCAGGGTTCCGAATTCGACGAGATCGTGCTGGCGCTACCGGACCTTGAAAGCCCGGTACTGGACCGCCCGTTGATTTACACGGCCGTTACCCGAGCGCGGCATCGAGCGGAAATACACGGCTCGCAGAAAATTCTGGAAGACGCCATCAAGCGCGTTCCCGGACGATTCTCCGGACTTCGCGAGCGGCTTTGGACCTGTATTTAGCCCACATTTCTCATACCCCTTCGTCGCGAACTCGGGCTGCGAAGCAGATTTTCTCAACAATCTCTGAGAAATCTTCCGGATTGAGCCGGCCCATCGGGACGACTACAATGGCGAGCTTTGCTGCACGGCAGACATCATCCATGCACGACGAATTCCAGCAGCGCGCCAGCGAACTGATCGAAGCGGGGCGCTATATTCACGGCAGGGGGTGGGCCCCCGCAACCAGCGGAAACTTTTCCGCCCGGCTCGGCGACGGGCGCATCGCCATCACCGTATCCGGACGCCACAAAGGCGAACTGACCCCCGACGACATCATGCTGATCGATGCCGACGGCCGATCGCTGGACGGAAAAAAACCCTCCGCCGAAACCTTGCTGCATACCTCGATCTATCGCCGCTATCCGGATGTCGGTGCCGTGCTGCACCCGCATACGCCGAGCGCCACCTTGCTTTCGCGATTCTTTCGCGACGAACTAGTGCTGGAGAACTACGAACTGCTGAAAGCCCTGCCGGGAATCGACACGCATGAAACTCGAATCGTTATCCCGATATTCCCCAATGATCAGAACATTCCGCGGCTGGCGCTGAAAGTGGACGAATACATCGAACTCCATGGCAACATCTACGGTTATGTAATCGCAGGTCACGGATTTTATACCTGGGGAGCCTCGGTGAAGGACGCTCTGCGTCATGTCGACGCGCTGGAATTTTTATTTGATATCGAGAGTCGCTTACACGGAGTAAGAACGCCATGAGCTTACTGACCATTCATCCCGAAAATCGGCCGGAAAATGCCGAGGTGATCCGAGAACCGGAAACCATCGCCACGAAGCTTTGGGAAATCGGTGTGCTGTTCGAGCGCTGGACCGCCGACCAGGAACTGTCTCCCGACGCCGATCAGGAGTCCATTATCGCGGCCTATCGTCCATCCATTGATCGGCTGATCGACCGCTACGAATTTCGCTCGGTCGACGTCATCAGCGTACGCCCGGACCATCCGCAGAAGGCGGAACTGCGCACCAAGTTTCTCAGCGAACATACTCACGACGATTTCGAGGTGCGTTTCTTCGTCGATGGAAAAGGCCTCTTTTATCTGCATCCCAACGACAAGGTATACGTGCTGCTGTGCGAGCAAGGCGACCTCATCAGCGTCCCGGCGCATGTCAAGCACTGGTTCGACATGGGCGAGAATCCGAATCTGAAGGCAATCCGCTTATTCACTTCTCCAGAAGGCTGGGTCGCTCGATTCACCGGCGCCAATATTGCCGACACCTTTCCCAAACTCGAACAATTTTTGACCCAGTACGTATGATTAGCGCGATTTTGACTGACATTGAGGGAACTACATCATCGATATCCTTTGTCAAAGATGTATTGTTCCCCTACTCCCGCGAGCGTATGATGAGTTTCGTCGCTCATCATGCCGATAATCCGGATGTAGCGAAGCTGTTCGACGAGGTGCGTTCACTCTGCGGAATGGAGTTGAGCACGGTACAAGTCGCAGAACAGCTGATTCGCTGGATCGATGAGGATCGAAAGTCACCGCCCCTCAAAGCATTGCAGGGGATGATATGGGAAGAGGGATACCGCAAACGGGATTATTGCGGTCACATCTATGAGGACGCCGTGCGCAAGCTAAGGGAATGGAAAGCTCAGGGCATCGATCTCTATGTATTTTCCTCGGGATCCGTCCACGCCCAAAAACTCCTGTTCGGACACACCGAATACGGCGATTTGACGCCGCTGTTTTCCGGTTATTTCGACACTCGGATCGGCCCCAAGCAAGATGCCGATTCCTACCGGGAGATTGCTCGGCAGATTGGCTTGCCGCCCGCCTCCATCCTGTTCCTCTCGGACGTTGAAGGGGAATTGGACGCTGCAAAATCCGCCGGTTTTTTGACGTGCCAGTTGGTTCGTGAAAGCACTGATTCGGGTCGGACTGCCCATGATCGGGCAGCGGATTTTGATGCCATCAATATTTCTTTATGAGAAAAGAAGCATTTAACGACCAGACCGGGACAGTATCGACAGAGCCGCCGAGCTTTGAATCACAGGCACTTAGCGGCTACTCACGAATGGCGCGATTTATGCTTTAAATGAGGAGGTAGTTTTAAAGCTTGATTCCGTAAGGCACGAAAAGTAAAGTTCGCGTTTTTCGGTGGGCGGGTTGCCGTTCACCCGGGCATCGACGAGTTCCCCGCCTCCGCGCATTGGTGGCGGAGAAGGGACTACGGAGAATTCTTCGATGCCTATGCGAAGACCTTATTTAAAAAAGGGAACTTAGCATATGAGCACTAACACAAATTCTCATAATAGGCATCGAATATCCGACGCCAGCATATCCCGGCGAGCATTTTTGACGCGTGCCGGAATGGCTGCTGTCGGAGCTTTGCTTTTACCCTCGACCGATGCGCTTGCGAAAATCTTCAGTAAAGATCGCAAGCTCTCATTTCATAATTTAAATACCGGCGAAGAACTGACGCTCCTTTGTAGCCCGCAACAGTATTACGACCGCCGAACTTTGAGGCAGTTCAACTATTTTCTGCGGGACCATCGTACAGATAGCGTCCATCCGATGGATTCCGGCCTGATCGATTTGCTCTATGCGGTTTCGGTATTCACCGGGAGCCGCGGCACGTTTCAGGTGGTATCGGGATACCGTTCTCCGGAAACGAACCGGATGCTGCGCAAGACCAGCCATGGCGTGGCCGAACACAGCCTGCACATGGAAGGCAAGGCGATCGATATTCGCATGAGCGATATCAGTACGCGCACGATCCAGAAGGCAGCGCTCGCCCTACAACAGGGCGGCGTCGGCTATTACCGCCGCTCCGATTTCGTTCATTTGGATACCGGCAGAGTCCGTTCCTGGTAGCCTTGCCCGATAATAGATTCAGCGCTCCAAATCCGATTTAGAGCGCTTTCTCCGCTCGCTCCCCTCCTCGTCATGAGGGGTAAGGGAAGCCCTTCGCCAGCAGGTCGCTGAGAATCAGGTCGTGGCCGTAGATGTCATCGTAAAAGCTCACGGTGCCTGACTCGTCCGCCAACACCGTCGAATAGAAGATGTAAACCGGTACGGCCTGCTTCAAGGTGACGGTTTTCGGCTTGTCTCTAGTCATGGCCGATTCGATCCGTTCGCGGGTCCATTCACCCTGGTCTGCCAGAATGAATTCCGCCAGAGCAACCGGATCTTCCACTCGGATACAGCCGTGGCTGAAATCGCGCCTGGCTTTCTTGAACAATCCCTTGGACGGTGTGCTGTGCAGATAAATGTTATTGTGGTTAGGGAACGCGAACTTGACCAAACCCAAGGCGTTTTTGGGGCCCGGCTTCTGCCGCAACTTGAGAGTACCAGTCGTCAGCATCTCGATATTTCTGAAGCTTGGCTCATAAACGGGCGCATTCGGCGAGAAATTCGGGACCAGCTCCAGGCTGTTCTTCGCCAAGTATCCGGGGTTACTGAGAATTTGCGGCAGCATTTCCTTGACCGTGATCTTGTACGGCAGATTCCAGTACGGCCGAAAGACGATATACGTCATATCCGAGTGAAAGACGGGCGTATGACGTCCGTCGACGGACTCCCCGACGATGACGTTCATCTGAAGATCGGACGTTCCGAAAGCGGAGCCGTTTCGAAAACCGAACAGCTGGAATGACGGAATGTTGACGACAAGATAGTTGCCGCGGATTTGTTCGGGCAACCAGCGAAGACGCTCCAGCCCGAGCTGAATTTGCCGCAATCGGTCGGCCAGCGGGAAATTAAGCTGATTCAGCGTACCTTTTCCGATAATGCCGTCCGCCGTCAACCCGTGGCGCTGCTGAAAACGCTTGACCGCTTGCGCAAGCTCGGGTCCGTAAACCAGGGAGCCGGCGGAACCCTGTTTGATTTCGTTCAAATCCCCAAGAGCGAGCAACAAATGTCTCAGCGCCGGCACATCCTTATGGCGATCTCCCGGACTGAATTTCGCCGGAAAAGAAAACTGGACCGGGGTCATTTCCTTTGCTAACCGCTGATACTGAGGCAGCGCCGCCTTGAGCCGCTCATAGATAGGAAACTTGGGCTCCAAAGCATCGATCATCGCCGCCGGTTGCTGGCTCTGAGCGATTTTCTGAATCAGATTCGGCAGATCCACCCTCTTGGGCTCGACGTTGAGTCCGTAATCGATGTTATTCGGATTGATGCGCCCGACATACAGATTCGATACGTAACGCATGGCCACGAGGCTCAGAGCCACATCAAAGGAAGCGACTTCCCGCGGATTTGCGGCCGTCGTATCGAACTCGCTCAACCACTTGCCCAACAGCTCGGCGTCATAATCCGCAGCGTTCAACCCTTTGCTGTCCGCCTCCGCCAAGCTCGCCACCAGCGTCTCTGCCTGCGGCGTCGGCCTTCCTTCGTTCAGCCATAAAGGCGTAAGGCCGTTCTGGTAATACAACTGCTCCAGTTGCGCCTTGTAGTCGGGAAACTTGCCCCAGCGCAGCTTGGGATGCGTACCCTCCTTGAGAAGACTTTGTATGTGGACGGCGGGCGTATCCGGGATGAGCTCAGGAGCTTCGGCCTGAACGGCGGACGCAGCAACGGTGCCGAGAGCTAAAACGGTTACAGCAAACTGAAAAAAAATCCCCAAGGTTGGGCAAACTTTGTTCATCTCATTTTTTCCTTGCTGGCAATAAAAGTGCCTTAATGGCGCAATTACGTGCGGGTTCGCAACAGTATAACGCCGAATGATGGCGCCTTGAGCTCCAACATTGTGCAACCGCAATCTGTATATCCTTCGAGGTCCAGGAAACAGCCGGGTTCAACAAAAGCCTACTACTTTACTTGGGATTTATATAGGACTAAAATGGTCCTTAATTAGAAAGGTAGCGCCATGCTTCGCATCAGCAAACTAACCGATTACGCCATCATCGTTTTGGGACATATGGCCGGAGAACCCGAACGCACTTATGCCGCGACCGATTTGGCCGATTCGACCGGAGTCGCGATCCCGACGGTGAGCAAGATTCTGAAGAGTTTGACCAAGGCCGACATCCTCAAATCCACGCGCGGCGCCAAAGGCGGATATCAGTTGACCCGATCGCCGGCCAAGACCAGCGTGGCGACTATCATTTACGCCCTCGAAGGACCGATCGCCTTGACAGAATGCGGCCTCGACCACGATCAGTGCCAGCAGTCGTCGTCATGCCAGATTCGAGGCCATTGGGGCGTTATCAACCGGGCGATCCGAACCGCCCTGGAGTCGGTCAGCCTGGCCGATATGGTCATGCCCTTGACTAAAGCGTCCGAGGAAATCCATATCCCGGTCAGCACCCTTCACTATCAGCCGAGATAAAGGCGCGGAGTAAACATCATGTCTGCGACAGCGAAAACCCTGGATAAACTCATCAAAAAGGACTATGCGCCGGGCTTCGTCACCGACCTGGAGGCGGATACCCTTCCACCCGGCCTCAACGAGGACGTGATACGCGCCATCTCGGCCAAAAAGAACGAGCCCGAGTTCATGCTCGAATGGCGGCTCGAAGCCTACCGTCACTGGCTGAACATGGAAGAGCCGACGTGGGCTTTCGTCCACTATGGACCAGTCGATTATCAGGCCATCAGCTACTACTCGGCGCCAAAGTCCCAGGAACAGCCGAAGAGCCTGGACGAGGTGGACCCGAAGCTGCTGGAAACCTACAACAAGCTCGGCATCCCGCTTTACGAGCAGGAAAGGCTGGCCGGCGTCGCGATCGACGCCGTGTTCGACAGCGTGTCGGTGGCGACGACTTTCAAGGAAAAGCTGGCGGCAGCGGGCGTGATTTTCTGCTCCATGTCGGAAGCGATCCAGAATCATCCCGACCTGGTGCGCCAATACCTCGGCAGCGTAGTGCCGCCCGGCGACAACTTCTTCGCGGCGCTCAATTCGGCAGTGTTCTCCGACGGCTCCTTCGTCTACATCCCGAAAGGCGTGCGCTGCCCGATGGAACTGTCCACCTATTTCCGCATCAACGCCGCGAAAACGGGCCAGTTCGAACGCACCCTCATCATTGCCGAAGATAGCAGCTACGTCAGCTATCTCGAAGGCTGCACCGCTCCGATGCGGGATGAGAACCAACTGCATGCCGCGGTGGTGGAATTGGTGGCCCTGGACAACGCGGAGATCAAATATTCGACGGTGCAGAACTGGTATCCGGGCGACGAAGAAGGCCGCGGCGGCATCTACAACTTCGTCACCAAGCGGGGCGATTGCCGGGGCCGCAAATCCAAGATTTCCTGGACCCAGGTGGAAACCGGGTCTGCCATCACCTGGAAATACCCGAGCTGCATCCTGCGCGGCGACGAATCGGTGGGCGAGTTCTATTCGGTTGCGGTCACCAACCACTGCCAGCAGGCCGACACCGGCACCAAGATGATCCATCTCGGCAAGAACACCAAGAGCACCATCATTTCCAAGGGGATTTCCGCCGGCCGCGCCCAGAACAGCTATCGCGGACTGGTGAAGATTCTGAAAAGCGCCGAGAATGCGCGCAATTACACCCAGTGCGACTCGCTGCTGATCGGCGATCGTTGCGGCGCGCATACCTTCCCCTACATCGAGGTCAAGCAACCCACGGCTCAGGTGGAACACGAAGCCAGCACCTCCAAGATCAGCGAGGACCAGCTGTTCTTCTGCATGCAGCGTGGCCTGTCCGCCGAGGACGCGGTATCGATGATCGTGAACGGCTTCTGCAAGCAAGTGTTCAAGGAGCTGCCCATGGAATTCGCCGTGGAAGCCCAGGCGCTCTTGGGAATCAGTTTGGAAGGCAGCGTAGGCTAGTATCCCGGTCGATCCATCCAACAGAATAAACCTCAGGTAAGTCAGTTATGCTCAAAATCGAGAATCTCCACGTCCGGGTCGACGACAAACCCATCCTCAAAGGCATCAGCCTGGACATCAGGCCCGGCGAGGTCCATGCCATCATGGGACCGAACGGCTCCGGCAAGAGCACGCTGTCCCACGTGCTGGCCGGTCGCGCGGGTTATGAAGTCACCGATGGAACCGTGAGCTATCTCGGTCGGAATCTTCTGGAGATGAAACCCGAGGAGCGCGCCCGTGAAGGCGTTTTTCTCGCCTTTCAATACCCGGTGGAAATCGCCGGCGTCAGCAATATTTATCTCTTGAAGGCCGCCCTGAACGCCATCCGCAAACATCGGGGCCTGAGCGAAGTCGACGCCATGGACTTCCTGAAACTGGTCAAGGAGAAGATCAAGGCAGTAAATCTGGACGAGCAGTTCCTATACCGCGGCGTCAACGAAGGCTTCTCCGGCGGCGAAAAGAAGCGCAACGAAATCCTCCAGATGGCGGTGCTCGAACCGAGCCTGTGCATTCTCGACGAAACCGACTCCGGGCTCGACATCGACGCGCTCAAGCTGGTGGCGGACGGCGTGAATGCCCTGCGTTCGGCGGATCGCTCCTTCATCCTGGTCACCCATTACCAGCGCCTGCTGAACTACATCAAGCCGGATCAGGTTCACGTGCTCGCCCACGGCCGGATCATGAAATCGGGCGATGCCAGCCTGGCGCTGGAACTGGAAAAGAAAGGCTACGGCTGGGTCGATCAACTGACGTCTGCGGGTGCCTGATATGAGCGCGGCTCAGCACTACGTCGAACACTATCGCGAATTGGCATCGAAGCTGCCGGGCGAGCATCTGCCGTGGCTGCGCCGGCTGCGGGAAGAGGCCCAAAGCCGCTTCTCCGCCAGCGGCTTTCCCTCGCCGCGCGAGGAAGAGTGGAAATACACCAATGTCGCCACCCTGGAGAAGAAGCTGTTCGTGCCGACTGTGGGCGCGCCCGCAGGCGCGACGGATACGAACGCTCTGGCGCGGCTCCGTCTGGAAGGTGCGTGGTTGCTGGTCTTCGTCGACGGCGTTTATTCCGCCGAACATTCCGTGACTGCCAACCTTCCCGAGGGCGTAATCGCGACATCTCTGGCCAACGCGCTGGAACAGTATCCCGATCTGATCGAGGGCTTACTCAACCAAGTGGTTCCGGAAGTAGCTCACGGCTTTATCGCCTTCACCACCGCGTATTTCAGAGACGGCGCATTCGTGCACATCCCGGCCGGCAAGGTTCTGGACAGACCCTTGCAGGTGATCCATTTCTCGACACGCCCGGACGGACTGTCTGTGACCCGCAATCTCGTCGCGCTGGAGCAGAATGCCGAAGCCAGCCTCGTTGAAACGTATGCGGGTATCGGAGACTCAAGCTATCTCACGGCCTCGGTCACCGAAATCTCGGTGGGCGAGAATGCGGGATTCGACCATTACAAGCTTCAGAGCGAGACCGCCAAGAGCTATCACTTCGGCGGCATTTACGCGCGAGAGGCGCGCTCGGCCAGACTCCGCCAGCATCATCTTGCTTTCGGGGGCCTTTTGGCTCGTACCGAGATTCACGCTCAATTGGGCCATGCGGCGGGGTGCGAACTGGACGGACTGTTCCTCGCGACCGGACGGCGGCATCTGGACACCCAGACCCTGATCCATCACCGGGCACCCTGCGGCACCAGCCGCGAAACCTACCGCGGCATCGCCGGGGATCGCGCGCGGGGCGTCTTTTCCGGGCGCATCGTCGTTCACCCGGAAGCCCAGAAAACCGACGCCGAAATGAGCAACCGCAACCTGCTCTTGTCGGAAGACGCCGAGATCGACAGCAAGCCGCAGCTGGAAATTCACGCGGACGACGTGAAATGCGCTCACGGCGTGACGGTAGGGCAACTCGATCCGGAGGCCATTTTTTACCTCGAATCGCGCGGCGTGGATGAACCGACGGCGCGCAATATGCTTACCTTCGCCTTTGCCAATGAAATGGTCGAAAAGATACGGTTAAGCAGTCTCAAAAGACTGGTTCAAAGCGAACTGTTGTCTTTTCTGCCGCAATCCGACATCCGAAAGGATTGGCTATGAACAAGGTTTCCGCTTCCCAAGCCGCTATGACGCAGAACGCAGCACATTCCGCTCCAAGCGCGGCCAGCCTGAAAACTCGGCCGAACTCGGTCGGTTATAACGTCGCGAAACTTCGCGAGGACTTTCCGATTCTCCGCCAAACGGTGAACGGTAAACCGCTGGTCTATCTAGATAACGCCGCCACCACGCAAAAGCCCACAGCAGTTATCGATTGCATCCGCCGGGTTTACGAGAACGACTACTCCAATGTTCACCGCGGCGTGCATACCCTGAGCCAGCGCTCGACCGATCTCTTCGAAGGTGCGCGCGAGAAGCTACAGCAGTTTCTCAATGCCAAGCACAGCCACGAAATCGTGTTCGTGCGGGGCACCACCGAAGCCATCAATCTGGTTGCCCAAAGTTTCGGCCGCAGCACCTTGAAAGAAGGCGACGAAATCCTCATCACCGCCATGGAGCATCACTCCAACATCGTCCCCTGGCAGATGCTGTGCGAACAAACCGGCGCAAAGCTGAAGGTCGCTCCGATCGACCGAACCGGCGAACTTCTGCTGGACGAGTTCGAGCAACTCCTGTCGCCGCGCACCCGGCTGGTCTCGGTCTGCCACATGTCCAATGCGCTGGGAACGATCAACCCGGTCAAAGCCATCATCGAATTGGCCCATAGTCGAGAGATTCCGGTGCTTCTCGACGGCGCGCAGGCGGCGCCTCACATGGTGGTGGACGTCCAGGACCTGGACTGCGATTTCTACGCCCTGTCCGGGCACAAGCTGTACGGTCCGACCGGCATCGGCATTCTCTACGGCAAGGAAAAATGGCTCGAGGCCATGCCGCCTTACCAAGGCGGCGGCGACATGATCCGCCGCGTCACTTTCGAGAGAACCGAGTACAACGCCCTGCCCTTCAAATTCGAAGCGGGCACGCCGAACATCGTGGACGCGATTGCCCTGGGCACGGCGGTGGAATATCTCGAGACCATAGGCATGGATGCCATCGCCGAGTACGAGAACCAGTTGTTGCAGTACGCCACGGAACGAGCCCTCGAAATTCCGCAATTGACTATCGTCGGCACCGCAGAACGGAAAGGCGCCATCCTGTCGTTTACGCTGGAGCGCATACACCCCCACGACATCGGCACGATTCTGGATCACCTCGGCATCGCCATCCGGGCAGGACACCATTGCGCCATGCCGGTGATGGACTTCTTCGGCGTGCCCGCGACCGCCCGCGCCTCCTTCGGGCTCTACAATACCTTCGAGGAAATCGATATCCTGGTGGACGGTATTCGCAAAGTCATCGAGGTGTTCGGCTAATGCTGGATCAGATCAGGGATCTCTATCAGGAAGTCGTATTCGACCATAACCGCAACCCGCGCAATTTCCGGGTGATGGAAGACGCCAACCGCAAGATCGAGGGGTTCAACCCCTTGTGCGGCGACAAGATCACGCTTTACGTCAAAGTCAACGCCGGCGTAATCGAGGACGTGAGCTTCCAAGGCTCGGGCTGCGCCATTTCGACGGCCTCGGCCTCGCTCATGACCGAAATCGTCAAAGGCCACACCGAGGACGAGGCCCAGCACTTGTTCGATCTGTTCCATCGCATCACCACCGGCAAGAACGACGACGCCGTGAACCTGGAAGAAATCGGCAAACTGGCGGTCCTGTCGGGCGTACGCGCCTACCCGGCCCGGGTGAAATGCGCCACCCTGGCCTGGCATTCGTTGCAAGCGGCTCTCAAGAACGAAGCCGACACCGTCAGTACCGAATAAAGAGAGAGTCGTTTCATGTCCGACTGGATCGATGTCGCCCGTGAAGGCAGTCTTCAAAACGGCGAGCATGTCGTCGTGGATGTCGACGGAACCGACGTCGCCGTATTCATGATCGACGGCGAGTATTATGCCGTCGAGGATGTCTGTACCCACGATGGCGCCGAGATCGCGAGCGGCCGGCTGGAAGGCTGCGAAATCGTCTGCCCTCGCCATGGCGCCCGCTTCTGCCTAAAGACCGGCAAAGTCCTCAAGCCCCCGGCCTATGAGGACCTCCCGTGCTTTCCGGTCCGCATCGCAAACGGCATGATTCAGGTGCGCGACGAGCGCTGGGACTGATGCCGAGTTGAGCCGCACGCTTCCGCTCGTTTTTCTTCTCGCTCATCTGTAGTACTATCGCGGTTTTTTCGCCGGATACTGAAAACCATTCACCATGCGCGAACTCAATCCCCTCTACAACCAAATCAAAGACTTGAAGAGCCGCCAGGCAGCTCTTAGGGGGTACCTTTGACTTCGATACCAAACGGGAGCGGCTGGACGAAGTTTTAAAGGAACTGGAAGACCCAAAGATCTGGGACGACCCCGAAAGGGCCCAAAATCTGGGACGCGAGCGCACGCAGCTCGAGTCGGTCGTCAACAACCTGGTCAGCATCGAGCAGGGCGTGAACGACGCCGAGGAACTCCTCGAACTGGCGGTGGAAGAAGACGACGAAGCAACCGTGGACACCGTGGCTGCCGATCTCGAACGCTTCGAAAAGCTGGTAGCCGATCTCGAGTTCCGGCGCATGTTCGCCGGCGAAATGGACCCGAACAATGCCTTCCTCGACATTCAGGCGGGGTCCGGCGGCACCGAGGCCCAGGACTGGGCGGAAATGCTGGAACGCATGTATCTTCGCTGGGGCGAACGCCGCGGCTTCAAGACCGAACTGATCGAAGAGTCGCCCGGTGACGTTGCCGGCATCAAGAGCGCTACCATCCGCTTCGAGGGCGAATATGCCTACGGCTGGCTGCGAACCGAAACCGGCGTGCACCGTCTGGTCCGAAAATCACCGTTCGACTCCGGCAATCGTCGGCATACCTCGTTCTCCTCGGTATTCGTTTCGCCCGAAGTGGACGACACGATCGATATCGAAATCAATCCGGCCGATCTCCGCACCGACGTATACCGGGCCAGCGGCGCCGGCGGACAGCACGTCAACCGAACCGAATCCGCCGTGCGCATCACGCACGTTCCCAGCGGCATCGTGGTACAGTGCCAGACCGAACGGTCCCAGCACGCCAACCGCGACCGGTGCATGAAACAGCTTCGGGCGAAGCTCTACGAGATGGAGATGCTGAAGCGCAACGCGGAAAAGCAAAAACTGGAAGATTCCAAGTCCGACATCGGCTGGGGCAGCCAGATTCGCTCGTACGTACTGGACCAATCAAGGATCAAGGATTTGCGCACCGGGGTCGAAACCGGCAACCCGCAAGCCGTGCTGGACGGCGATCTGGACATGTTCATCGAAGCCAGCTTGAAAAGCGGCCTGTGAGGCTTAAAGGCGGTCGGAGTATGCCCGGCCCGCCGCAAACAGCCTGGTTTACTCCGCTCAAGCGGAGCTTTCCCTGAAACATTTTCGTAACAAGAAACGGTATGACCGAACAACTCGACGAAAACAAACTCATCGCTCAGAGGCGGGAAAAACTGACTGAATTGCGTCGGAGCGGCATTGCCTTCCCCAACGATTTCCGGCGCAACACACTGGTACAGGCACTTCATGACCAATACGGGGACGAGGATGGCGCCACCCTCGAAACGCGCAACATCCGGGTGAAAGCCGCCGGGCGACTCATGGGTAAGCGACTGATGGGCAAGGCGAGCTTTGCCCATATTCAGGACATGTCCGGCCGCATTCAGATTTTCCTGCAGAAGGATGCCCTGCCGGAAGGCGAATATGAAGCCTTCAAGCACTGGGACATCGGCGATATCATCGGCGTCGAGGGAACGGCGTTTCGAACCAAGACCGGCGAGCTGTCCATACGAGCCACGGGCATTCGCCTTCTTACCAAATCACTGCGCCCCTTGCCGGAGAAATTTCACGGCCTAACGGACGAAGAAACCCGCCACCGGCAGCGCTATGTCGACCTCGTCATGAATGAGGATTCGCGGCGAGTGTTCAAGATGCGCAGCACCATCGTTCAGTTTATTCGGCAGTTTCTGCTCGAGCGGGACTTCCTCGAAGTGGAAACCCCGATGATGCAAGTGATTCCGGGAGGAGCTCGGGCCAAGCCGTTCATCACCCATCACAACGCGCTCGATATGGATTTGTATCTTCGTATCGCGCCGGAGCTTTACCTGAAGCGCCTCGTCGTCGGCGGGTTCGAAAAGGTTTTCGAGATCAACCGCAGCTTCCGCAACGAAGGATTGTCCACCAAGCACAATCCGGAGTTCACGATGCTGGAGTTCTATCAGGCCTATGCAGACTACCGGGACTTGATGGACTTGTCCGAGGAAATGCTGCGCGGCCTAGCCGTTAAGCTCTTCGGAAGCGCCACCGTCGTACACGAGAGTCAAAGTTACGATTTGGCGCAGCCGTTCGAACGGCTGACCGTACTCGAATCGATTCTTCGCTACAATCCGGACCTGACGGCTGAGGATCTCGCCGATCGCGATCGGGCGGCCCAAGTTGCGGAGCGCCTGGGTTATCTCGTCACCCCGGGCGATGGTCTAGGCAAACTCCAGACCGAGATTTTCGAGAAAACCGTAGAGCATCGACTGATGGGTCCGGTATTCATCACGGAATATCCCACCGAAACATCGCCCCTGGCCCGCCGCAACGATCAGAATGCATTCGTGACCGATCGATTCGAGCTGTTCATCGGAGGACGGGAAATCGCCAATGGCTTCTCGGAGCTGAACGACCCGGAAGATCAAGCGGAGCGGTTCAAAAAACAGGTTGCAGACAAGGATGCCGGGGACGAAGAAGCGATGCACTACGATGCGGACTATATCCGCGCTTTGGAATACGGGCTGCCGCCGACCGCGGGCGAGGGCATCGGCATAGACCGGTTAGTAATGTTCTTCACCGATTCGCCCTCGATCCGCGACGTCATTCTCTTCCCGCACATGCGGCGAGAAAGCTGAAAAACCCCGGTTTACCGGAACCGTCATAACGAGGCAGGGGCAAGGCTTCACCGCCCTGCCCCTCCCGCCATATCTTATTTTTTTCTTTTATTTGCCGCTTCGATCAGGTTTCCATTCTGATCGACCAAGGGCACGCGATACTCGTGTAGTAACGCTTCGATCTTCTTCGCGTTTCGTTCGATCAAAGAGTTCAACTCCTCTTTCCGCTCCTTGTCGGGAAAGCGGACGGCCATCGAGATAGGGAAGTCGAATTTGACCGACTCTTCCGACTTCATGGGTATCATCCCGAAAGCCCCGGGTTTCCCTTGAGTGACGAGGTAACCGGCGATCGGCCCCCAAACGATGACCATATCGATTTTCCCTTCAGAGAAATCCTTCGCAAGAATCTGAGCGGTATTGACCGACGCATCTCCCGACATGCTTTGATAAGGTATCCCTTGATCGGCGAGTTGATGATTGAATAGCCAGGTTGTGCCTGGCGCTCCATCGAACATGGCGATGCGCAGCTTGCTCTTCCGTTCGTCCGGAAGACGTTCAAGATCTTCGGGCGATTTGATGTCGTCCCAGCCGCGATTTTTCCGGTAAACCAAGGCATACGTCGAACGGTAATAAGGCTTGGTGGTCGCGGCGAGCTCATATCCGGTAGGCACGCCCATCACCACGTCGCACTTGTATTCGTCGGAGTCCGGCAATTGCGCTTTTAAAGTATTCCGAATGAAGCCGATCCGCTGCGGGAACCAGGTGTATTCGACTTTTTTTCCCAACTCCTTAGCGAACAGCTCGGCAATTTTGTTCTCGAAACCATGACCGTTCTTATCTGAGAAAGGTGGATTGTTCGGGTCTGCGCAAACCTTGAAAGCATCTTTATCCGCTTGAGCCACGGAAAAAGGCATCAACAATGACGCCAAAAGCACCACTGCCCGACGGGTATCGCACCTAACGGTCATGAAGGACTCCTTTATAGCTTGAACAAACGTCTTTAAGACCAAGAGTAAACGTAAAAATTCGGCATTCAAAACCACTACAAAAAGAACGCCCCGGCTGACGAATCAGCCAGGGCGTACTATACAACTAACGCTTTAGATTTATTTGTTAGGCAGAGCGAATACGGTGAATACACCGCCCAGTTTGGTGTAGTTACTGAGGCTACGGTATGCGCCTACAGCACCCAACCCTTCGCTTTCGCCTTCGAGGCCAGCGGCCATACCGATACCGGCCCAGCCACCGAGACCCGACATAACGCCAACATACTGCTTGCCTTTGTAGCTCCAGGTGTTGACGTTGCCGATGATGCCCGACGGGGTCTTGAACTTGTAAAGTTCTTGGCCGGTCTTGGCGTCAACCGCTTTCAAGTAGCCTTCCAAGGTGCCGTAGAACACGACATCGCCAGCGGTTGCAACCGCGCCACTCCATACGGAGAACGGTTCGTCCTTAGCCCAAACGATCTTGCCGGTCGTCGGATCCCAGGCGGTGAATACGCCGAGGTTATGCGAACCGTTCTTCTCGCCGGTCTTGGCGTCAACACCGGCCGGGAACATGGTGAGAGTCGCGCCGACGTACGGCTGACCTGCCGTGTACTCGACTTCGAAAGGCTCGTAGTTCATGCACACGTGGTTGCCCGGAATATAGACCAAATTGGTCCGGGGCGAGAACGCGATCGGCTGCTGGTCCTTGCTACCCAGAGCGGCCGGGCAGATCCCTGTGGTGTTGTGGTCGGGACCGCCCTTGTGCGTGCTGTATTGGTCGACCACCTGCGGACGGCCGGTCTTCATGTCGACGTGGCTGGCCCAGTTGACGGCCTTGTCGAATTTCTCGGCAACCAGAAGCTCGCCGGTTTCACGGTCGAGCGTATAGCCGAAACCGTTACGATCGAAGTGGACGATCAACTTGTCGTGCTCCTTGCCGTTCTTGTCGGTCATTTTCAGATCGATCAAGGGCGTCTCATTGATGCCGTCATAGTCCCATTCGTCGTGCGGGGTCATCTGATAAACCCACTTGGCCACGCCGGTATCCGCATCGCGAGCCCAGAGGGTCATCGACCATTTGTTGTCGCCGGGACGCTGACTCGGATTCCAGGTACCGGGGTTGCCGGAGCCGTAGTAGACCAGATTGAGTTTCGGATCGTAGCTGTACCAGCCCCAGGTGGTGCCACCGCCGAGCTTCCACTGATCGCCTTCCCAGGTTTTCACGCTGGAGTCCTTGCCGACCGGCGCCATTTTGCCGTCGGTCCAGGTCATGGTCTTTTCCGGATCGACCTTGATGTCGGAATCCGGACCCATGCTGTAGGCTTTCCAAGCCAAGGTGCCGTCTTTGATGTTGTAAGCCGCGAGGAAACCGCGCACACCAAACTCGCCGCCGGCGATACCGGTGATGACCTTATCCTTTACCACCAGCGGAGCGTTGGTGCTGGTCATGCCGAGCTTGGGTTCGCCGTTCTTGGTCTTCCACACCACTTTGCCGGTCTTGGCGTCCAAGGCAACCAGCGTAGCGTCACCCTGAGCCAGGAAGATCTTGCCGTCGCCGTACGCGAGACCACGGTTTACCACGTCGCAGCACATGACCGAGATAACCTGGTTGGGATCGACGTCCTTATCGGGTGAGTAAGAGTACTCCCAGATTACGGACTGAGTGCCTTGATCCAGCGCATAAACCTTGTGCGGGTAAGGCGTCTGAATATAGATCACATCATTGATGACGAGAGGGCCACCTTCGTGACCACGCAGCATGCCGGTCGAGAAAGTCCAGACAGGCTGAAGATCCTTTACGTTCTTATTATTGATCTGGTCCAGCGCGCTGTAGCGCATGCCATAGTAATCCCCGCCCCAACTCGCGAAGTTCTTGGGGTCCTTCGTGAGGGCTTCGACTTCGGTATTGGCTTGGGAAATCCCCGTGGCTGCCAGCAACGATGCGACCGACGTTGCGACCAGCCAACTTTTCACGGGTTTTTTCATCTCTTTTCCTCCTCGTATTCTGTATACACAGAGTACGTTTTGTTAACGATAAGTTACCCTAAAAACAATAGGACGGATTTTATGTTGCGTAAGGAAACATTCCCTAAGGTACTCGTGGAAATTCCCCGACAAGCCCGTCTGCGTGCGTAAGTTGAAGTATTTCGGATTAAAAGTCAATAATGCAAGAACTGCTGCGAAGCCCGGCACAGCACGGTTAGACGGGTTTTTTGGGCAACACGCAAGAAAGCCCTGACGACAAATCCGCCGTCAGGGCTGCCCTAGATCAATCTATCGATTAACTGATCCGTTCGGACAACTTGCCGCCGGGTGTAACTTTGACGGCGCAGAACTTGAATTCAGGTATTTTACCGTAGGGATCCAACGCCTCGTTGGTGATCAGATTGGCCGAGGCTTCGTTGTAACAGAAGGCCATGAATAAGCTTCCCGGCTGCAACCCAGTATCGACCCTCGCATAGGCGGAGATCTTGCCGCGCCTCGATTCGATGGTAATCAATTCGCCCGGCTTGCCGCCCAAGGCTTCCAAGTCGAGCGGATGAATCGAGACAACCGGATCGGGCTCGATCGCATCCAGAACGCTCGCATGCCGGGTCATACTGCCGGTATGCCAGTGCTCGAGCTGCCGGCCGGTAATGAAGACAAACGGATAGTCATTGTCGGGCAGTTCGTTCGCGCGGCTGAATACCGCAGGAACGAACAATCCCTTGCCGCCCTTGCGCGGAAACTCATCCACAAAAATGACCGGTTCACCGGGATCACCCTCTTGCTCGCACGGGTAGATGACGGAGTCGTCCCGCTCCAGCCGGTCCCAGGTAATACCGGCGATGCTGCCCATCGCCTGGCGCATTTCGTTGAACACATCCTTAGGGCCGGAGTAATTCCAGTCCAACCCCATACGCCGCGCGATTTCCTGAATGATCCACCAGTCCTGTCGAGCGTCGCCCGGCGGGTCGATGGCTTGCCGTCCCAACTGAACACGGCGATCCGTATTGGTAAAGGTCCCGGTCTTTTCTGGGAAAGCCGAGGCCGGCAGAATCACGTCGGCGAAGCCGGCCGTTTCGGTCAGGAAGATGTCCTGCACCACGCAGTGCTCCAGCATCGCCAAGGCTTCGCGGGCGTGGTTCTGATTGGGATCGGACATGGCCGGGTTTTCACCCTCGATATAGAGACCGTTCAGCTTGCCATCATGGATGGCATGGATGATTTCGACCACGGTAAGGCCTGGCTTGGGGTCGAGTTGAGTACTCCACAGCTTTTCGAACTTTGCGCGGACTTCGGCATCGCCGACCGGCTGATAATCCGGATAGACCATGGGGATAAGCCCCACATCGGACGCACCCTGCACGTTGTTTTGTCCGCGCAGCGGATGCAAACCGGTGCCCGGACGGCCGATCTGGCCGGTCATCAGAGCGAGAGAGATCAAGCAACGGGCATTGTCGGTACCGTGGACGTGCTGGGACACCCCCATTCCCCAGAGGATCATCGCCGCCTTGGACTTGGCATAAAGACGAGCCACCTCCTTGATGGTTTCCGCTGGGATGCCGCACACGGGAGCCATCAGGTCAGGATTGTAGTCCTTCAGGTGCTCTCTCAGCTGTTCGAAGCCTTCGGTGTGCTTTCGGATGTATTCCTCGTTGTATAGGCCTTCCGCAACGATGGTATGCATGATCGCGTTGAGCAAGGCCACGTCGGTATCCGGACGGAACTGCAGCGAATAGGTCGCGAAGCGACAAATTTCCGTGCGGATCGGATCCATCACGATGAGCTTGGTGCCGTTCCGCACCGCATTCTTGAACCACGTGGCCGCAACCGGGTGATTGACCGTGGGATTGGACCCGATGAGGACGATGACCTCGGCCTTCGCGACATCTTCCACCGGATTCGATACCGCGCCGGAACCGATGCACTCCAGCAAAGCCGCAACCGACGAGGCATGACACAAGCGGGTGCAATGATCGACGTTATTGGTGCCGAAGCCGGTACGCACCAGTTTCTGGAACAAATAAGCCTCTTCGTTGCTGCCTTTGGCCGAGCCAAAGCCGGCCAAAGCTTGGGGGCCCTTCTCGTCACGAATCTTGCGGAGTCCGGAAGCGGCGAAATCCAGTGCTTCCTCCCAGGTCGCCTCACGGAAGACCTGCTCGATGTCCTTAGGATCGAGCAGTTCCGTGGTCTTCGCCACGCCTTCCTTGCGGATCAGAGGCTTGGTCAGGCGCAAGGGATTGTGGACGTAATCGAAACCGAACCGACCCTTGACGCAGAGACGGCTGTGATTGGTATCGCCGTCGCGTCCATCGACGTAAAGGATCTTGTTGTCCTTGACGTTGAAGGTCAGAAGACACCCGACGCCGCAGTAAGGGCAGGTGGAATCGATCTTCTTGTCGGGTTCGACCAGGCCGACATTCTTGGACGGCATCAAGGCACCGGTCGGGCACGCCTGCACGCATTCACCGCAGGCCACGCAGGTACTCTCGCCCATCGGGTCGTCCTGATCGAAAACGATCTTGGAGTGATGCCCGCGGAACGCGTAGCCGATCACGTCATTCATCTGCTCTTCGCGGCAGGCCCGCACGCAACGCGTGCACTGGATGCAGGCGTCCAGATTCACGGCGATGGCGGGGTGCGAAAAATCGGGAGCCGGCTGCCCTCGACCGGGGAATCGAGGGTTCCCGACCTCCAGCTTGTCTGCCCAGAAATCCAGCTCGGAATGAGGGTTATAAGGCGATTTGCCTTGCTCCGGCATATCGGAGAGCAGAAGCTCCAGCACCAGCTTTTGAGAAGTGCGAGCCCTCTCGCTCGTGCTCGATACATCCATCCCTTCCTGCGGATAACGGCAACAGGACGGCGCCAGGACACGTTCGCCCTTGATCTCCACCACGCAGGCGCGACAATTGCCGTCCGGCCGGTAGCCGTCTTTGTAACACAGATGCGGGATCTCCTTACCCTGCCGCTTGGCCGCCTGAAGGATAGTTTCGCCTTCGAAAGCCTGAATGTCTTCGCCGTCGAGCTTGAATCCGACGGTCTTCGCTGTCTTTAAATCTTTGGGATTGGCAACCATATCTCGTTCCTACGGATTTCAGCTCGCTTACTTTTCAAGCTCTTGGGGGAAATACTTGAACACGCACTGCAAGGGATTTGCCGCCGCCTGACCAAGGCCGCAGATGGATGCATCGGTCATCACCTTGGAGATGTCGTCCAGCAAGGGCTTGTCCCATTGGTCCTTTTGCATGAGCCTGACCGCCTTGCCGGTACCGACCCGGCAAGGCGTGCATTGACCGCACGATTCTTCCTCGAAAAACTTCATGGCGTTGATCGCCATCGCCTTGGCGCTGTCCTGGTTGGACAGGATGACGACGGCAGCGGAGCCGATAAAACAGCCGTACTGATTCAAGGTGTCGAAATCCAGCGGAATATCGCCCATGGATGCCGGCAGAATTCCGCCGGAAGCGCCGCCGGGGAAGTAGCCGTAGAACTCGTGTCCCGGCAGCATGCCGCCGCAGTATTCGTCGATCAGCTCGCGCACGGTGATACCGGCGGGGGCCAGATGAACCCCCGGTTTCTGCACGCGCCCGCTGACCGAGAACGAACGCAATCCTTTACGGCCGTGCCGCCCGAACGAAGAGAACCACTCGGGTCCCTTCTCCAGAATGTCGCGCACCCAGAACACCGTCTCCATGTTGTGCTCCAGCGTGGGACGGCCGAACAAACCGACTTCGGCAACGAAGGGAGGGCGGAGCCGCGGCATGCCGCGCTTGCCCTCGATGGATTCGATCATTGCCGACTCCTCGCCACAGATGTAGGCGCCGGCCCCCCGCCGTAGATGAATCGGCGGAATCAGGTGTGTTGCGGAAGGCGGATTGCTCTGCAGCTTGGCCAGTTCTTCGGTAAGAATCTTGCGGCAGGCGGCATACTCGTCGCGAAGATAGATATAGATCTCGCTGATGTCGACCGCCCACGCGGCGATCAGCATACCTTCGAGAAAACGGTGAGGATCGCTTTCCAGGTAATGGCGATCCTTGAAAGTGCCCGGCTCGCCCTCGTCGATGTTCACTGCCATGAGCCTCGGCCCCGGATAGCTACTGACGATCCGCCACTTGCGTCCCGCCGGAAAACCGGCGCCGCCAAGACCGCGCAAACCGGAATGCTCCATGGCATTAATCGCCCACTCGCGGTTGCGCTTGCCTTCGATGCATGCCTTCAGGGTTTGGTATCCGCCCTGAGCGATATACTGGGAATAATCGATGTAAGCCGGGACCTCGGCTTCGACCGCCCTGCTGACAACCGCCTGCTGTACTGTTTCTTCGTTGGCATTATCGATCGGATTTTGCCCCACCACGGCAACCGGCGCATGCTGGCAACGTCCGACGCATGGTGCCGGAATCACGCGGACCCCTTCTCCCAGCCCTTTTTGAAGTGCTTCCAGCAACGGCTTGGCGCCGGCCATTTCACAGGAAACCGACTCGCAAACGCGCACCGTCAAGGGCGGAGGAGGCGTCTCGTTCTCTTTGACCACATCGAAATGATGGTAGAAGGTAGCGACCTCATACACCTCGACTGGAGAAAGCTTCATCTCATGGGCCAAGGCAACGACATGTTTTGCGGAAATATACTTGTAGGCATCCTGAATCTTATGCAGATGCTCGATCAGCAAATCCCGGCGACGCGGCGCTTCGCCGAGCAAGGCACGAATCTCCTCCAAGGCCTTGAGGTCGATCGGGCGCCCCTTGGGCGCCATCCTCTTATTTTTCTTGACTTTCTTAAAAGCAACCGGAGCTGTGGTCATACGGTGCATACCTTTAATATAGTACTTCGGAAACAGCCGTTCTCGGGCCCAGCGCCCTCAACATCGGCAGAAACAACGCGTTCTAGCGGGTAGTCGAATCGGTGTACGCGACTGTAGCGGATGGGTCCATCAAATTCAAATCGATATTCATGAATTTTCCATTACTTTTCATGATGTTACGCATATTTATGCAGAATCATGTATGAACTTGCAGTCTCTCCTGACCTTTGCGATCGTGGCAAAGCTGAAAAGCATCACTCGAGCCGCTGAACAGCTGAACCTAGGCCAACCGGCCGTCTCCGGGCAGCTGAAGTTACTTCAGGATGCCGTCGGAGAACCGCTGTACGAGCGAGTCGGCCATCAAATCGTTTTGACACCGGCAGGCCAAGGTCTACTCGAATACGCCGAACGCATGGAACGCGACTATCGCGAGGCGAAGGACTACATCCGCCGCTTACAGCAGGTCAACGTCGGAACCTTGCGCATCGGCTCGACGATGACCATCGCCAGCTATTACCTACCCGAATACGTCGTGAGACTCCAAACCGACTACCCCGGCGTGCATGTGTATATCAATACCGGCAATACCCAAGAAATCGTGCAAAATCTTCCGGAGTTGGATTTGGCTTTCATCGAAGGCCCGGTCGCGACCGAGCAGTTATCCGCGCCATTCCGCATGCTGCCGTGGAAAGAGGACGAAATCGTGCTGATCGTCCCCCAGAATCATGAAATCGCGGAAATTTATCCGGAGGCCGTTCCTCTCGATGTTTTTACCCGCTACCAAATCATCTGGCGCGAACCGGGATCGGGTGCGAGGCAAGTCGTCGAAACCGCGTTGGCCGAAGCGCATATTACGGCGCCGGTCAATATCGAGGTGATGGGCGTCGCGGGCGTGAAAGAGTCTGTCCGGGCCGGACTCGGTATCGGTTTTGCATCCATTCAGGCCATGCGCCATGAAAATAACAGCTTGGTATCACGGCGGATCAACCCGCCCGATGGCCTCCGCTGGCAGTTGAACATCATCGCGCCCGAAGCGAAAATGCGGTCGCGGGCCAGCCGCGCTTTGCTCGATCTATTGATCGCCAACGAAAAAGACACAAGACCTTAATGAAAGTTCCAGTTATTGCGCTTATCCTATCGCTCACCGCGCTAAACGCCCCTGCCCAGACCGACATCCCCAAACTCTCGCTTCAGCAGGTCGCGCCGGGCATTTACGTTCACCAGGGCGTCCACGAACTGCCGGATAGCCACAACGGCGGCGAGATCGCCAATATCGGCTTCATAGTCGGCCAGCGTTGCGTGGCGGTGATTGATACCGGGGGCAGCCCGGAGCAAGGCCATGCCTTGAGAAGCGCCATCGAATCCATCACCACGATTCCGATCTGCTACGTCATCAACACCCACGTCCATCCGGATCACATCTACGGCAATATCGCATTCAAACAGCCCGGCGTCAGTTTCATCGGCCATCACAAGCTTGCCGAAGCCATGGCCATGCGCGCGCCCTTTTATCAAGAAAAGGCCGAGCGCGATCTCGGCTTCAGTTTAAAGATCGAGAACTTCGTGCCGCCCGATCATTCGGTTCGGGACACGCTCGTGCTAGAGCTCGGCGCCAGAACGCTGCTTTTGAGGGCACACAAGACATCCCACACCGACAACGATCTCAGCATTTACGATGCTCAAACCAAGACCCTTTGGCTTGCCGATCTCCTGTTCATGGGGCATTTACCCGTGGTTGACGGAAGCCTCAATGGCTGGCTCGCGACGATCGAGCAACTCAAAACGATCGATGCCAAGCTGGCGATACCGGGACACGGCCCGGTTTCGGCCGATTGGCCTGAGGCGCTGGAGCCCGAGGAGCGCTACCTCAGGACTTTGCAGTCCGAGATCAGAGCGTTCATCAAAGATGGCAAAACCATGGAGGATGCCATGGAGAACGTCGGTTTATCGGCCCGCGATGACTGGCAACTGTTCGACGAGTTCCATAAGAGGAATATTTCCACTGCATTCGCCGAACTGGAGTGGGAAGACGACTAAATCCCCGAACACTTACCCGGAGAGTAACTCAATGAAACAATTGATAGCGTTAAACAAAGGCCTATGGTTAGCCTTGGCCTACTTACTAGCAGTAACCGGCTCCGCGTTCGCCGCCGGCGAGGAAGAAGCGGCCTGGAACGGCGGACTCAGACAAAAATTTTTCGGCGACCGCGCAATCGAAGAGGGCAACCAAATCATCGAATTGACCGCCCCTTATCGCGCAGAAGATCCGGCCTTGGTACCGATCCAGATCAACAGCAAGATTCCGCAGACCAAGGATCGATACATCAAGACCGTGACCTTGATCATCGACAACAACCCGGTTCCATTCTCCGCCAACTTCCACTTCACACCGGACAGCGGAAAAGCCGACCTGGCCATGCGGGTACGCGTCAACGCCTACACCCATATTCGCGCCATCGCCGAGACCAATGACGGCAAGCTCCATATGAACAAAGTGTTCGTCAAAGCGAGCGGCGGCTGCTCGGCCCCCATAGGCACCGATCTTGAGGCAGCCATGGCACGCATGGGCAAGATGAAGTTCAAGCTGGACAATGAAAAAGCAGCCTTGCAACAGCCGAATTTGGCTCAACTGCTCATCAGTCATCCGAACATCACCGGCCTGCAGATGGATCAATTGACCCGGATGATCAAGCCGGCTCACTTCGTGGAAGAACTAAAAGTCAGCTTCAACGACAAACCGGTTCTCACGGCACAGACCGATATCGCCATCAGCGCCGACCCGAATTTCCGCTTCTATTTCGTGCCGGAAACGGCCGGAGAGTTGAAAGCCGAAATTCGAGACAATAAAGGAAATCAGTTTTCGGCCACTCAAACGGTAACGCCGTGAATGTTTCGTACATGTCTTAGAAACGCAAGACGGCCGGGACAGCCGGCCGTTTTCATTTTCAGACTAGCGATTACGCTCCGCAAGCAACACGATCATACTGCGCTCCTCGATCCGAATGGATGAGTTTCCGCCGAACGGGATGCCGTCGCCCGGCCGGCAAATATCGAAAGGCGGCGCGGCACTGGTATCGATCACCCTAAGCCAAGCCGAATCGTGCGGCAGATCCGGCAGTACGAAGTTTGTCGCATAGGTCAGCGGATTGAAGAGCAGACAAAGGTCTTGCCCTCCTTCTTTTTCCGCATAAATCCGACATCCCACCGCGCTCTCCGAATGCCAGTCGGGAACCTGCCCGGACGGATTGAACCAGCTCACGTCTTCTGGCCTATAGAACCTTTCCGACGACAGAACCGGGTGACGCGCGCGAAAGGCAATCATATTCCGCACGAATTCGAAGAATTCTTGATTCCGCGCCAGCAACCTCCAGTCGTACCAGGAAATCTCGTTGTCCTGGCAATAAGCGTTGTTGTTGCCTAGTTGAGTGCGACAGAACTCATCTCCGCCCAAAATCATCGGCACCCCGCGGGAAACGAAAAGCGTGGCGATGAAGTTCTTCATCTGCCTGAGCCGAATTCGATTGATGATCGGATCGTCGGTCGGACCTTCCACGCCGTAGTTGGCGCTGTGATTATCGTTCGAACCGTCCCGATTCTCTTCGCCATTGGCCAGATTGTGTTTGTACTCGTAGCTCACCAGATCGTTCAGCGTAAACCCGTCGTGACAGGTCACGAAGTTGATGCTGTTAACCGTCGCCTTCCCGCTATGCTCGTAAAGATCGGCGCTGCCGCATAATCGGCTGGCAAAAGCTCCGGCCGTGCCGAGATCGCCGCGCCAGTAGCGCCGCACGTCGTCACGATATTGGCCGTTCCACTCCGACCAGCGCTCTCCGGGAAAACGTCCGACCAAGTAGGCGCCGCCCGCATCCCAAGCCTCGGCGATCAGCTTTACGTCGCGCAGAATCGGGTCCTCGGCAATCTGCTCCAAGAGCGGCGCGTTGGCCACCAGATGGCCGTTGCGGTCTCGCCCCAAAATAGAGGCCAGATCGAAGCGGAAACCGTCCACGTGCATCTCCACGACCCAATACCGCAGACAGTCGAGAATGTAGTTGCGAACCACGGGATGGTTGCAGTTCATGGTATTGCCGCAACCGGAGAAATTCTTGTAGCGACTTTTATCGTCTTCCAGCAAGTAATAAATGCTGTTGTCCAGACCGCGGAAGTTGAGCGTCGGTCCGGTTTCATCGCCTTCCGCCGTGTGGTTGAACACAACATCGAGCAGCACCTCGATTCCGGCTTTGTGCAGGGCTTTGACCATCGTCTTGAATTCGTCGACCTGACAGCCGGGATACAGACGACTGCCATACCCCTCGAAAGGCGCGAAAAAAGCGATAGTGTTGTAGCCCCAGTAATTGCGGAGCCTCTCTCGGGTCAGAGGATTAACCGCGGTAACCTCATTAGGATTGAACTCCTGCAAAGGCATTAGCTCAACGGCCGTGATCCCGATCCGTTTGAAGTACGAAATTTTTTCGATAAGACCAAGATAACTGCCCGGCGACCTGACGCCGGACGATGGGTGCACCGTCAAACCGCGTACATGCGTTTCGTAAATCACCAGGCTAGACCATGGATGATAAAGTGGTCGATCGTCCTCCCAGTCAAAGCCGTTGCCGGTAACAAGATTTTTGGCGGCCACCGGGTTTTCTCGCTCGGAATCAGCGAGCGCAGTTGGTTTGGCATGAGGAGAAAAACCGGCAAAATTCCACTGTAGCGGCGTGGCAAGCGCCGTCGCGTATGGATCCAGCAGCATTTTCGTCGAATCGAAACGATGTCCTTGTTCAGGTGCAAAAGGCCCATCGACGCGAAAGGCGTAAACTAGATTCCTTCCTGCCCCCAGGACACAGATATGCCACATGTCGCCGGTCTTATGATGTTGCGAATCGAGCTCGATGACTTGAAACGGCTTGCTGGCATGCACATCTTCGAACAAAAGCAACCAAACGCGGGTCGCATGCCGACTAAACAGGGAGAAATTCACCCCGCCTTTGTGCAAATGAACTCCATGCGGAATAGGAGATCCCGCCGAATAGGAATAACGGGGCTTCATAGAGGGAATAACTGTGGTCGCATGATTGACGGATTTCATAAAACACGGATCGACGGTCTTGCGGTGGACTTGCATCAGTACCAATAGCTGCGCCGGTACTACCGCCTCGCCGATCAAGCGCCTCCCTTCTCATGGCTGGCTTATGAATGAGCCACAAACAATCCGCTTTACATTAGGCCGATCTTATCATCCTGATCACGGAACGAAAAACCCGCCCACTTCCGCATAATGGACAAACCGAATACGCAAAGTACACGAGTCGAGCCCGTCGCCACGCTGGCAGATCACCTCTTTTAGCTTGTTTTTCAAACGGTACTTGGATTTACGAACTTGCGGAAGATGGCGACGGCACCGTATTGACCATCACTGAACGAGAAAACATCCATAGCCCGCTGGCTCGATTCTTCGAACGCTTCGTGATCAGCTACTACGGTGTCATGGACGTCTATCTGATTGCCGCTGGTGATAAAGCTGGGCGACCCAGCCAGACCCCGCAACATCTCAGCGTAAAAATCGACGATCCGAGCCTGTCAGCCCGATCCGATCGGCACCAAATCCTGCCATCAACTTCGTCGAAAAATAATTGACACATCCTAGTTGACATCACTTATAAGCCGAGCATACAGTATTGACTCGATACCATTGGCTGCGGTTGGGCGTTCCGACAAACCTGCCGTACGCCGAAAAGTATCGGGATAGGCCCTGTATTTAGGGTTTCGAAGGGCTTCTCCGTATTTTCAACGCAGAAGCCGCACAGTTAAAAATTTCTTCCTACGGATCGGAATTTTTTTGTGCAGCTTTACTCTAAATCGGGGTCAGAGATGTCACGTACGTACTCTGGCATTCATTGGCAATTAACAACAAGCAATGGAGGTAAAACTATGGCTGCTACAACAGCAGGTGGCGTGGAAGCAAAAGAGCAACCCTTACTTAACGTAAAGTGGCTGACTTTTGCGTTCATGCTGTACACGGTCTTTTATTTTTGGGTTCGGTGGTATGAAGGGGTCTACGGCTGGTCCGCCGGTCTGGATTCGTTCGCACCGGAATTCGAGACGTACTGGATGAACTTCCTGTACACCGAAATCGTACTGGAAGTGGTCACCGCCTCGGTTCTGTGGGGCTACCTGTGGAAGACCCGTGACCGCAACCTGGCGGCACTGGCGCCGCGGGAAGAACTGCGCCGGAACATGACGCACCTGATTTGGCTGTTTGCGTATGCATGGGCCATTTACTGGGGTGCGAGCTACTTCACCGAGCAGGACGGCACCTGGCACCAGACGATTGTTCGCGACACCGACTTCACGCCGTCGCACATCATCGAGTTCTACCTGAGCTATCCGATCTACATCATCACGGGTGGTGGCGCGTTCCTGTATGCGCATACCCGCCTGCCGCACTTTTCGACGTCGAAAGGCTTGTCGCTGGCGTACCTGATTCTGTGGACCGGTCCGTTCATGATTCTGCCGAACGTTGGCTTGAACGAATGGGGTCACACCTTCTGGTTTATGGAAGAGTTGTTCGTAGCGCCCTTGCACTACGGCTTCGTGATCTTCGGCTGGCTGGCATTGGCCATCATGGGCGTGTTGCTGCAGGTGTTTGCGAGCATCTCGAACCTGATCGGCAAAGACCTCTGCCCGGATATACCACCGGCACAACGCTAACGGCGTCTTAGCTTAGTTTTCTAAGCACTGTTTGCGTCTACAGCCACTGCCTGGAGCCACGCTCTCAGGCAGTGGCTTTTTAATGCGTGAAGGAAATAAGCATTGATTACGTATTCTTAACAATTTATTTGCTTATATTAAATTCGCTTGCTAGGATTTTCTTGAGCACGCATTCAGTAGGCGTTTTGCGGATCTCTACTTTACCGCCACTCTACCGATCGATGCCGCATGGTACACTGCCCCCGCTTGCTGGATGCCATCTATCTATGAGCAAATTGCAAAATACATCTAAGCGTCTTCTTCGAGTCGTCGTCGGTGGACGTTGGGGTGTGTTTGCTTGGAGCCTATCCGGAGCAAGCGCGCTAGCCGTTGTTCTTTGGGGGCTCAAAGCCGTCGCTATTCCTTTATTGATGCTTAAAACGGCATCATGGGGCATCTGGGGACTGGGCGTTATCCGCGAATCCAAGGCACGCGCGCCATTAAGACCTTAGCCTCTCCCTTAGAAACCATTCGATTTTCGTTACAGGCTTCGCCCATCTTTCGTTCTTGGATTTTTGTGAACGAAAAGCCGGCCGATCGGCTTTTTAGCGCCTAAGGCGGGATTTTCGCGTTAGAATCCCCAGTTAAATTCTCAGGTACTGTACGGGGAGTCGTGCTCTCGATTCTCTCCTGTTCGATTCCTTTCATTTGTCTTCTTCGCTAGTTCGCGATGAACATTACTCCCGATCTTTTTTCTTACCGAAAATACTGGGCCAAGCGCTTCGGAACAGCACCGCAACTCCCCATGAGCCGCGGCGACATGGACGCCTTGGGCTGGGACTCGTGCGACATCATTATTGTAACGGGCGATGCTTACGTGGATCACCCAAGCTTCGGCATGGCGATCATCGGCCGGCTGCTGGAGGCTCAGGGCTTTCGAGTCGGCATTATCGCGCAGCCGGATTGGACATCCGCCGACGATTTTCGAGAACTCGGCAAGCCCAACCTGTTTTTCGGCGTCACCGGCGGCAACATGGATTCCATGGTCAATCGCTACACGTCGGACCGCCGCGTCCGTTCGAACGACGCTTACACACCCGACGGAGCCCCCGACAGACGCCCGGACCGTTGTGTCACTGTCTATTCGCAGCGGTGCCGAGAAGCCTTCAAGGATGTGCCGATCGTTCTGGGCGGGATCGAGGCGAGCCTCCGCCGGATCGCCCATTACGATTATTGGTCCGACACAGTGCGCCGCTCGGTTTTGCTCGATGCCAAGGGGGATCTTCTCGTATACGGCAATGGCGAACGCCAGGTGGTGGAGATCGCCCACAGGCTTGCAGCGGGAGAATCCATCGACCAATTGACCGATATTCGCGGAACCGTGTTCATCCGCAAACAGACACCCGCAGGATGGACCGAACTCGACTCCACATCCGTGGATGCGCCTGGAAATCAGGCTCCCAAACTGAATCCTTATCACGGGGAATCACCCGGATGTACGAAGGAAACTTCCGGCAGTAAGTCCGAAGCGCTGATCCGCCTGACCAAACGCCGAACTTCCGGCGATCGATTGGTCATCCGCCTGCCGGCATATGAAGCGGTCAAAGCCGATCCCGTCCTCTATGCTCATGCCTCGCGCGTTTTGCACCAGGAGACCAATCCCGGTAACGCTCGGGCGCTCGTGCAGCGACACGGGGACCGCGACGTCTGGATCAACCCGCCGCCCATTCCGCTCGGCACCAAGGAGATGGACGGCGTCTACGGCCTGCCCTATTCGCGCCTTCCCCACAAGTCTTACGGAACCGGCAAGATTCCCGCGTTCGAGATGATCCAGCATTCGGTGACCATCATGCGCGGCTGTTTCGGCGGCTGCACCTTCTGCTCGATCACGGAACACGAAGGGCGCATTATTCAAAGCCGTTCGGAAGACTCGATCATCCGGGAAATAGAGACCATTCGCGATACCTCGCCGGCCTTTACCGGAGTCATCTCCGATATTGGCGGACCGACCGCGAACATGTACCGGCTCGCCTGCAAGGACAAAGCGATCGAAGCTGCCTGCCGCCGGCCGTCCTGCGTATACCCCGGCATCTGTAAAAACCTGAATACCGACCACACGGCGCTAATCCGGCTTTACCGCCGCGCCCGCACACTGCCGGGCATCAAGAAGATCTTGATTGCCTCGGGATTGCGATATGACCTCGCCGTGACTTCGCCTGAATATGTCAAAGAACTCGCAGCCCATCATGTCGGCGGTTATTTGAAGATCGCGCCGGAGCACACCGAACCGGGCCCCTTGTCCAAGATGCTGAAACCGGGCATCGGCACTTACGACCGGTTCAAGGCTTTGTTCGACAAATACTCGAAGGAGGCCGGAAAGGAGCAATACTTGATCCCCTACTTCATCGCCGCCCATCCGGGTACCACCGACGAAGACATGCTGAATCTCGCACTTTGGCTCAAGCGCAATGGATTTCGGGCCGATCAGGTTCAGGCCTTCCTCCCCTCCCCCATGGCCACCGCAACCGCCATGTATCATTCCGGAAAGAACCCGCTGCACCGCGTCACACGCACCAGCGAAACGGTGTTTGTTCCCAAGAATCTTAAGCAAAGGCGCCTGCACAAGGCTTTCCTCCGATACCACGACCCCAACAACTGGCCGATGCTCCGGGAAGCCCTGAAACGCATGGGACGCGCAGACCTGATCGGAAACGGCAAGCATCATCTGGTACCGACATGGCAGCCCGAAGGCATCGGAAATCAACATGAAGGCACTCGAATCGCCCGCAAGGCGCTGCCGTTCCGAACCCAGCACACCGGCCTGCCGACGACCAAGACAAAGACACCGCGCAAATCGAGACGGATGAGCAAATCTTAACGAATCACCGATACAACTGGACTTTTACTTTATGGAAAAACAACCCCGTTTTTCCTTAAGATTCGAACTACTTGACCTGCCCGAGAAAACTCAAAAATCAAAAACCACCTTGGAGGAAGAGATGCCGGACCTCAATTTGCTGGCCGCGACGCGGACCATTGAAAAATCAATGCCGTTCGTCCTTTATCGACTGCTGGCATGCTTAGCGATAGCGTTTGCCTATGTCTTTATGACGGCGGCCGGTGCCGGTACCGCTATCGGTCTGGGTTCCTTGAGCCAGAATCCAACCGCATTCGCTTCGGCCGGGGCCGTCGCCGGATTCATCGGATGCGCGTTTTTAATGTATAAGCTTCGCGCAACCTTTCTTTATCACATCAAGGCGGGAAATCTGGCTTTGTTGGCCGAGCAGTCCAAGGGACAATCCATTCCGGAAGGCAAAGCCCAGATCGATTATGCGAAACAGCTCGTAGCACGGCGCTTTCCCAGCGCTTCCGGATTGATGGAACTGGATCTCTCCGTTAAGGAAACCCTGCAAAAACTTCCGGAAACCTATTTAGGTCCCGCTCTAGACAAGATGAACAATCCGAGACTCTCCCAAGCGTTAACCTGGATCGCGGGTCGGATTTTTTCCGCCAACGATCTAGCGATTTTGGCTTGGCTTTTCTTCACGAATACGGCCGATCCTTGGCGCTCGGCTCGAAATGCGCTGGCGGCTCACATTCAGCACTTTTCGGCACTGTTCAAGAACCGTCTTTACTTGAGCCTTTTTGAGCTCTTGGGCTTTGCAGTCGCTTTTGCGGTACTTTTGATCCCGATCAAGAACATCGCCGGCGCGCTGCCCGTATCCGTCGGCCTGTGGCAATACGTGTTTACCGCCGCGTTCGCCTGGACTCTGAAAGCCGCATTTTTTGAGCCCATAGCACAGGCTGCCATGGCACAGACCGTTTTCGCGTTGATTGGACAGGGAATCGATCCCGATTCGGAAATGGAGCTCAACCGAAGAGCCCCTGTGTTTTCGCAACACTCACATTAGAACCACACCGCGAGGTATTCGAGCTCCATCTTCAAACCTAGACCTGATATTGCAACATATAGATATCTACAATAGAATCTGTAAATTTTAGTTGGCGGGAGCAAACCATGCATGTCGTTCAAGAAGCGCTCACATTCGACGATGTCCTCCTTATTCCTGCTCACTCGGCCGTACTGCCGCGCGACGTCAGCTTAAAAACCCAACTTACCCGCAATATCAGCCTCAATATTCCTCTGCTATCCGCGGCCATGGACACGGTAACCGAATCCCGCCTGGCCATTACCATGGCCCAAGAGGGCGGAATCGGCATCATCCATAAGAACATGACGGTCGACCGTCAAGCCTATGAGGTTCAAAGCGTCAAGAAGTACGAAAGCGGGGTAATCAAAGAGCCGATCACGGTTTCTCCGAATACCACTATTCGCGAAGTCATGGAATTGACCCGCTCGAGAAGAATTTCCGGCGTGCCCGTTGTGGACGGTGAAAATCTCGTGGGCATCGTCACCAGCCGCGACCTGCGGTTCGAAACCCGCTACGACGAGCCGGTCACCAAGGCCATGACGCCAAAGGAAAAGCTGGTCACGGTGCAGGAAGGCGCCAGCAAGGAGGAAGCCATCCACCTCCTCCATAAACACCGGATCGAAAAAGTGCTGGTCGTTAACAACGACTTTCAGCTTCGGGGACTGATTACTGTCAAAGATATCCAAAAGGCCAAAGACTATCCGCAGGCGTGTAAAGACGAGCAGGAGCGCCTTCGTGTTGGCGCCGCCGTCGGCACCGGTCCCGGCACCGAAGAGCGAGTAGCCGCGCTGGTCGAAGCCGGCGTCGACGTCATAGTAGTCGACACGGCTCACGGACACTCCCAAGGCGTTTTGGACCGCGTGCGCTGGGTCAAGCAGAACTTCAAGCAAGTGCAGGTGATCGGCGGAAACATCGCCACCGGCGAAGCGGCAAGAGATTTGGTCAAGGCGGGAGCGGATGCGGTGAAAGTAGGCATCGGCCCCGGTTCCATCTGCACCACCCGCATCGTGGCCGGCGTAGGCATCCCGCAGGTAACGGCCGTGGCCAATGTCGCGGAAGCGCTCAAGGGATCCGGGATTCCTCTCATTGCTGACGGCGGTATCCGTTATTCCGGCGACGTCGCCAAGGCATTGGCCGCGGGCGCCTACTCGATCATGATCGGTGGACTGTTCGCCGGCACCGAAGAAGCCCCCGGCGAAGTGGAGCTGTACCAGGGGCGGTCATATAAATCCTATCGAGGAATGGGCTCGTTAGGCGCCATGGCCCAGCAGCAGGGTTCGAGCGATCGCTACTTCCAGGAAAGCACCGATGCCGAAAAGCTCGTCCCCGAGGGCATCGAAGGCCGTGTCCCCTATAAAGGCAGCCTGATCGCCATCATTCACCAACTGATCGGGGGCGTACGTTCGGCCATGGGCTACACGGGTTGCGACACCATCGAAGCCATGCGCAACAATGCCCGCTTCGTTCGAGTCACTACCGCCGGGGTTCGGGAAAGCCACGTACACGACGTGACGATTACCAAGGAAGCACCCAATTACTGGCTCGATTAGAAAGGCAAACGTACCTGTCCATGGCATTAAATATCCATTCCCAAAAAGTTTTAATTCTCGATTTCGGATCGCAATACACACAATTGATCGCACGCCGCATCCGGGAGATCGGCGTGTATTGCGAGATTCATCCGTACGATTGCAGCGAGCAATTCATTCGCGAGTATCAGCCTCAGGGCATCGTTCTCTCGGGAGGGCCGGAAACCGTCACACTGGCGGACACTCCCCGCGCCCCCGCCATCGTGTTCGATCTGGGCGTGCCGGTACTCGGCATCTGCTACGGCATGCAAACAATGGCCGAGCAGCTGGGCGGCCGAGTGGAAGCCTGCACCCACCGCGAGTTCGGTTATGCGCAGATTCGCGCCCACGGCCACTCCCGCCTGTTATACGACATCGAAGACCACACGACGCCGGAAGGTTACGGTCTGCTCGATGTTTGGATGAGCCATGGCGATCAGGTAACGGCATTACCGTCCGGCTTCAAACTTATCGCCTCTACCGAAAGCGCCCCCATTGCGGGCATGGCCGACGACGCGCGCGGCTACTACGGCCTCCAGTTTCATCCGGAAGTGACCCATACCCGACAGGGGAAGCGCATCCTTGAACGTTTTCTGCTGGATATTTGCGGCTGCGAAGCCCTATGGACGCCGCGCAATATCATCGAGGACAGTTTGCAGACCATTCGCGCCAAAGTAGGGAGCGACCGGGTGGTTCTCGGGCTTTCCGGCGGCGTGGACTCCTCGGTTGTCGCGGCGCTCCTGCACAAAGCCATCGGCGATCACCTCACCTGCGTATTCGTCGATACCGGGCTCCTGCGCCTCGACGAAGGCGATCAAGTCATGACGACCTTCGCGCAGCATATGGGCGTCCACGTCATTCGAGTCAATGCCGAGGACAGATTCCTGCACGCGCTCGAAGGCGTCGACGACCCGGAACAAAAGCGAAAAATCATCGGAAGACTGTTTGTCGAAATCTTCGACGAAGAGGCAGGCAAAATCACCGATGCCCGCTGGCTGGCGCAAGGCACGATTTATCCGGACGTGATCGAATCCGCCGGCTCCAAGACCGGCAAAGCCCACGTCATCAAGTCCCATCACAACGTGGGCGGCTTGCCGGAAAACATGAACCTCAAGTTGATCGAACCGCTGCGGGAATTGTTCAAGGACGAGGTCCGACAGATCGGACTGGAGCTCGGCCTACCTTATGAAATGGTATATCGCCACCCGTTTCCCGGCCCCGGCCTGGGTGTGCGCATTCTGGGCGAAGTCAAAAAGGACTATGCCGATTTGCTGCGCCGCGCCGACGCCATCTTTATCGAAGAGCTTCGCCGGCACGAACTTTACGACAAGGTCAGCCAGGCCTTCGCGGTATTTCTGCCGGTTAAGTCGGTAGGCGTCATGGGCGACGGACGCCGCTACGATTTCGTCGTCGCGCTGCGCGCCGTTGAAACGATAGACTTTATGACCGCCCGCTGGGCGCATCTGCCTTACGACTTTCTCGATCTCGTCTCTCGCCGGATCATCAACGAAGTACCCGGTATATCAAGGGTAACCTACGACATCTCGGGCAAACCGCCGGCCACCATTGAGTGGGAATGATCCCCTGTCCATGGCTCCCAGCGACGAAGACTGGATGCGCCATGCCCTGGCGCTTGCCGAACAGGCCGGCGACATGGGCGAAGTGCCGGTGGGCGCAGTGCTGGTCAAGGACAATGCATTGGTCGCCGAAGGCCGGAACTGCCCGATCGGCACGAACGATCCTACCGCTCACGCCGAGATCATGGCGCTTCGGGCGGCCGGCGCGAATCTCCGCAACTATCGGCTGGTCGATACCGTTCTTTATGTGACGCTGGAGCCTTGCGTGATGTGCATGGGCGCCATCATTCACGCCCGGGTGAAACGGATTGTGTTCGGCGCCCCGGATCCCACGCGAGGCGCCGTTTGCAGCGCGTTGCAGCTAGCCGATACCGAGTTCCTCAATCATAAGGTCGCATATCAGGGCGGCGTCTTGAAGGAGGAGTGCGGCACCCTCCTCAAGCGCTTTTTTCAGGAACGACGCTAAACGCCCTCGGCCCGGGACTTTTCCGGTCCCATCGCCATCTTGCCGGTTGCATTTTCCTCGGTGAGCCAAACCAGCAGATCGTAGTACCGGCGTATGCTGTTCACATAATGAACGGCCACGGCGCCACGCGCTTTACCGTACTTGGTTTTGCGATACCAATTCGGTTTCCCGAGCAGAGGCAACACTTTCTTGATTTCGATCCATTTGTCGGGATCGCCACCGCGCCGCGCAACCAGATTCCGGGCATCCTCGATGTGGCCATAACCCAGGTTATAGGCCGCCAAGGCAAACCAGGTACGATCCGGGTCTTCGATCTGCGACGGAATGTTAGCCAAAGTCTGCCGAAGATAAGACGCGCCGCCCAAAATGCTTTGGACCGGATTAAATCGATCAGTTACTTTCAGCTCCTTGGCGGTGACGCCGGTCAACATCATCATGCCGCGCACACCTTCGGCGGAGACGGCCGTGCTGCGCCATTTCGATTCCTGATAAGCAATGGCCGCCAAAAGGCGCCAATCGATGTCATAACGTCTGCCCGCCTGCACGAACCATCGCTTGAATTTGGGCAGACGGGTCAAATAATCGCGACGTAGAGAACTGTCCAAAGCCACGTCGAATGCTTCCGCGTGGCCGTAATAACGATCGATCAACTGATCCAGTGTCTTGTTTTCCTTGATCTCCCGAAAAAACCGAACGGTCTCGTCATATAGGCTGGAATCTTCGGACATGGGCAAAGCCCAGGCTAGCTCCCGGGTTTTGCCGATATCGAAGGCGACTTGCAGCTTCGGATAATAGCGCCGCATGATCAGTGCTTGATCCGAATTGGCGACGGTGTAATCGACCAACCCTTCACTGACGAGAAACAGAAGTTCGTGAACGTCCTGATCGAAATTGATTTGCCAATTAAGGTCTCGATAGTTGCGCTTCAGCGCTTTGAGAGTGTTGACATGGCTGGTACCCGCCGAAACCTCCAACACGCCTCCGGCCAAATCGGCGATGCTGTTCGGGCGCGGACGACCGTCACTGTACAAGACTTGTTCGGTAAGAACGCGGTAAGGCGGT
This sequence comes from Methylocaldum sp. RMAD-M, assembly GCF_017832375.1. Lineage (NCBI taxonomy): Bacteria > Pseudomonadati > Pseudomonadota > Gammaproteobacteria > Methylococcales > Methylococcaceae > Methylocaldum > Methylocaldum sp. RMAD-M. Next base: position 26,756 of record NZ_JAFIBZ010000005.1, on the reverse strand, counting down.
GCAAAGCGTAGTTTCTTTTTCCTTACCACATCGATAAGCAGCCCTGCTGCCGCTATATCCGCGCCTCCGTCATCAAGAGTCTGGATTGCCTGCTTAGCCGAATCCGACACTATAAATTTCACTTTGACATCGAGGCGCCTGGCGAATAGCTCGGCCAAGTCATGCTCCAGACCAACCGCTCCATTGACACTTTCATAGTAAGTGGAAGGCCCGTACCGGGTTACGACCCGCAGTTCACCGGATTGCTTGATCCGTTCCAACTGGGTTAAAGGCCGGGATGTTTCTTGAGTACACCCCGAGAAAGAAGCCGTGAAGAAGAGATAAGCGAGGAAACGGAAAACGTTGGATTGCTTTAATGCTGATTTTTTTTGTCGCCCCCTTATGAATTTGTTTTTATCGTCTACATTTTTCGCATGATCTAAACTTCGGCCCAAGGTGTCTTTCAGGTTTAGGCCGAAGGGCATGACTTCAGACAAATTCATGTCCCCCACCATTTAGTTCTCAACAAGAGTGTCGTATCATATCAGCCTTTTCCGGGGAGAGGTACCGAAGCGGTCATAACGGCGCCGACTCGAAATCGGATGGTCGGGGAAACCCGGCACGAGGGTTCGAATCCCTCCCTCTCCGCCAAATCAATAAGTTACGACTAGTTTCGTAGCCCACCGCAGTTCTCATCCCATCGCCGTAGTGCATGACGTTACACGCCTTGGGAGGCTCTCGAAGCTATCCATGCCTCCACTTCCGCCCGGTTCAGGCGCACGCAACGAGGCCCCAAACGGATCATTCTGGGGAATCGACACCCTAAATAGCCTCGAATCGCTTGCGGTACGTCTTCCTTGGACTTCTTTCCTTGTGCAATTTGCTGATCATAATCGCCGGCCTGAATCATTCTGTAGACCGTTGCGCGACTCACGGAGATGATCTTTGCGGCATCTGTAATGGTTACCAATGCTTTTTCGCTCATTACGGTCCTCTCAAATTCGTCCAAACGATAATGGAAGTCAGACTTGATTGAACGCAGTTTCCTGATTTATGAAATTCAGCCTGCCTACATTGCACAACGCTTCAAAAACAGTGGCGACGGGAAAGGTTGTCAAATTTGCGATCAACTTGCGCTTTCTTTAATGCAGCATACCGGGACTCCTAAGGGGATGGGCATACATTCGAATCGTATCCGGGGCGCCAATTGAATTATTAATCAGGCCCGTAAATACCCTCCTGGTATTTCGGGCCGCCGCCCAGGTCGGTTACACGCCCGGCCTGGGCTCACGCGGCTTGTCGCCGCGCCGGGGCATCCCTGCCCCGGATTAACCCGGCCTATAAATATAGGCCGGGTTAATAACCCCTCGCGTCCACACTTAATTCGATGTGCCGGTTCACAGTTTGGCGATGGCTGCCGTGGGTAACCACAAGGTGAGCGGGGCATCGGGGAATCGTTCGAATTCGAAACGCTCATAATAGCGCCTGGCGTGCTCGTGCTTGGCATCGACCACAACGCCGACCATGCCGATTTCCTCCGAGAGACGGAGACACCGGGACAGCGCGTCGGCCAATAGCAGTTCGCCCGAGTCCCGCTTTGCTGTTCTCGAAAATCGTTCTTGAAATGCTATTATCGGTTTCTTACCGTCTCAACGAGTTGAGATAAGGAAAGGTGTCACATGCGACCATCCGTTGCGCTCAACCTCAAACGAAGCGCCATCCGCGAAGCGGCGAGCCGCTTCCGCGCGGCGAACCCGCGCGTCTTCGGCTCGGTACTGCACGGCACCGACCGGGACGGCAGCGACCTCGATCTGTTGGTGGATGCATTACCCGGCGCGACGTTGTTCGATCTGGGCGGTTTGCAGGACGAGCTGGAAGCGCTGCTCGGCGTCCATGTTGATCTCTTGACCCCGGCCGACCTGCCGCCGAAGGTCCGGGCCAAGGTGCTCGCGGAAGCCCAGCCGGTATGAGCGAGAGCCGCCTGCCCGACTACCTCGACCACATGCGGCAGGCCGCGACGGATGCGTGCAGCTTCGTCGAAGGCTTGAGTAAAGATGACTTTCTGGCGGACAAGCGCACCCAGCAGGCCGTCATCATGAGCCTCATCATCATCGGTGAAGCCGCTACGAAGGTAATGGACGGCTACGCCGAGTTTGCGAACACGCACGCCGAGGTGCCTTGGCGCAGCATGCGCGGCATGCGTAACCGCATCGCCCACGGCTACTTCGACATCAACCTCGACATGGTGTGGGACACGGTGCAAACGGCGCTGCCGGGGCTGCTGAAGCAACTATCCGCCGTGCGCCAGGATGCCGACGACGAAAACCGCTATGGGATCGAACCATGACGGACACCATGAACACATCCAGTATCGAGGCGTTGGCCAGCGCCTGGGCGCGGATCGCCAATGAGCACGGATGAGATCATGGCCCTAACCCGCGGCGAAGATTGACAGGGTATAGGTCGATACTAACCCCTCGCGTCCACACTTAATTCGATGTGCCGGTTCACAGTTTGGCGATGGCTGCCGTGGGTAACCACAAGGTGAGCGGGGCATCGGGGAATCGTTCGAATTCGAAACGCTCATAATAGCGCCTGGCGTGCTCATGCTTGGCATCGACCACAACGCCGACCATGCCGATTTCCTCCGAGAGACGGAGACACCGGGACAGCGCGTCGGCCAATAGCAGTTCGCCCAAGCCCCGATTTTGATAGCGATGGTCGACCGCCAACCGGGCCAAACGAGCTACTGGCAATGGGTAATTCGGAAAGCGGGATTGATACCGGGACGGCAACTGATCCCTGCGAATGGCCGACATGGCCAGACTGTAATAACCGAGAATCGCAGCACCGTTGACGGCGACGTAGGTTCGGCTGACCTTGGTTTCGGCATGTTGACGCGCAAAGCGTTTGAGATAGCCGTCCAGTTCCGGGTCGCCGCAGGTAAAGCTTCGCCGATCATGATGGACGTGAAGCGCCTCGATCGCTTCCGGTAGAAAACCGTCACGAGGATTCACGTTCGGATTGCCATTCACGATGCCGTTGCATGGCGGCCGACAATTTCGGGCGGGGCTTGTCGGTATGGTCCAGAGCCGTAAAGAAAGCCTCCCAGTCACGCGGCGACAGCGTCATCAATTCCGCCTCGCTGAGAACTTGTTTGGCGCGCTCCTGCGCGGCGCCCAGTAGAAAGGCACTCACGGAAACGCCGGCCGTGGCTGCGGCGCGAACGATCAGTTCCTTGATTTCGGGCGAGGTCCTGAGGTCAATGCGCTCGTAGGGTGTGGTCGCAGTAGGCATGGCGGTCTCAATCATTGATACGGAAATTATACGGATCGAGTTTATATGACCTCGGAACTTCCAACAAGGTTCCGTACAGATGCCGTATTGGCACATTTCGCTTTCAACCTCCTTCACGACCGCCTTGATACATTGAAACCGGCTCAAGAAGCGGAAACCGGTCACCGGCGAATGATCGGTTTTGGGTGGTCATCGGGCGAAAAATCGGGCATCTATGGCTCATTGCAAACAGCGGCATTCCCCAGGAGTCCAGGGCATGAGCAATCAGTTTTCGGGCGTCGGCAACCTCGGTCAGGCGCCCGTGCTTCGCACCGTCCAAGTCGATGGCGAGGATCGGTCGGTGGCGGATCTGCGCGTCTACTTCGATCGCAGCGTGCCGCAAGACGATGGTTCCTTCGAGGATGAGGGCGGATTCTGGCTCAGCGTCAGCGTGTGGGGAGCCCGTGCGGAATCGGCGGTCAAAGTGCTCCGCAAAGGCGCCCGGATTCAGGTCGATGGCCACGATTGTGTCGCCATTTTTTGCAAAACCTTTTGGGACTTCCGAGTCACCAAAAGGAGCAAAAACTTGGCGACAAGTTATTGCCTGCGGCGCCCCGGACGCCCTGCGTTCGACCGGTCCCGACCCGACAAGGGGTCGGAACCTGGCTCCACAATGGCTCGACGCCCGGTCGCGATGCCTTGTGGATGGCCTACGACCGTTGCTAACGCAACGACCTTCGGCCATCCACCCGGCGCTCGGGCTTCCGGGGACTACTCGACTCGCTCGCATTCGCATCGCTCCATGTCTCGCAGCGGCTGCGGGAGGAATCCTGGGAGGACGCGGAGGGCACCGAGCATCGCGCATTACGGCTGACGGCCAGTCGCATCGCCATCGATCCGGTGTGCATCGAATCCGTCACGTATCGGCCGCGTGCCGGTGCGCCCGTAGAGACGCCCGGCGATTTCGGCGAAGAGTAACGGGAACCCCGATGCGGATCGGCGACGTCATCTACAACCTCGACGGCCTGCCGTTCCGTTCGTTCGGCCTCGCGACCCGCATGCGCGAATTGCTGTCGGACGAATCGGGGAGGCGCTATGCGGTGGAAAGTTGTCCCGACGGCGGTTTCATCCTTCGGTGCGAACCGGAGTTTCAGCGTGCCGAAGCCGTTTCGGCACGCCGATCAAACGAACCGACGGCGCAAGCCGCGCGTCCTGGCGGGTTGTTGCAGCGAACCGAGAGGCACTCGATGAAGATGGATTCGGAAAAAAGAGCCGCACGAGTATTCCGACCCGCCGTGTTGCGAGCGAATGCCGCTTGGCTGCCGGTATTGGGCATCGGCGTGCTGCTGGCATTTATTCCGCACCGCCTGCTGAGTTCCCTCCTGGGCTTATTGCCGGTCGATCCTTCGGCGCTGAACACCGGGCTGACCTGGACGCTCAACGGCTTGACACTCATGGGTGGTTTGCTGTCCGGTGCCCTGCTCTTCTGGCTGTGGACCGAATGGCTGTCGGCCGCCTATGTGGTTTCCGAGACCGGGGTCGAAGCCCGCGAAGGTCTGGTTGCCCGCGATACCGTGGGCTTGCGGTTTCAGGACATCCGCTCGATCACCCTCAGCCAATCCTGGTTCGAGCGTCTGGTGAACATCGGCACATTGGAATTGGCTTCGGCGGGCACCGACGGCAGACCCGTGCGGTTCGTCGATATCGCGTGGCCGGGACGCGTGAAGGCCTTGATCCAAAATCGCATGAACCGCGTTGAAGGAGATGATTGATGAGGCTCTGGCGAATCGAATGGCTGTTTGCATTGATTTCCCTGTCCAACGCGGCGGCGGCCAATGAGTCTGTGGATGAGCGCGTGAACCTGCTGCCGACCGAGCAGGAATTGGCCCAGCGCGACGCCTGTCCAGGGGGCGGCGTTTTGCGCTACGCCGGGAATCCGCCGTATGCCGGTTTGCCCTGGCACCTGATCGAGTCGGTCCCCGCGATCGGCTGACAACACGCCGCGCTCAGCCGGAACGAGGCCCCGTGGATCCGAAAGCTCAGCGGTCCCGCGCGTCCGGTACGCATTTTCGAACACGACGGGGTAAACGTTGTCCTGTTCGATCTGTGCAGGCCGCACCGCTGCGACGCCGAATCCCTGTACGGCGTCATTGTCTTGCCGTCCCTGGATTACGGGCTGGTTTTGAATGAACAGGGCCGCTCGCGTCGGTTGGGATCGCATACGCCGGTCACCGATGCGGCTCTGGCCTGCGCGAAATCGATCGATGAGCGTCGCCGGGAGCCCGTGACGTGGGCGTAAAACGCCATCCTTATCCGAAAGCCTGGCGCACGGCGTTGGTCACATTAGCGGTTATGTCAGGCATCGTTTTGGCGGCAGGGAACTATGCCGATTATCTGGGCCACCTGGCGAGGGTGGAGTCCGGAGACAACCCCGGTGCCCGCAATGATTACGGGTATTTGGGTCTCTACCAGATGGGCGAGCAGGCCTTGGCAGAAGCCGGCTATTACCGGCCCGACGGCACCGCGAAGAACGACTGGCGGGGAAGCTGGACCGGGAAGGACGGCGTCCGGAATACGGCCGATTTCCTGAGCCGCCCTTCGGTGCAGACTCAGGCGGTGACCGCCTACAGTGCCGCCCAGTGGTCGCAGATCAAGAACCTGGATCTCGACGGCTATCTGGGACAAACGGTCGGCGGCGTCCTGATCACACCGTCGGGCCTGCTCGCCGGCGCTCACCTGGTCGGCGTCGGCGGGCTGCGCCGCTTCCTGAGTTCGGGCGGAACCGGCTCGGTCCGGGATGGCAACGGAACATCGATCGCCACGTATCTTTCGGCTTTGGGCGGGTTCGATGTCTCGGCAGTCATGGGTGTGTCCGGTGCCCCCTCCGCCGGCTCGGCCACACCCGCACCGGGGGCCACGATCGGGATAACCTCGTCACCCCACCCACCGCTTTCGCCCTCGGCGGCATTCGCCACCGGCGCCGGCATCGGCCTCGGAGCGGTAAAGGCCTTGGTGCTACAGACGCTGGCCGTGGGGCTGTTGCTGTGGACCGCCTGGGTGAGTCTGATGCAATACATCGGCTGGCGCCGCGAGCGGCTGTCGCTGATGCAGGTCCAGACTCATATCGTCAAGGCGACGGTATTGACGATGCTCGTATTGTTCGTGACCTTGGCTTAGACGAGTTCCAACCGTGGCGACTGCGGCTTAGTCGCACCCTTCACCATCGCGGGCCTGCTCGAACGATGGTCGTTCCTTCGGGAGCGCCGCAGGCATCTTCAACCTTCTCCGGGGGAACCCATACCCCGGTCGGGTCGGGATTTCTCCGGTTCATTCATGCCTATAGGAGGAACACCATGAATCCACCTGACGAGAAATACTTCGACCTTCATATCACCGGCGTCGGCTATCTGAACCGCGTGCGTGAGGCCCCGATCAGACGCGGCCAGCCGTTTCTGGCGGTCGAGGTATCCGCTCTGCACGGCGCGGCGGATGCCGTCGAATATACCCGCTTCGATTGCCGGGTGAACGGCCAGGATGCACAAGCGGTTGTCCGCCAATTGATGCCGGCCATCCAGGCGCGCCAGGCTGTGCTGGTCGGTTTCAGGCTGGGCAGACCGGCGTCAGCCTGAAGGCCCGGCTGCTCTATATCGCCTGGGCCAAGGTCGACGGTCAGCCGGTCTATCAGGCGCCCGCCAGGAGCCAAGCGTCCGCTCACTCCGAGCCGACGGCAGCGTAAGCCGTTTTCATCCACCCGACGGGGGCAACCCGTCGCGGGGCTGCCTCCGTTTTTCATTCAACCGGAGGCTATCCCCGTGATCAAACTCAGCGGAACCCTGTACATTCGCGCCATCCATGGCCGTAACGGCACCTTTTCCGTCGGACGGCTGGTGACCGAGATCGGCGAATTCGCCGTCAAGGATACCTTGCTGGACCAGTACGACGAGGGCCGCTACGAAGGTGAGTTCGGCGTCTCCCGGATCTATCCGACCAATTATCTGGCCGGCGGACGGCTGGTCGTCGAGGTCCGCGCCACGCTGGCAACCATGGCCCTGGCGGCCATCGACGAATTGCCGGCCGAGCAGCAATCGCCCCTGCCGGAGCCCGATCCCATCGATCTGGAACCGCGGGCCGAAGCCACCGCGACGAGCTTTCGCGTGCCGGTGGAAGAAACATGTGCATCGGGCGCGAGCGGTGATGAAACCTTGGACAGCCCGGATTCGCCGCCTGATCAGGAGGCGGACGAACGGCTGTTCGGCGTTCTTTGGCCGCTGGGCGCGACGGTGAAACTCGATACCACGGTCGACGTGCCCGGTTTCGGCAACAGAAGGACGGGGCAGGACCACAGACTACTTCCCAAAAAGCCAGCGTCGGGGCGTCGGGTTGATGCCGTTGTTAGGCGCAGTCGTGGCTGTGGCTATGTACTCCGCCCAAGAACTCTGGAAAAGTCGCCCCTGGAGCCGCATGGACACTTGCGTTGCAGGAACAAGCTGTTGAGTGAGGGCAAATCCCTAGCTCGCTCTGGGTAGCATGGCTTTCATGGCCCTGTCGCTTTCTGGCTGGCCGCCCCTGTTCCGGCCGTGGGCGGCTTAGCGCCGGGGCACAAAATCGTCTGTGGTCCGCGCAGCGTGGTGGGATCGAGCAGCAGGTCGACGGAGGCGTCGAGCCCCGCGACGACCTCCGGCGTGGGTTGAATCCGCTTCAGCTCCGCATCGACCGCCTTCGTGCTCGACGGCACCTTGAGTCCCGCGACGGCCTTCGGGTCCCCGACCGCGGCGAGCAGGGCCGACAGCTTCTTCGCCAGTGGCGGGATCTTCGGATCCGCCTTGCCGTAGTGCCGCACAATCTGGTCGAACAGCGATTTCTGTTGATACATGCCGAACGCGCTGGCGAAGAACTCGTCCGCGTTGTCCCAAGGATGTCCGCCGCCGCCAGCCCACAGGGTGTCGGCGACCATCACCAGCCCCGCCGGATGGGTCGTGGTCTTGCCGTCGTCCTTCAGCGGAGGCAGGTGCTTCGCATCGAACGGTGCGCTGGGGAGCGAAACCGGCGCGGTGTTCTGCAGCTCGAGGAAGAGCTCGGCCACTCCCTTGGCCAGCAGGTCGGGCGCGCCCTTGGGGACGCGGTCGCCAAGGTGGAAGGCGAAGATCCCGTGCGAGCCCTCGTGGGCAATGGTTCCCTCCCAGGAATCCTCCTGCTTGATCACCAGCACGCCCTGGCCTCCGAACACGCGGAATGCGCTGTTCGCGCCCTTCGAGATGGCGATCACGCTGGTCCTCAGCGAGTAGGTGCTGTCCGTGATCTTGCCGTTGAGCACGGCGGCCTGCTTTGCGGCGGCTCGCATCCGCTTGACCAGCGTCGGGATCGGCGCCGGATCGTGCTTGCCGCAGTGGTAGGTCTGCGATTCCGGCGCCTTCGTGATCCCGAGGTCCTTGTAGCTCAGGAAGATGCGCGCGGCGACCCCTCCCTCCGTCACTTCGCCGATGATGGCGTCGTTGCCGATCCAGACCCTGTCCCACGGCGTATACTTCTGCGGCGGGAAGGCCAGCAGCGCGGGCGCGGGTGGCAACGCAACGGGAAGCAGCGCCGCGCCCGTCTCCGCTTGGGTCGCGAGCCGCTCGGCCCGCAGGCGCGCCTCCGGTGCATCGCTGACGGGCGCGATGCGCTGATGCAGCCGGTGGAAGGCTTCGTGACGCAGCATCCGGAGTTGCTCCCGCGGCGGCATGAACAGACCGGCGGGACCGAGGTTTATTTCGCCGTTCCTTGTCCATGCGGGTGTCGCGGCGGGCAAGGTGGTGGGTATGCGCGCGCTGATGCGGAGGGGTGGGTGGTCCAGTTCCCCGGGAGCAGTGCCGATGCCGGAATGCACCCGCAGCCTTGAAAAGCCGTAGCCGAAGCGCTGGATACCTGGTGGCGCGCCGATAACGACGGAGTGCGCTGCCGTTGCCATCACCCGATCGGCAATCCGGTCCGCTTCCTGGTCGTATACGTCTTCTGGAGTCTTAACCGTCAGTTTTGTCTGTGTCTTCATGGGCACTTTAGCGTATACGGGTATCCGGCTGAAATCGTGACCGAAGCGGGCAATTTTGGTAGTAGTCGAGTCTCCTTCGACATTCACCGTATTTGCTTCTAACCGCCGCTGTACGGCTTGATTCCCGATCGCGCGCTGCAGAAGGAGGATATGATGCTCATGATGATGCGGCCCAAGTATTGTCTTCCGAGGCCGGGCAAGGCTTGAGGATGCCGGCTTTTGAGCTTGATTCTGTTTTTGTGCAAAGGCTCGCATACTTCACCTTCTCTTCAGTTGCAGCCTGCAGTCTAACGAAGCTGTGGAAAAACCTGCTTTTTGTTGCCTTATGAGCCCGGCTTCGATTTTTTGAAATGATGGGCTCGAACTGGAAATCAGCGGTGGCCCCGGTTTTCTGGACAGAATTTTCCCGATCCTAAGTGGGCTTCTGCGGTTTAGGCTGCCTGTTGAATGGGCAGCGGATCGAAGTACACGCTATCGGGGGTCTTGCCGTCAAGCGATGAATGGGTCGACGTTCGTTGTAGAACTTGAAATACCGCTGCAAGCCTTCTCGTGCCTGGGAAACCGTGTCGTAAGCATGCAAGTGGACCTCCTCATATTTCACGCTTTTCCACAGCCGTTCGACGAACACGTTGTCGACCCAGCGGCCTTTGCCACCCATGCTGATCCGAATGCCGTGGTCTTGGATGAGATCGACGAACTCCGCATTCCCGAGCGATGGCTTTCATCGCATAATCGCCGGTAAGATAGGCCAGCGCCATGCCGGTGCGCGGATCGTCGGCCTATTCCGTTCGATAATGCGCCAAGGGCTTCGCCATCGGCCGCCGTTGCATGCGGGGGATTTCATCCAGCGGCTGATCCGGCGCAAGGCTGGATTGCATGCGCTCGATGAATTCAGGGCTACCCAGATAAATCTGGCCTTGCAGATGATCCCAAATGCTCGGCAAGCCAACGCCAGCAGATAACTGTCCTTCTCCACCAGAATCGCCTGGTATCGCCCCTGAAAAACATGCCCGACGCGCCCGTGCGTTCGGTTTACCATTTGCGTATAAACCCCGTTGAGCTGGCGCATGCCTCGGGCGAGATTGCCCTCCGGCGTTTCAATCACCAGATGATAGTGATTGGACATCAGGCAATAAGCCTGACAAACCCCGTTGAACCGCGCGCAAACCTGCCCCAGCAACGCCAGCCAAGCCTCGCGGTCGATATCGGAAAAATAAATGTCCTCGCGCCTATCGCCACGGGACGTGATGTGATGGAGGCCGCCGGATAACTCGATGCGGAGAGGTCTTGCCATGGGGGGAGATGACAGGGTGTGGGCGTGTGTGGAAGACCTGACCCCGGTGGTGCCCGAAAGCGGTAGTTAGGCTCTTTTGCCTTTCTCTTCAATTTCTTGCCTGCTGGCGGCCTTCCTGAAGCACGCAGCGTGAAGCCTGTACAGTACATGGGGCCTGAGCATGCTGTCATCATGCATGTCCGGATGCTCGAATTCGCGGCTATACTGCATGCCAAGACGCTCCATGACCCGGCGAGACCGCCGATTGCCCACGGTGGTGAAGGCAACAACCTCGGGCAGGCCGAGCCTCAGGAATGCTATCTGCAGCGCACCATGGGCGGCCTCGGATGCGTACCCTCGGCCCCAGTGGGTTACTGAAAGCCGCCAACCAACTTCTACACACGGCGAGAATGGCAATGCCGGGGCTGGCACATGCAGTCCGACGAAGCCGATAAAAGGTTCACCGCCTTTAACCTCGACAGCCCAGAATCCCCAGCCACGCAGTTCAATGAGCGAGCGGATCTTATCCGCCATCTCGTCACTCTCCCGACGCTCCAAAGGTTTGGGAAAGAACTTCATCACTTGCGGATCGGCATTGATGGCGGCAAAAGGTTCAAGATCACTTTCCCGCCACTGCCGCAAACGAAGCCGCTTAGTCTCGAATTCGATCAGTTCCGCCATGACAGGGGCCAAACCTTCTTGGTGCCTAACGCCAAGCTCAGCCGCGGAAGGCTGCGTCGCGCCCTGACGCCGGCTGGAGCATTGTGTTATGCGATTCGCTTACCTTCGCAGCCTCAATGGATGACTTAATGAGCTCCTCAAAAATGCGGGCCTGCCCTGCCGGAACGAGCTGCCTATGTATCTCGCGCCGCTTGGATTCATCACACAAACGTTCAGCCAACCACCCGGTCAGATATAGCGCCGATAAGCACCCGCCCGCCGTAGCAATATTGCCTTCCACTACCAGCGCTTTGTCTTGAACATCGACACCCATAGCCACAAGACCCGGCTTAGCATCTGGATGCGTTGTCGCTTTGATACCTTTCAATAAACCAAGTCGGGATAAAATGAACGAACCTGCGCAGACCGAGCCGATGAGTTGTTTTTGTGGATTCAATTTGAAGGAAGACATGAATTCTTCATCTTCCAATGCGGCTGGCACACCCTTATAACCACTAACAAACAAAACCACGTCAGAGGCATTTGCCTCTGATACATGGCCATCGGTTTTTACCGTCATACCCAGCGTAGACGTGTGGGTGCTTTTTGTTCCAAGAACTCTTACCTTCCAGTCTGTTCTTGTCCGTCCCAGGATGTCTCTCATTAAGAAAAAATCGATATCCGTAAACTCATCAAAGATGACAATCGAAATTTGATACACAATTCATCCCTCCTCCTGATGATGAATTTCCAATTAATTCCTGTAGCACTGTAGATCAATCACTTGCGCTGATCTGTGCTTGCTGAAAATCGCCTTTTAATTACCGAAGCAATAATGCCAACGTAAGCCGCAAGGCCCGAACGGCGTAGCCATAGAGGGCTTGTCGGCTTGACGCACTCGTTAGAGCAAAATCAGGCTCGTGGTTGCGGAATGGGCTCTAGCGGCTTAATTTTCTTCCGCTCCCGATCCAGGTTGATAAAGTTGCCTGCCAGTATCAAGCCCGCGCCCAAAACCAAATACTCATCTACACGCTCACCGTAAAGCGCGTAGCCAACCAGCGCTATGAGTGGTAAGCGCAGGAAATCTAAGGGCACCACTACCGAGGCATCCGCCAGGGAAAGTGCCCGCACCATGCAGTAGTGCGCACTGAGCCCGGTAATGCCGACCACGATGAGCCAAGGCCAATGTGCTGCTGCAGGGGTAACCCAAGTAAACACCGCTGGCACCAAACCTAGAGGCAACTGAATCAACATCATGTAAAAGAGAATGCACAGCGGTGTATCTCGCCCCGCCAGCTTCTTGGTCAGCGTATGAGACAGTCCATACGCAAAGGCGCCGGCCAGCATTACAAGCGCCGCCGGATGAACGACCGACCAGCCGGGACGAAGGATAACCAAAACACCGGCGATGCCTAGAACAACCGCCAGCCCCCGACTCGGGGAGATACGCTCACCCAGCAGTAGTGCCGCGAATACCACCGTCCAGAGCGGCACGGTGAACTCAATGGCAAACACCGCCGCCAGCGGAACAAACGCAATGGCATAGAACCAACCGAACTGCCCACAAAAGTGAACGAAGTTCCGCCCGAGATGTATTCTAACGTTCCGAAACGAGACCTGCGTCCAACCGACTCTAGTGAGTATGGCCGAGATAACAGCCAAGCCGATGAGGCTGCGGATGGCAAGAAGTTGGAACGTGCCAAAGTTCGCGGAAAGTTCGCGTACCGCAACGGCCATCGCGGAAAATGAGAGTAAAGCGCCAACCATCCAGGTGGCAGCAACAACTACTGGGTGGCGCATAGGCGTAACTCCTCCTTTCCGGCTGTAAACCGAAGTTTAGCGGGCACGCCGGCGCCAGCCGCTGTGTTCCGCTCGAACCCCAGGTTAGACGCCCTGGGATGCAGCATCGATGAGCCTAGGAAGGTCAGCCATACGGCCAACGACTGCATGAGACTGTCCGAACATTTCGCTGTATTGTGACCCAGGCAAGTAGTGGATCGCCGTCATTCCAGCGGCTGCCGCAGCTTGTAGGCCGACAGGGCTGTCTTCGACGACGATGCACTGATTGGGAGAGTATCCCATTGACCGTGCTGCGTGGAGAAACAGCCCCGGATCCGGTTTCCACGAACCCACCTCATAGGAACTGAACACATGGTCGCCGAAGTATTTCGAAAGGCCGCTTGAAAGCAGGGCTTCGGCGATTTTGGTCGGAGGGCCGCTGGATGCAACGCACTTGGGATAGCTGAGCGTCTCAAGCATCTCGATAGTGCCGGGTGTAGGGCGCAGGTCGGTCCGGAAAAGCTCGCTGACTCGAGCGCGATAGGTCGCCTCGAAATTCGGAGGTAGCGGTCGACCGATGCGAGCCCCAAGATCAGCGAGTATCAGCGCCAGTTTCGTCCCCCGGTATCGTTCGACCATTGACTCGAGGGTTTCACCGATCTCAGGCAGCAGATCCAAGAACGCTTGATTACACAGGCCCTCGCTATCCACCAGCGTGCCGTCAAGGTCAAAAATGATGCAAAGGCGAGACATCTTTCTGGCGCCTATCGCCCCGCTTCAGCCGCCGACGTCGGCTGCAAGCGGTTGTTGGGCGAGATATCCTTGATCATAGGGATGCAGTCTAGTGATATACCTCGTGGAGAGACATAGGTAGCAATCTCATCTCCTTTAAAACCGCATGCTCGATAAAACGCCGCGGCGTTTAACGTCGACTCCAAATTTAGCGTCTCCAACCCATGGCTTAAGGCGATCTCCTCAAGGAATGTGACAATCCCCCTTCCTATGCCCTTTCTCATGTGGTTTGGATGGACAAATACGGCGTCAATTTTTCCGGTATCGATATTGATCATGCCCGTGCCAACCACTTGGTGGTGATACTTCGCCACGTAGAAATGTTTCTCGATGTGATCTATGAAATCCTCCGTTAACATACCACCAGTCCACACTTTTAGGGCATCGCCGGAATAGTGGCCAGCACATTGATTGAGGACGGCAGTATTCCTTATCTCCCAGGCCGCCCGAGCATCCTCCCGTTTTGCCTTCTCGATGCTTAACATCGGTCTCTCCTTTATGCCCACCAAACAATTAAACGGTTTTTGTTTATCATCCGTTACGGTGTACCACACGTCCCCTGCCTGACAAAGTATCCTTTATTTTCTTGATCTATCCTTCTGTCTATCTTCCTATTCGGCAATATAGGTTGACCTGGTCAAGTAGCAGCGGACACCCCACTCAACAACCACCTTTCCGAATCATGCTGCCGGTCATGCCATACGCCTGTAGCAGGCCCCGAAACACCCGGCTGGCATATTGCACGCCCGGTTGGGAATGATGCAGCAGTTGGCCGCGCGGCGGTTGCCGGCGCCACAGCGCCATCCGAAGCGCGTCAGCGGGCACGGCGAGCAACGCAGTGCCCGCGAGCGATTGGCCATCCTCGTGGGGGTCAGTCTCTTAGCCGACGATGTGGGAGGGGCTGCGGCCACAGTGATGACCACCTGCCTCAAAGATCCGGTCACCCACGCGCGAGCGCAGACTATAGAACAGGGGTAAACCATGGCGAAAAAGCCAGGCCTGAACAGGGCGAACGTTGTCCCGTTTCGGTCGGGAACGGCGCGCCGCGCACCGGCGCCGCTGAAGGGTCCACGCCTGGTCTGGCCCACGCGCACCGATGCGATCGCGGCGGTCGCGCCCATCGCTCGGGCGGGGCGGATGACGTGAACCGGCGCTCGCGCGGTCGCTAGAGTCCTCTCTGCCGTATCACGCCGTCATGCTCGTGTAGGTCGGCATCCTCCGGGTGATCGAGTTCTTCGGCGCGATGATCTTTGTCACGGTAATCTTGATGCTCGGCTGGCTGTTGATTCAAATGGTCCGCGATTACCTGGCCGGCGCTTAAGGCCTGCGGTCTCTCATCGCTCGCGATCGGGAAACTTGTCGCATGCTAAATTCAGTGCTGGCGTGGAGGCGTATTGGGTCTCGATGTGTGCCGGCAAGCGGCTTAAGAGGCCCTCGATAGGCACCTGGCGCGGATCCGCCGGAAAACGGGCGGCGGATTGCTCAGGAATAATCTAAACAACAAATGTTCATTTGTGCTAATGTTGTTTATCACGCTAAGCTAGACAGTGCCTTAATCCAGCAGGAGGACATGATGCGTTTATCGATTGAAGTGACCCCGGAACAACATCAACGACTCAAGGCTGTGGCGGCTTTGCGCGGTCAGAGCATCAAGGATTATGTTCTGGAGCGCGTGTTACCGGATATCGCGGCAGCGGATGAAGACGAAGCGCTTCGCCAGTTGGAAGCCTTCCTGGAACCACGGATCAAGGCTGCGAAAGACGCCGCCGTCCACAAATCGGTCGAACAGATCTTCGAGGAAATCCATCGGGAAGCGCGGTAAGGGAATGCTCCCTTATGAATTAACCGCCCCCGCTGAGGAAGACCTCAGGGAGATTGCCCGTTACACGCTAGAGCAATGGCGTCAAAGACAAGCCCTACGCTATGCCGGGCTGCTGGACAAGCATCTTCGGGAGATCGCCGCCCGGACCGTGCCTTCGCGCAGCTTTTCCGAGCGGTATCCCCAGGTCAGGGTGAGCCGCTGTGAACACCACTATATTTTTTATATCCATCCGGAAGAAAAACCACCGCGCATTATTGCCGTCCTGCATGAGCGGATGGAGACGCTGACCCGGCTTAAAAGCCGGCTGGGATGATCGTCCCTTAACTGAAATCGCGCGGATTGCAGTCCCAGCGCTTTATGGGGCCGGTGCAGAAAACGGAAAAACCTGTACGCCAAGGGTCAATGCCGTTAAGTTAAGCCGTCATTCCAATCGCAAACGGTCGTTCTGGGAGCGCCAGAACGCCCCTTCCGGCAGGGATTGCTCACCCCATCCCTGGGGTTCGTCCTACGGACCGTGCTCCGCACGTCCAAATTTGCTCCTGGCAAATTTGTGCCGGACAAATCGGCAGGGCGAGGCGCAATGCGGCGAGCGGGCAGGCCAGGGAAGGACTGCCCAGGACTCGCGAGCGAAGCGGGACGGCGTAGCGTGGCGAGGCCGATTTGCACGCGAAGCGCCCGTAGGGTGCCGCACAGGGACTGTGCGGCATGAATCCAGTGCACAAGGACGTGAGAGGCCTCTGCCATCCATAGCGTCTGGACCCCGGCATTCCAATCGCAAACGGTGTCTTCGGGAAGGGCGTGGCCGGCGCTCCCGGCCAGGCCGTTTGCGATTGGAAGGGTCGCGACTAAAGCGACCGTTTGCGATTGGAAGGGTCATCCCAGCGCTCCTGGGATGACCGTTTGCGATTGGAGCACCGAAGCCACCCTTCCCTGCCGGGGTGACGTCATTCGTCTTAACTTAACGGCATTGACGCCAAGGGTACGGGGTGTCAGGTTGAAGCTTAGAGCACACGTCGGGCATATCAGAAAAGGCTTAAATCGACTCTACTCTGACGCATCTAAGCCGGCTGGTCTGACGCCAGGTTGAGGTTAAGCTCAGCCGGACATGCCGAGCTGATAAAGAACCACCGGCCAGCAAAATGCGTTACCCTACCCCTCTCGAGCCAGGCGCGCCGATGACTCACAAACTCATGATTTCTTGCCGTCGGCAGCAACCAGCGGCGGCGTGGCGTTAGCCCCGCCTCCCAGAGATTTGTACAGAGAAATCAGATTAACGGCAGTGAGGGCTCGTGAATTAGCGAGTTCACTTTCCACCGCATACAGGGCGCGTTGTGCAACCAGCACGTCCAGCAGGGAAATGACGCCGGCTTCGAAGCGCAGTTGGGATAAACGCACCGCCTCTTGCTGGTCCTCCACCGCGCGTGCCAGCGTTTGACGTCGGATCTCTTCCTTGAGATAGCGGGTCAGCGCGGTTTCGGTTTCCTTGAGCGCCTCCAGCACACCCTTTTCGTAAGCAAAATAGGCTTCCCGTTGTTTGGCCTCGGCCAGCTTGATTCCTGCCTTGATGCGGCCAAAGTTGAGCAAGGGCTGCACAAGGTTGGCGGCGTTGCCATGGGAAAACGCCGCGGACTTGAACAAACTTTCGATATCGGTATTTCGCAATCCCAGAAACGCCGACAGCGAGATTTTCGGAAACAGCTCCGCGATAGCCGCCCCCTGCATCGCCGTAGCGGCCGCCAACTGGCGCTCGGCGGCGCGCAGGTCAGGCCGATGGCGGATGGTATCGGCGGGCGAAGCGAGCATGGCTTGCCCCGGTGCTTCGGGAAAGGGACCGGGCGCATCCAGCTCGGCGGCCAGCGCACCGGGCTGCTGGCCCGCCAGCGCTTCCAATTGACGCAGGGCAGCGGTCTTGCCGGCTTCCAGGGTGGGAATCTGCGCCTCGGTGGTCTCCGCTTGGGCTTTGGCGCGCACCACATCATGGCGGGTTCCGATGCCCTCTTGCAGCAGCCTTTCGGTCTGCGCCAGGGTCTGCCGCATACTGTCCAGGTTCGATCGGGTGATGGCCAGCAGGGCCTGAGCGTTGCGGTAGTCGATGTAACTACGCGCCAGCTCGGAGCTTAACGTCACCAGGGATTGAGCGTATTGGTCACCGGCCGCTTCCAGCTCCGCCGAGGCCGCCTCGAGGCGCCTTTGCTGGCGTCCGAACAGATCGATTTCCCACAAGGCATCGAAGCCGATCTCGAACAGGTTGTAGCGTATGCCCGGCCTCAGGCCGGGCATCGGATTATCTTGGCGCTGCACGCCCCCCGTCACATCGACCGACAGAAACAGTTCTGCGCGGGTGCTGCTCCGTTCGGCTCGGGCCTGTTCGATTCGGGCCAGTGCGATTTTCACGTCGAGATTGCGCGCCAAAGCTCGATCCATGAGGCGATCCAGTTCGTAATCGCCGAAGGCTCGCCACCATGCCTTCAAATTTTCCGGTTTGGCCCATAGCAGATCGGCGCCGATCTTCTCATCTGCGTGCCATCGATCCGGAACGGCCGGAACAGGCGCCCGATAATCTGGACCTACCGTGCATGCCGCCAGGCTCATTGCGAATAGTGACAGTGAAAATTGGAGCTTGGTGTTCAATGTCGTTGTGTATCTGTTGTGCGTTTTTTCATCCAGACCATCGCCTGCCGTTCTACTGTGTCCGCACTAAGCCAGCTTGTTGCGGAACATCCAGGCGGCGATGGGCAGCGTCACGGCCGCAATCATCAGAAGTGCCAGCATTTCGGGCAGCAGCTGGACGATGCCGGCACCCTCCAGATAGATCTGGCGCGTCATGCTGATGGCATAACGGAGCGGGTTCACGGCGGTAAGGTATTGGAGTGCGTCCGGCATGGTCATCACCGGCGTGGTCAAGCCGGACAGCAGCATGAACGGCATCATCACCACGAGCGTACCGATCATGGCCTGCTGCATGTTTCGGGCGATGGAGGAGAGGAACAAGCCGATCCCGACCGATGCCGCCAGGAACTCGGCAAGGCTCAGGTAAAGCACGAAGTAGGAGCCCGCAAAGGGAATTTGGAACCATAGCTGGGCGACCAGCAGGATCGAGGTGGCCTGAATCAGCCCGACGATCATCGACGGCAATGCCTTGCCGACCATGATCTCGTAGGGACGGAAAGGCGTCACCAGCAATTGCTCGAAAGTGCCTGCCTCCCGTTCGCGAGCCACCGACATGGCGGTCAGGCTCATCGTCATCATCATGGTGATCGTCCCGATCAACGAGGGAATCATGATCCACTGTGTCTCAAGGTTGGGGTTATACCACGCCCGGGGCGTCACCTTGATGCCGGGCGGCGGCGTAACGCCGTTCTCCTGGCGCCACCTCTGCACGAAGTTCGCGGCCAGGGTGCTCACATACCCTTGCGCGGTTCCGGCGGTGTTGGTGTTGCGCCCGTCGGCGATCGCCTGGACCTTGGCGGTACCATCCGCCATCAATTGGCGCTCGAAGTCCCGGTCGATGATCACCGCGAGGACAGCGCGGCGATCCGTGATCGGGTCGGCAATGTCGGAAGCGTTTTGCAGCGTGGCGATACGATCGAAAGTGCCCGAACCATCGAGGGTGGCGATGAAGGCCCGCGACGCCGCACTGTGATCGCGATCGAGCAGCACATAGGGGACATGGTTCAGATCGTAACTGGCGGCGTAGCCAAAAATCAGGCACTGCAAAATGGGCGGCACGAACACCGTGACCCGGCTCTTGCGATCTTTCAGGATCGCCAGAAGCTCCTTGCGGATGAGGGCGAGGATGCGAAATAAGGAGTCGGTCATGGCAACCTCAGTCGATGCGCTTGCGGGTCGCCTTGGCGGCCATGGCCATGAGCAGTGCGGCCATGCCGGCGAGGACGAGCGCGTTGGGCAGGATGATGGGCCACACGTCCCCGGCCAGAAACAGGGTCTGCAGCGAGCTGACGAAATAGCGGGCAGGAAAGATGCTGGTCACGATCTGGGCGCCCCAGGGCATGCTGCGGATGTCGAAGATGAAGCCCGACAGCAGGGTCGCTGGCAGGAAGGTCACCAGAAAGGTGATCTGGCTGGCGAGAAATTGGCTCTTGGTCGCCGACGAAATCACCAGTCCCATACCGAGCGCCACCAGCAGGTAGAGCGAGGAGACCAGCACCAGCAGCCAAAGCGACCCACGCAAGGGGACGGCGAACAAAAACTGGCTGCCGGCAACCGCAAGGACGAGCCCGAACATGCCCATGACGAAATAGGGCACGGTTTTGCTCAGCAGGATTTCGACGGGACGAACGGGGGTCGCGAACAGCGCCTCGAAGGTGCCGCGCTCCCATTCCCGGGCGATGACCAGGGAGGTCAGCAAGGCTCCGATCAAGGTCATGATCAGGACGATCAGGCCCGGAACCAGGAACCAGGAACTCTCGTTGGCCTCGTTGAACCACAGCCGGCCCTCGATGGCGATAGCAGAGCCGCCTGCAGCGGCGCGGCCTTCGGCGATCTCGCGAGCCAGCCAGGTCGCTACCGCGCCCCTTGCGTAACTGATCGCGATGCGGGCGGTGTTGGCGTCCGTCGCGTTGACCGCCACCAACAGATCGGCTTCGCCGCGCGCCACATCCCGTGCGAAATGGGGCGGAAAGCGAACGACGGCGCTGACTTGATGCTCGGTCATCAGCCTCGCCGCCTCGGCCATGGTATTGACCGGGTGTACCCGGAAATAGCTCGAAAGGCTCAGCGCCGCGCTGACGGCGGAGGTCTCTTCGGAAGCGTGCTCGACGACGACTGCGACGGGGAGATGCTTGAGATCGAAGGAAAGCCCGTAGCCGAACAGGATCAACATCACGATCGGCAGGACGACGCCGATGGCGATGGCGCTGGGGTCCCGGAGGATCTGCCAGGTTTCCTTGCGGATCAATGCCCATACCCGCCGGGCACGGCTTCGCGCCATCAGCTCCTGGCCGGTCATTGCGCCGCCTTCCCTACGCTGTGCCGGGATTGCTCGACGATGGCAATAAAGGCATCCTCCATAGTGGGCAGCTGCCCACTTCGGGGCTCCCCCTGGGCGCGGATCGCCGCCGGCGAGCCTTCCGCCAGGGCGATGCCGCCATCCATGATGATCACACGGTCGCAATATTCGGCCTCTTCCATGAAGTGGGTCGTGACGACGACGGTCACCCCCTGTTCCGACAGGGCCGTGATCCGGCCCCAAAACTCGCGGCGAGCCAGAGGATCGGCACCGCTGGTCGCCTCATCCAGAAACAGGATTTCCGGTTCATGCAGCAGCGCCGTGGCCATCGCCAGCCGCTGTTTGTACCCCCCCGGCAGCTTTCCGCCCGGCAAGGCCGACATCGGGCCGAGATCGAACTGGTCTTTCGCCCAGGCGATGCGGTCGCGTTTTCTGGAACCGCGCAGACCATAGGCGCTCGCGAAGAAATCCAGGTTCTCATCCACGGAAAGGTCGCCGTAGAGCGAGAATTTCTGAGCGACGTAGCCCAGTTTCGCCCGTGCCTCGGCACGGGCGGTCCTCAAATCGGCCCCCGCTACCCGGAGGCGCCCGCCAGTGGCCGGGATCAGCCCGCATAGCATGCGGAAGGTGGTGCTCTTGCCCGCCCCGTTCGGCCCCAACAGTCCGTAGATTTCCCCGCGCCGTACCTGAAAGGACACATGGTTCACGGCGACGAAGTCGCCGAAGGTCCGAACCAGATCGAGAACTTCCACGGAAGGAACGCCGACCGCCTCGCTGGGAGGGCGGCCCAGCGTGATGGATGGGGAATGGATCTCGCCGACCGCGGCTCGGAACAGCGCCATGAAGCCGTCTTCGAAGCGCGGGGCTGCGGGTTCAAACTCGAGGCCGCCCTCTCCGCCATCATCTTGAGGGACGCGCGACGAGCGGGTAACGACCCGAACCTTCCCTGCCTCGGGTACGGCGTCCGCCACACCTGGATGCTTGAACAGGCGTGCCTGCAGAGAGCGGGCCGTGGAGCCCTCGGAGGAGGTGGCGAAAAACACGCGCCCTTCCGCCCGAGAGGTGATCTCCTCCGGTGTCCCTTCCGCGAGCACTTTGCCTTGATGCAGGACCACGGCATGGTCGCAGAACGCGGCCTCGTCGAGATAGGAAGTGCTGACGATGACCGTCAACGCCTCCTCACGCACCAGACGCCGCACGATTTCCCACAACTCTCGGCGGGACAACGGGTCGACGCCCACGGTCGGTTCGTCCAGCAACAACAGGTCGGGCGGACGGACCAAAGTGCAGGCGAGGCCCAGTTTCTGTTTCATGCCGCCGGAGAGCGCTCCCGCCAAGCGACCGGTGAACGGGCCGAGGGCGGTCATCTGCAGCAGGCGGGGATAGACCGCCATGCGCGCCGCTGGGCTGATGCCGTGCAGTTCGGCATACAGATCCAGATTTTGCTGGACGGTCAGATCTTCGTAGAGGCCGAACCGCTGGGGCATATAACCGATGCGGTCCTGTATGGCCTGCGGGTCGGACGAGGCGTCGATGGCCTTGACGGTCTCGCCCGTTTCACGCTGGAATGTCTTGTGAACCCCGCGAATTTCCACCGGATGCGTCAGGCCTTGCAGGCTCATTGCCGTGCCCGGTCGCGGGCAGGTCCGTCTGCATCCGGCGGAATCTTCACTGTTGCCGGCATGCCCAGGCGCAACACGTTCTGGGGATCTTCGACGAACACCCGGATTTCGTAAACCAGGCTGGCGCGCAGGTCTTCGGTCTGCACCGTTTTCGGCGTGAACTCCGCGACCGGCGAGATGAAGCCGACCCAACCCTCGAGCGGATGATCGGGAAGACTGTCGACCAGGATTTTCGCGCGGGATCCGGAATGCACACGCCCGAGCTCCGGCTCGGGAACGTACGCCCGCACCCATTTTGTCCCGATGGTGGCCAACGAGAACACCGGTTTCGTCGGGGACGCCATCTCTCCCGGCTCCATCAGCCGCGACTGGATCACGGCGTCGAAGGGCGCCCGCAACTCGGCGTCGGCCAATTGCCGGCGAATCAGTGCCAGCTGCGCCTCGTAGCCCTTGAGCTGGGCTTCGGCCTGGGCGATGTCTTCCAGGCGTGGTCCGATGACCGCGAGCCTGAGTGCCTTCTCAGTAACCTCCACCTTCGCGGCCGCCACATCGGCGGCCGACTTTGCCGCATCGAAATCCTGCTTGCTGATGGCCGCACTCGACACCAGATTTTTCCGCCGCCGGTAGAGAGCCTTGGCGTTGTCGGCGTCTGCCTTGGCGGATACCAGGTTCGCCCGAGCCTGTTCGATCTCCTCCGGCCTGCTGCCGTTTCGGAGGCGCTCCACGACCGCTTTCTGAGCATCTACCGCGGACTCGATCTGGATCGATTGGGGCACCAGCCGGCTGGTATCCATGCGGGCCAGCACCTGCCCTTTGCGGACCACATCGCCTTCTTCCGCTAGGATCTCGGTGATTCGCTCGGTTCCATTAAACGGTACGGAGGCTTGGCGAAAGTCGATGTTGCCGTACACGGTCAGCAAGCCCTCTGCGGAAGGGCGATGGATATGCCACCATCCGCCGCCTAGAGTTACCAGGATGAGAGCTGTCGGAATGATGATGCGAGCTTTCGTGTTCATGGCATAAGAATGGGTGCAGCCACCACTTTTGTCAAATTCGAATTTGAAATTTAAATTTACGTTCATAAGACATGCTTTTCCCGGTATGCTCTTTCCATGAAACAAGAGAAGCGAAATCGAAAATTGCCCGGTCACCGGGACGATGGCGTAGCCACAAGGTGGCAGATCCTCGAGGCTGCAGGCGAGGTATTTGCCGAAAAAGGGGTTGCCTACGCCACCGGCAAGGAAATCGCCGAACGAGCAGGAGTCAATTCGGCAGCGGTGAATTACTACTTCCGCGGCATAGATGGCCTTTACGCCGAAGTCCTAGTGGAGGCCCATCACCGGTTGATGGATTTGGAGTTCCTGAAGAAGATCTCCGAAGCCCCGGGGCGTCCGGAAGACAAGCTGAGCGTCTTCATCGACGGCATGCTACGGGCGGTTCTTGGTCCGATGTCTTCCAACTGGGCCCTGCGCGTGCTGGGTCGGGAAATACTCCACCCCTCCACCGCGTTTCCAATCCTCCTGGAGAGGGAACTCCTCCCCAAAATGCAAATCGCCACCGCGTTCATCAGCGAGATTCTAGGGGTACCTCCCGACCACCCTGCGGTCGCGCGCAGCAGACTCGCCATCATCGCGCCGTTCGCCCTGCTTCTGCTCGGGAGCTCCAAAATGCTGGAACACGCGGCACCACAAGAGGCTATCGCCAATCAACCGGACGCTGCCATTGAGCACTTCAAACGATTCTTCATGGGCGGGCTGGCCCAAATAGCCTCCGACCTTGCGCGTGAGAAGGCAGGAAACGGTGATGATGTAGCCAAGTCACCTCAGGGGGCGCCGGGACGTTCGGCGCACTGATCCAGGTCAACTACCAACATCCCCCGCTGAGTAAGCGTTGTTCGTCTCCCTCAGCCTTGTAGGGCCGGCATCACCACCTGCTGCACGATCGCGCTCCCTTCGGGGGTGCTCCAGTTGCCCGCAAGTTCCGCGATCACCTGGTTCGTGCTGGACAGCGTGACGCCGTTCTTCTCCATGCGGCGCAGAGCCATGTCGTCGCCGATCTGGCTCGGCGAACCGCCGGCATCGGCGATGACCTGAACCGCATAGCCCTCGCGTACCAGGCTCAATGCCGGGAAGACCGTGCACACATCGTTGTGACGCCGGCGATGATGAATTTCTTGCGTCCGGTCGCCTTGACGGCCGCCGCGAAGTTTTCGTCGTCCATCGCGTTGACGATGCCGACGCGCTTGATGCGGGCGGCGAATTCGGCCGGCAGAATCGACTCTAACTGTAGTGACCTGCAATGGAAAATCCGAGAACCTGCAATCCATCCGGCTGGCCTGCAATCCTTCGCCGCGGACCGGGATTATTTGCAAATATGATTGCCTCGACTGGCGGACACAATCATCAAAAGATGGGAGTGGTAACGGCCACGACCAGCCCGTGGGCCATCAGATACACAGGCTACTTCTAGGAAAGAGCGACGTATTCCCATGTGCGGAAGCCAAAACGCCTGGGAAAAATCAGTGAACTATGTCACAGCAATGGATGTGAATATTCACCATCCACTGACACAACCCTGTAACGCGGCGACTTTTAAGATCGCCTTTAGCGGTGAATTTGGCGCAATTGCGGGTGACGGACGCAACCGAACGGTGGGAACCGTACGAGCGCCGTCCGCCGCGGTTCAACGGACAAGGGGTATCGGCCGGAGGGGTCAACCCCGGTAACGATATCGCCGCCTTCGTCGACCGGCGATTCACACAAAACTTAAACGATGCGTTTTATGGGGGGTTGGGCCTAGTCGCCCTTGTTTTGCCATGGCGCCTCGAAATACCGGTTCAAAAACTTAAGGTAAGGCGTTATGGAACGAGACACGCGCGCAACGCGTCACTCCTCTTCAGGGCCTGAACGGCGATCTCACCGAATCGTCCTGGCCTTCAATCCCCAGTGCCGGTCCACGGATCGCCACCGGAACCTTCGGTTAGCGCTGTGCGCGGGTCTCCTGTCAGGGCTGGCCTTGCCGAGCGTTCGTGCCGTCGAAATCAACTATGGCTATGACGACCTCAACCGGCTCGTGAGCGCAACCCGGTCCGACGGCCCGGCGCTGGCCTTCCAGTACGACGAGGCCGGCAACTTTACCAGCCAGGGGGTCAGCAACAGCCCGGACACCGACGGCGATCTGATCGCCAACTTCGCCGACCCGGACGACGACGGCGACGGGATCACCAACCTGGCTGAATATCAGGGCAATACCGATCCCTTGCAAAACCAGCAAAACTCGGGCACCGCCCATGCGAGCGTGCCCGCGGTGCCGGCCGAGGGTTTGCTCCTGATGGCCGTGGCGCTGTGGCGCATCGCCGCTCGACTGAACCAGAAAAACCGGGGCCTTTGACATGAAGCCGGAAACAAGAAGAAGCGGGGTGGCCCCGATGGCCCTCTGGGTGCCGTTCGTGGCGTTCGTCACATTGGCTGGGCTGGTCTCGGCAGAGCCTTTCGCCGCGCCCGAGGGCTGGATCGACCAGCGCGCCAAGCTCGTCTCGCCGGAATCGGCCGAACGCGTGGTCGCCCAACGCGAACAGACCCTGGCGCAGGAGCGCGACCGGCAGGCTGAGCGGCAACACCTATTGGGCGCGACCGCCGCGCCCCGCGCGGCCGCGGAGATCACGCCAGGATTTCCGGCGTGACCTCCTGTATCGGCCCGCGCCCCGCGCGGCCGCGGAGATCACCGCGGCGGCGGAGGGCCTGGTATCGGCCGCCACCGAGTTCAGCCAGCTGGCGGCGGCCCTGGACAACGATCCGCGCCGCATTTACCAGTTCGTCCGCAATCATTTCGCCTACGTGCCGTATTACGGCGCGCTGAAAGGCCCCTACCTCACGCTGAAGGAACGCAGCGGCAACGATTTCGACCAGGCCGCCCTGCTGGTGGCGCTGCTCCGGGCCGCCGGGTTCACCGCCCAGTTCCAGTACGGCAGCATGACCATCCCGGTGTCGGCCGCCGATGGCCTGGACCTGGCCCATTGGCTGGGCACCGAGGCCAATGCCGGTGTGATCGGCACGATGATCGCCACCGGCGGCATTCCGGCCGTCAACCACGGGACCAGCTTCACGCTGGATCGGGTCTGGGTGGTGGCGACGATCAACGGCAACACGGTCGCCCTGGACCCGGCGTTCAAACCGAGCGACAAGCTGGCGGGCATCGATCTGGCGGCCGCCATGGGCTACGACCCGGCGGCGTTACTGAGCGCGGCCGGCGGCATCACCGGCAGCCATTCCATCCAGAGCCTCGATGCCGGCGCCCTCGACAACGCGCTGAATACGCTGACCACGCAACTGGCCGCGCAGCTCCAGCAAAACTACCCTAATGCGCGGGTCCGCGACATCGCCGGCGGTTTGGGCATCCTCCCGGACGACAGCGCCAGCCTGCCGGCTGCGCTGCCGTTTCCCGGCACCCCGACTCAAGCCGCCTGGACCGACATTCCCTCCGGCTACATCCACACCGTCCGCCTGCAACACGGCGGCCTCGATACGACGCTGAACATCCCCGAGATCGCCGGGAAA